>JBBSNG010000081.1:0-9379 GCA_038232755.1 Solirubrobacterales bacterium | reverse complement strand
CGGGGGTCTGGTTCGGTAGCCAGTGGTCGGTGCGGATCCCGCCCGGGACGCTGCGCACGGTGCTCGGCGTCGTGCTCATCGGAGCCGGACTCGGCCTCGCCACCAAGGCCGGCCTCGACGTGCCGGCGCCCCTCCTCGCCGCGGTTCCGGTGGTGATCGCGGCGACCGCGCTCTGGCCCCGGCTCGCGCAGCGCCGCGCGCGGCGCCGCGGGGAGGCGGCCGCGCGCGCCGGCGCGCCGGACCCCGACCAGGCTGAGGTCTGACCCAGGGGCGGCCGACGTCCTCGGGTTCTGTCGGAGCACCCGGTGGGGCGAGCACGCAGACAGGGATCGACAGCGGAGGCCCGCAGATCGCTCGCGCGACGCAGGCATCTTTGAGATCACCGTCCCGCCCGGACGGACCGGTCCGAACGAGGTGAGGAGGAGGGCATGACGGTCGATCAGATCAGGGCGCAGAAGCAACAGGCGCGCACCACATGGGCCACCGGCGACTACCCGGCGATCGCCGAGCAGATCGCCGGGGTGGGCCGGTGGATCGTCGAGCGCGTCGGCGTCGCGGCAGGCGACGAGGTGCTCGACGTGGCCTGCGGGGACGGCAACGCCGCCATTCCGGCGGCGAGCGCCGGCGCGAGGGTGACGGGCCTCGACCTCACGCCCGAGCTTCTCGAGGCCGGGCGGCGAAGGTCCGCCGAAGCGGGGGTCGAGCTCGAGTGGGTCGAGGGCGACGCAGAGGCGCTGCCCTTCGCGGACGAGAGCTTCGACGTCGTCCTCTCGGTTTTCGGGGCCATGTTCGCCCCGCGCCACCGCGTGGCCGCCGAGGAGATCGCGCGTGTTCTCAGGCCCGGCGGGCGCGCCGGAATCTGCAGCTGGACGCCGGACGGGTTGATCGGCCAGTTCTTCCGGGTCGTCGGAGGCTACGCCGCGCCGCCACCGGACTTCGCCGAGCCACCACCGCTGTGGGGAACCGAGGGACACGTCCGCGACCTCTTCGAGGGCACCGGCATCGAGCTCGAGTTCGAGCGCGCCGTGGTCCGGTTTCGCTTCGATTCCGTGGCCGACGCGGTCAACGAGTACGGAACGAAGTTCGGGCCGGTGCTGATGGTCCGGGGCGCGCTCGACTCCGACGGCGGCTGGGAGCCGCTTCGCGACGACCTGACGGCGTTCTTCGAGCGCTGGAACGCCGCTACGGACGGCACGTACGTCTCCGATGGCGAGTACCTGGCCGTGCTTGGGAGAAAGGGCCGCTGAGGGCGTTCGGCCGGCGCGACCGTTGAGGGTCACGAGGCCGCGAGGGGCAGGGACGGGGCACGACGCGTGCGCGGGTCCCGCGCCTCGAAGCTACCGTCGCCCGTGTTCCGAGAACGACCGCGACGGCTCGCACCTGCGCCACGCCGACGAGGCCTACCTGCTCGGGGGCGGCAACGCCTCGGAGAGCTATCTCGTCGTCGAGTCTGGCGCCGCTGCTCGGCGCGATCCCGGTCGCGATCGCGCCGATCGCGCTCTGGCCCGGCTCGTGCAGCGGCGCGCGGGCCGCTGCGGGGAGGCCGCGCGCGCACCGGGGCGTCGCCCCCCGGAACCGGCCGAGGTCTGACGCTCGCGTCTCAGCCCTGCTCGGCGCGCTCGCGCCGGTCGTCGACCAGGAACGCGCCGATCGTCCCGGCCAGGGAGGCGACCACGACCACGCCGAAGGCGAACCCGGCAATCATCACGACGCGTCCCGCCGCCGTGGCCGGGACGGGGTCGCCCTGCCCGGCGAGCACCACCGAGAGCGACCACAGCACGGCGTCGCCGAACGTGGGGAAGGTCTCGCGGGGCGCGTCGCGCTCGAACACGTAGGCGAGCTCGGCAACCGCGACCACTGCGACCGTGCTCAACGTGCCCACGTAGCCGAGCCGCGAGCCGATCAGCCGCCGCGCGGTGCCCACGTTGCGGTAGGACGACGACAGCACGCGCGCGGCCGGCAGCGCGCGCCCGAAGCGCAGCAGGCGCAGGAACGAGAAGACGCGCAGCGTCGGGACGAGCAGGGCCACGACCTGGAGCCAGCGCCGCCGCAGGAACGCCACGCGGCTCGGCGCGAGCCACAGCTTGACGGCGAGCTCGAGCACGAAGACCGCCCAGATCGACCACCCCGCGATGGAGAGGATCCGGTCGGCGGGGGGAGCGACCTCGACCGCCAGCTCGAAGCCGACCAGAAGGGCGAAGACCACTCCGAGCCACGCCATGACGGGATCGGCACGCTCGGTCGCCTCGGTGACCCACAGCTCGAAGTCGTCCTCCGAGCGCTCGCCGCGTGGCTGCTCGCGCAGGCGCGGTCCGGTGGGAGGGCGATCGCTCATCGTCCCTACCTACCCACCCCTCGGCGAGAACGGCTCGCCGCGCCCTCCCTCTAAGCTGTCGCCGCTCATGTTCTCCAAGGTCCTGGTCGCCAACCGCGGTGAGATCGCCGTCCGCGTCATGCGTGCGCTCGAGGAGCTCGGTGTGGCCACCGTCGCCGTCTACTCCGAGACCGATCGCGACGCGCCCCACGTGCGGCGCGCCGGCGAGGCCTACCTGCTCGGCGGTGGCGCCGCGAGCGAGAGCTACCTCGTGGTCGAGAAGATCATCGACGCCGCGCAGCGGTCGGGCGCCGAGGCCATCCATCCCGGCTACGGGTTCCTGGCCGAGAACTCGGCCTTCGCGCGCGCGTGCGACGAAGCCGGGATCGTCTTCATCGGCCCGCCGGCTGACGCCATCGACGCGATGGGTTCGAAGACGCGCGCGCGCGAGCTCATGCGCGACGCCGGCGTGCCGATCGTGCCGGGGACGACCGACCCGGTCGAGGACGTCGAGGCCGCCCGCAAGATCATCGACGCCGATGTCGGCTACCCGGTGGCCATCAAGGCCGCGGGCGGCGGGGGTGGCAAGGGCTTTCGCGTCGCGCACACCGAGGACGAGCTCGAGAGCGCGTTCGAGGGTGCCGCCCGCGAGGGCGAGAAGTTCTTCTCGGACGCCACGGTCTACCTCGAGCGCTACCTGCCCGACCCGCGCCACGTCGAGGTCCAGGTCCTGGCCGACACCCACGGCAACGTGATCCACCTGTTCGAGCGCGACTGCTCGGTCCAGCGCCGCCACCAGAAGCTGATCGAGGAGTCGCCGGCGCCGGCAGTCTCGCCCGAGCTGCGCGAGCGGATCGGCAAGATCGGTACAGACGCCGCTCGCGCGGTCGGGTATCACTCGGCGGGGACCATCGAGGGCCTGCTCCAGGGCGACGACTACTTCTTCCTGGAGATGAACACCCGCGTGCAGGTCGAGCACTGCGTGACCGAGATGGCCACCGGCATCGACATCGTCCGCGAGCAGATCAAGATCGCCGCGGGGGAGGAGCTCGCCTTCGGGCAGGACGAGGTCGTGCTGCGCGGCCACGCCATCGAGTGCCGCATCAACGCCGAGGACGCCTCGAAGCGCTTCGCGCCGGCGCCGGGGACCATCGCCTCCTACCGCGAGCCCTCGGGGCCGTTCACGCGCGTCGACTCGGGCGTCGAGGCGGGCTCCGAGATCAGCCCGCTCTATGACCCGATGGTGGCGAAGCTGATCGTCTGGGATGTCGACCGTGACTCTTCGACCAAGCGCATGCGCCGAGCCCTCTCCGAGTTCGAGGTCGGCGGTCTGACCACGCTGATCCCGTTCCATCTCGCCCTGCTCGACACCGACCAGTGGCGCGCGGGGGAGACCTGCCGCGACCTCGTCGAGGATCCCGAGTGGCTGAAGGGCACCGCTGCGCCGCCGCCCGAGCCGGCCGCGGGCTCCGGCGAGCAGGACGAGGAGGAGAGGCTCGAGCGCTCCTACGCGGTCGAGGTCTCGGGGCGGCGCTTCGAGGTCAAGGTGATCGGCCCGCCGCCGGTGGCCAACGGTGCCGCGCCGGCAAGCGGAGCGGCCGGGATGCCCAGCGGCCCCACTCGCAAGCCGCGCCGGCGCGAGCGCGGCGGCGCCTCGTCCGGGGGCGGTGGTGCGGCCGAGGACCTCGTCTCGCCGCTGCAGGGAACGATCCTGCGGGTGGCCGTCGAGCAGGGCGCCGAGGTCGAGGAAGGCGCGCTCATCTGCGTGATCGAGGCCATGAAGATGGAGAACGAGATCACCGCGCACAGGGCGGGGAAGGTGGAGGAACTCGGGGTGAGCGAGGGAGGGTCGGTCTCGACCGGGGCGACGATCGCGGTGATCAGGTAGCAGGACCCCCTCTTCGATGAGCGGTGGGGAGGCAGGATGACCGACGGTCCGTACCGATTGCAGCCGATCGGGTGGGTCGAGTCCCCGCTGGCGGAGCGTGAGCTGGCCCCGAAGCAGGGCGACGAAGGATCGCCGGAGGCCTGGCTCGTCTTCGAGCAGGGCGTGAGCGAAGGTCTTCGCGACCTTCAGCCGGACACGGACGTCATCGTGCTGACCTGGCTCGATCGCGCGCGCCGCGACGTGCTGAGAGTCCATCCCCGCAGCGATCCGGCGAATGCCGAGCAGGGCGTGTTCAGCACCCGGTCGCCGGATCGGCCGAACCCGATCGGGCTGCACCGGGTCGGGATCCTCTCGATCGAGGGCAGGCGAGTGCGCGTGCGGAACCTCGAGGCCCTCGACGGGACTCCGGTCATCGATGTAAAGCCGGTCATCGAGCCGCGGCTCGACCGCTAGCGCGCGAGCGGGTATGTATGAGCTGCCCGTCCACCGCTTGTGGCGCCTTCTCGCTAATATCGCCAGCCATGGTCGAGGTTGGTATCCACGGCCTTCGCAGCCTCGACTCAGTGCATCTGGCCGCGGCCCTGCTTGCCGACCCGGGCGATCTCACGCTCGCGACTTGGGACCGGCGCCTCTGGACGGCGGCTCACAGGCTCGGACTGAGCCTCGTCCCCGAGCGACTCTGACGAGCGCTCAGCGGTCGATCGCCGCGTAACCCGCGGCCACGCCCGCCCCGTACACCAGGTGGTACGACAGGTCGAGCGCGATGCTCGTCGGCGGCATCTCCCACACCGGCGGCGCCAGACCCATTGCCGGCAGCTCGACGAGGCTCGCGCCCCAGACCGCGGTGCCAAAGGCGAGGCCGTGCCTCTTCGAGCCCGGCCGCAGCGAGGCGTGCACGAGGCCGTAGAGCACTCCCCATGAGATCCCGTAGATGGCGTGGACCGGGTTGGTGAGCTTCTCCTTCTCCTCGTCGGAGACCGGCCGCTGGAAGAGGCCCTCGATCACGCGCTTGCCGACCTCGCCGGGAACGTTGCTCGAGCCACTGCCCATCGCCTTGGCGGCGCCGAGCTGGTAGGCGGTCATTACGCCAGTGCCGATCGCGCCGGCGAGCAGGCCCTTGCCGACCGCGCCGAGAGGGGTGGTACGGGAGCGACTCACGCAGCGCCCGTACCCGGGCCCCCACCCGGCAAACCGGCGCCCGGCCTCAGGCCGCGCCCACCCGCGCGAGGTTCTCGGCGTGGATGGCGTGCTGGCGGCGGCTGTCGCGGCCTGAGGGCAGCTTCGGCCGCTCCTCGCCGCGTTCGAGGAGATCGAGATAGTCGATGTCCTCGTCGAGTACGCGCAGCGCGAGCTCGCGGTCGAGCGGCGAGCCGTGTCCGGGCACGACGCGCTCCGCAGCCTCGACGAGCGGCGCGACGCGCGCGAGCGTCGCGCGGTAGCTCTCGAGCGAGCCGCCGGGGGAGAGGACCGGGATCTCGACGTCGGAGAGGTAGTCGCCGCAGAGGAGGAGACCCGCGTGAGGGGCCACGATGGCCATCCCATCGGCGGTGTGGCCGCTCGTCAGGTGCAGCTCGAGCTCCTCGCCGCCGAGCTCGAGGCGTCCGGGCACGGGCAGCTCGTGCGTCGCGCCCAGGCTCAGCGGACGCTCGCGGCGGAGGTAGTGCTCGGCGTCTGCTTCGCGGAGCGCTCGCTGCGCCGTTCCCGGCTCGCCGCGTAGGCGCGTCGACGTCGTGTCGGCCACCCCCAGGGCCAGCTCCGGAAAGGCGAGGCGCCCGAGCAGATGGTCGAAGTCGGCGTGCGTGGCCAGCAGGGCCTCGACCTCGAAGCCGGTCTCCCGCGCGAGCGCGGGGAGCGCCTCGAGCTCGTCGGGGAAGTACGGCGAGTCGACGAGCATGGCCTCAGTGGCGGAGCGGGCCTCCCCGGCCGCGGACTCGCCACCCGCGGGGTCGGCGTTCTCCCGCCGCGCGGCCCGCAGCAGGACCGCGTTGGTCTGCCACATCCGGCTCGTGATCACCAGCGCGTCGGGATGGACCGCCACCACCCGCACGACTCTCGGCTGCCTCTCGTGCCCGGAGCGCTCGCGACCCGAGCGCTAGCCCGCGCCGAGCAGCTTGACCGCCTCGCGCAGGTTCTTGACCTCGGCGGTCGGCTTCTTCTGGCCGGTGTCGAGCTGCTGGCCCGAGCGGTTGACCCAGATCACCGGGATCTTCTCCTTCAGACAGGGCTCGACGTCGGTGTCGTAGCCGCTGGCGATGTGGACCCAGCCGCGCTTGCCGCCCATGCGCCGCGCGCACTCCTTGAAGTGGGCCGGGTCCGGCTTGTAGCCGCGCACCTGCTGCGCGGTGACCACGAGGTCGAAGTCCGGTCGGAAGTGGCGGCGCGTCGCGCCGAGCAGCTTGTCGTCGATGTTCGAGAGCAGCCCGATCTCGAACTTCTTGGCCAGGCGATCGAGCTGCGCGTTGGTCTCCCGGAAGGCCGGCCAGCGCGGGATCGAGTCGGGCAGGAAGCGCGAGCGCGAGGGCTCGATGTCCCAGCCCAGGTCGTTGGCGACGCGGACGGCGGTCCTGCGCATGACCTCAGCGTAGAGCTCGTAGGAGCCACGCTCGATCTCCTGCTGGATGCCGATGAAGAGCGGGACGAGCGCGTTGCGATCGATGGTCAGGCCCTCGCGATCGGCCTCCTTCTGGAAGGCGTCGTAGGCGCCGGACTCCCAGTCGATCAGGGTCCCGTAGACGTCCAGGGTCACGAATTTGACGTTCTTGGGGAGGGGCACAGGTCTCCTGAGGGTCGCGGCGAGGGTTCGATAGGGTGCGCCGCCGCCCGGCTCGCAGCCGCGGGCGCATCTCCGCATTCTAAGTCTTTATGGATCTCCTCGAATATCAGGGCAAGCAGCTCTTCCGCAACCACGGGGTGCCGACCCCGGACGGCCGGCCTGCGCAGACGACCGAGGAGGCCGTCGAGGCTGCCGAGGAGCTCGGCTACCCGGTGGTGATCAAGGCCCAGGTACTGATCGGTGGGCGCGGCAAGGCCGGCGGCATCAAGGTGGCGGCCGACCGGGAGGAGGCCCGCGAGCACGCCGAGGACATCCTCGGCATGGACGTCCGCGGCTTCACCGTGCACGAGCTCTACATCGAGAAGGCCTCGCAGATCGCCGAGGAGTACTACGCGGCGATTCTGCTCGACCGCGGGGCCAAGCAGCCGATGGCCATGCTCTCGCGCATGGGCGGCATGGACGTCGAGGAGATTGCCGAACGCGACCCGACGGCGATCGCCCGCGTACACGTCGACCCACTGGTCGGCTTCCAGGACTTCCACGGCCGGCGGCTCGCCTTCGAGGCAGGGATCGCTGCTGACGTCATCCGTCCGGTGGGTGCGTTGCTTGCTCGCCTTTACGACGCGTTCGTGGGTGAGGACGCCATGCTCGTCGAGGTCAATCCGCTGCTCGTGACCGAGGCGCGCGAGGTCGTCGCCCTCGATGCCAAGGTCACCGTCGACGCGAACGCCCTCTACAAGCACCCCGAGACCGCGCGCATGCGCAACTCGGGCGGCGAGGACGAGCAGGAGCAGATGGCCCGCGAGCGCGGGCTGACCTACGTCAAGCTCGACGGCAACGTCGGGATCCTCGGCAACGGCGCCGGGCTCGTCATGTCCACGCTCGACGTCGTCGCCCAGGCCGGCGGGCGGCCCGCGAACTTCCTCGACGCCGGCGGCGGGTCGCGCGCCGAGGCCATCGTCGACGCGGTCGAGGTGATCCTCTCCGACCCCAAGGTCGACGCCGTGCTCTTCAACATCTTCGGCGGCATCACCCGCTGCGACGAGGTTGCGCGCGGGCTTGTCGCGGCCTTTGGACAGGTCGACGTGACCGTGCCGTTCGTGGTTCGCCTCGACGGCACGAACGACCAGGAGGGCCGCCGGATCCTCGCCGACGCGAACCTCGACGGCGTCCACGTGGAGAAGACCATGCTCGGCGCCGCGGCGCGCGTGGTCGAGCTGGCCGGGAATGGCGCAACGCCGTCGCTGCCGGAGAGCGGCGACCATCCGGCGTCGGTGGGCGCGGGCACCGCCGACACCGGCGCGGCCTCGCAGGCCGACGTCTCGGGGGCCGACCAGGCCGCCGCTGAGGCCGCCGGAGGCGGGGGCACACCCCCGGCGCCGACGCGGTGAGCATCCTCGTCGGCGCCGACACGAAGCTCGTGATCTCCGGGCTGACCGGGCGTGAGGGCACCTTCCACGGGATGAACAACCGCCGCTACGGCACCGATCTCGTCGGCGGGGTGACGCCCGGCAAGGGCGGCCAGGACGTCGAGGACGTGCCGATCTTCAACACCGTCCACGACGCCGTGGCCGAGACCGGCGCGAACGCGAGCATGGTCTTCGTTCCGCCGCGCTTCGCCGCCGACTCGATCCTCGAGGCCGCCGACGCGGGCATCGAGCTCGTGGTCTGCATCACCGAGGGGATCCCCGCGCACGACATGCTGCGGGTCTACACGCACCTGCGCCGCGGTCAGACCAAGCTGATCGGGCCGAACTGCCCCGGCGTGCTCTCGCCCGGCAAGGCCAACGTGGGGATCATTCCCGCCCACTTCTTCTCGGAGGGCGGCGTCGGGCTCGTCTCCCGCTCGGGAACGCTGACCTACCAGATCGGCAACGAGCTAGCCGGGCGCGGCTTCGGCAACACGACCATCGTCGGTATCGGCGGCGACCCCATCGTCGGCTCCTCGTTCATCGACGTGATCGCCCAGTTCGAGGCCGATCCCGAGACCGAGCTGATCGTCATGTGCGGCGAGATCGGCGGCGACGAGGAGGAGCGCACGGCCGGCTACATCGCCGAGCACGTCTCGAAGCCGGTGGTCGCCTACATCGCGGGCTTCACCGCGCCGCCCGGCAAGACCATGGGCCACGCCGGCGCGATCGTCTCGGGCTCGAGCGGTACGGCGCAGGCCAAGGCCGAGGCGCTCGAGGCGCAGGGCGTGCGGGTGGGGCGCACGCCGACCGAGGTGGCCGAGGTCGCGGCGGAGCTGTCGGGCGCGGCGGCGACCTAGCCTCGGTCCGACCACGCTGGAAGCGCTTCCTGGCGCGCGACGCCCTGAGCTGGAGCCGTGAGGGCGCCGAGGCCCGGGGCGAGCCGGGGAGTCGAGTCCGCCACCCGCGCTCGCCCGCGCTAGATTCCGGCGCGT
>JBBSNG010000080.1:0-9437 GCA_038232755.1 Solirubrobacterales bacterium | reverse complement strand
GCGGGCATCAGGCCCAACGTGGACCTCGCCGAGGCCGCCGGGGTCGAGCTCGCGCGCGGCGGGGTCGCCGTCGACGCCGGGATGCGCACGAGCGCGGAGGGTGTGTTCGCGGTCGGGGACATAGCCTGTCCCTACAACCCGACCGCCGGCCGGCGCCTGCGCGTCGAGCACTGGGGCGAGGCGCTCAGCCACGGCCGGGTCGCCGGCAGCCGGCTCGCCGGCGGCGAGGACGTATGGGACTCAGCCCCCGGCTTCTGGTCGACGATCGGCGCCCATCAGCTCAAGTACGCGGCCTGGGGCGACGGACACGACGAGGCCCGGCTGGTCGACCACGGCGGCGGGGCGTTCACCGTCTGGTACGGCGCCGACGGCGTGACCGTCGGCGTGCTGACCCACGAGCGCGACGACGACTACGAGCGCGGCCGCGAGCTCGTCGAGTCCGCGGCGCCGGTCCCGGCCTCGTGAGGGCGCTCGCACCGCCCGCGGCCGGCCTGCGCGCCTGCGTGGTCGTGCCCGCGCGCAACGAGGAGAAGCTGGTCGAGTGCTGCCTCGAGGGACTCGCGGACCAGGCCGAAGTCGAGCGCGGAGGCTTCGAGGTCATCCTCGTGCTCGATGCGTGCTCGGACGGAACCGAGCAGCGCGCGCGGGCGCTCGCCGCGGCGCGGCCGCATCCGAGGCTGCATCTGATCGACGGCCCGGGCCGCGGCTCCGGGCCGGCGCGGCGCATCGGCATGGACCTGGCCTGCGAGCGCTTGCTGGCCGTGGGTCGCCCGGACGGGCTGATCGCCTCCACCGACGCGGACTCGGTGGTCGCCCCGACCTGGCTGGGCGCTCAGCTCGCGGCGGTCGCCGCCGGCGCCCGGGCCATCGGCGGACGGGTCGAGATCCGCGACGAGGACGCCCGCCGGCTGGGGCGCCGCGTCCTGCGCCTGCGCGCCGAGCAGGCGGCGGCGCGCCACCGCGCGCTGCTCGACACGCCCGCCGGCCGAGCGAGCGCTTGCGAACACTGGCAGTTCAGCGGCGCGTCGATGGCCCTGACCGCCGAGACCTACGCCCAGATCGGCGGCATCGAGCCGAGCCCGGCGCTCGAGGACGAGGCGCTCGAGCGCAGCCTGGTACGGCACGGGATACCGATCTCGCGCCTATCCTCCGTGCGCGTGGCCACCTCGGGCCGAACCGACGGGCGGGCGGCGCGCGGCCTCGCCCACGATCTGGCGCAGGCGACACGGCTCGAGACGGCTCCGTGAGTCCGGCCCGCCAGCGCATCGGCTGGGCCGTGGCCGCCGTGATCATCGTCGCGGGCCTGACCTACCCCGCGTACGGCAGCCAGCTCGTGCAGGTGCTGACCCCCGACGCCGACGCCTGCGTCGGCTCCGGAGACCTGCCCACCGCGTCGAACACCGCGCAGACGCAGCGGGCCACGTTGTGCCTTGTGAACGCGCGGCGCGCCGAGGCCGGGCTGGCTCCGCTGAGCTCCTCGGCGACCCTCACCCGCGCCGCGCTCGCCCACTCCGAGGACATGGGCGAGCGCCGCTTCTTCGCGCACGACGCGCCGGACGGGACGGAGCCAGCCGAGCGGATCGCCGCCGCCGGGTACCCGCGCACCGGTGTGAGCGTCGGCGAGAACCTGGCCTGGGGCGAGGAGACGGCGGGAACCCCGGAGGAGTTCGTCGAGGGCTGGATGAACAGCCCGGGTCACCGCGCGAACATCCTCCGCGCCGAGTTCCGCGAGGTCGGCATCGGCCTGGCCTACGAGCCGCCTCAGCCGGTGTCCGGGCGGGTCACCGTGTACACGACGAACTTCGGGGGGCGGCTGGCGGCGCGCTCCGCGCCCGTACGCCCGTGACCGTTCCCGAGCCGGTGCTGATGGGCGTGGTCAACGTCACGCCCGACTCGTTCTCCGACGCCGGGCGCCACCTCGACCACGGCGCCGCGGTCGAGCACGGCCGCCGGCTCGTGGCCGACGGCGCGACGATCGTCGACGTCGGCGGGGAGTCGACGCGCCCGGGTGCGGAGCCGGTCTCCGTCGAGGAGGAGCTCGAGCGGACTATCCCCGTGGTCGAGCGCCTCGCAGCCGGGCGCGACACCGGTCCGGCGGGACTGCGGGTCTCGATCGACACCACCAAGGCCGACGTGGCCGCCGCCGCCCTGTCCGCGGGAGCGCGCATCGTCAACGACGTCTCGGCCCTCCGCTTCGCGCCCGAGATCGCCGGGCTGGTGGCCGGTGCCGGCGCCACCTGCGTGCTCATGCACATGCGCGGCGACCCGCAGACCATGCAGGACGACCCGCGCTACGACGACGTCGTCTCGGAGGTCAAGCGCCACCTCGAGGAGCGGCTCGCCTTTGCCGTCGGCGAGGGCGTCCCCGAGGAGCACGTCTGGCTCGACCCGGGCATCGGCTTCGGCAAGACCGTCGACCACAATCTCGAGCTCCTCTCCCGCCTCGACGAGCTCGTGGCCATCGGGCGCCCGCTGGTGATCGGGACCTCGCGCAAGAGCCTGCTCGGCCGGCTCACCGGGCGCCGGGCCGACTCGCGGCTGCCCGGCACGATCGCCACCAACGTGCTCGCCCTGGCCGCCGGCGCCCACGTCTTCCGCGTCCACGACGTGGCCGAGGTCGCCGACGCGCTCACAGTCGCACGAGCGGTGCTGGCCGGCCGGCCCCCGCCCGGTGAGGGTTGAGCCGGTCGGCCTCTCGCCGTCCCGGCCGGGACTCAGGGGCGCGCTTGGTAGGTTCGCCCGGTGACCGACCGCCCCGGCGACGAGCCCGAGCCCGAGGAGGACCCCGACGACTTCGACGAGGATCTCGGCGTAGAGCCGATCGTCACGGTCGACATCTCCGGCCTGTCGATCTTCACCCATCACGGCGTCGGCGATGCTGAGCGCGAGGTCGGCCAGCGGCTTGTCTTCGACATCTCCTTTGAGCTCGACCGCTGCGACGCCACCGTCACCGACCGCGTCGAGGACACGATCGACTACGGCGATGTCTGCCAGCAGGTCGCGCTCGCGGCCCAGGAGCGCTCGTACCGGACGCTCGAGCGGTTGTGCACGCGCGTGGCCGACCGCATGATGGAGCGCTACGGCGTCGACCAGGTCTCGGTTCGCGCCGCCAAGCCCGAGCCGCCGATCGCCCTGCCCGTCGACGAGGTCGCGGTCGCGGTCCACCGGGAGCGCGCGGACTGAGCGACGGAACGTCGCGGCGCGGGTTCCTCGGCCTCGGCTCGAACGAGGGCGAGCGCCTCGAGAACCTGCGCGCCGCCCACGAGCTGCTGCACCGCCCCGGCGAAGCGCGCGGCAGCCTGCGGGTCCTACGGTCCTCGTCGGCCTACGAGACCGAGCCGCAGGCCGGAGCGGTTGGTCAGCGCGAGTTCGTCAACGCCTGCCTGGAGGTCGAGACCGGGCTCGAGCCGGATGCTCTGCTCGAGCTGTGCAGGGAGGTCGAGGTAGCGCTCGGCCGCGAGCCCGGCGGCGCTCGTCACGCTCCGCGCCTCATCGACATCGACGTGCTCCTGCTCGGCGAGCTCGAGCACCACTCGGAGCGGCTCACCCTGCCGCATCCCGACGTCACGCAGAGACGCTTCGTGCTCGCTCCCCTGCTCGAGCTGGAGCCCGCGCTCGCGCTCCCGGACGGAACGTCGCTCCAAGCCGCCCTCGCCAGCCTCGAGGGCCAGTCGGTCGAGCGCATCGGCGTGCTGTGAGCGCCGCAGCGCAGGGATAATCAAGCCGATGCTGCTCGCCATCGACGTCGGCAACACCCAGACCCACGTCGGGACCTTCCGCGGCACCGAGCTCATCGAGCACTGGCGCTTCGCCACCGCGCGCGAGGCCACCGCCGACGAGGTCGCATCGCTGCTCGTCGGCCTGCTCGACCTGCGCGGGCTCTCGCTGGCCGACCTCGACGGAGCGATCGTCTCCTCGGTGGTGCCCCAGCTAACCCATGAGTACGAGGGCCTCTCCGAGCGCTATCTGCGCGGCGCCCTGCTCGTGGTCGGCCCCGAGGTGCGCACGGGCATGGCCATCCGGATCGACAACCCGCGCGAGCTCGGCACCGACCGCCTCGTCAACGCCATCGCCGCCTACGAGCGCTACGGGACAGCCTGCATCGTCGTCGACTTCGGCACGGCGACCAACTTCGACGCCGTGTCCGCCGACGGCGAGTATCTCGGTGGGGTGTTCGCGCCCGGAGTCGAGGTCTCGATGCAGGCGCTCTCCGAACGGGCGGCCAAGCTGCCCAAGGTCGACTTCGAGGCTCCCGCCGAGACCATCGGGCGCACCACCATGACCGCCCTGCAGTCGGGACTGATCTACGGCACGGCCGGCCAGGTCGACGGGATCGTCGCGCGCATGCGCGAGGAGCTCGGAGTCGACGCCGCCGCCATCGCCACGGGGGGCCTGGCCAGCGGGATCGTCCCCTACTGCGCCGAGATCTCCGAGGTCGACGACGAGCTCACGCTCACCGGCCTGAGGCTGATTCACGAGCGCAACACGAGGGCGCCGGATAGGTCGCAGCCGGCTGGCTAACTTGAGGGGTCGGATGCCATCGCTGACCGATCCGTTCCAGATCGCCGGACGCACCTTCGAGAACCGGCTCGTGCTCGCTCCGCTGGCCGGGATCGGCAACTGGTTCGTGCGCCTCCAGGCTCGCCGCTACGGCGCCGGCCTCGCCATCTCGGAGATGGTCTCGAGCTTCGGGCTGAAGTACGGCGACGAGCGCACGCGGCGCGAGTTCCTGCGCATCCATCCCGACGAGCACCCGGTGTCGATCCAGCTCTTCGGCCACGACCCCGAGGCCATGCGCGTCGCGGGCTCGAAGGTGGCCGAGGCCGGCGCCGACATGATCGACATCAACATGGGCTGCCCGGTGCGCAAGGTCTGCAAGACCGGCGCCGGCGCCTCGCTGCTCGAGGAGCCCGAGAACGCGGTGGCGATCGCCCGCGCGGCCCTCGAGGGGAGCGGTCTGCCGGTGACGGTCAAGCTCCGCTCAGGCCAGCGGCCGGGCGAGCGCACCGGCGTCGAACTCGCGCACCGGCTCGTGGAGGCCGGCGTGGCCGCCATCTCCTTCCACCCCCGTCACGCCTCGCAACAGCACAAGGGCAGTCCCGACCTCGCGCTGGCGGCCGAGCTGGTGGCCGAGCTCGCGGCACCGGTCATCCTCTCGGGCGGCCTCTCCTCCGACGAGCGTGCGGTCGCCGCCTTCGAGCGCACGGGCGCCGCCGCGGTCATGCTCGCCCGCGGCTCGTTCGGCAACCCGTGGCGCTTCGCCCGGCTGCTCGGTCGCTACGAGGGTGAGCCCTCCGCCGCAGAGGTCGCTTGCGAGCTCGAATGGGTGATCGATCGTGGCGAGGAGCACCTGGGGGTGGAGCGCGCGGGTCGCTACCTGCGCAAGTTCTATCCTTGGTACGCGGACACGCTCGGGCTCACCAAGCACGAGCGCCGCGAGCTTGTCGAGGCGCCCACTACGAGCGACGCCCGGCGCGCGCTCGAGGCCCTGGCCGTGCCACTCGCAGCCTGATTCGAGCCGCGAGATCGGGCTTAACCCGGTGCTAGACTCGCGCGTCGTTTTCGGCTGCGCGATCGGCTCAGAAGCCCCGGAGCACCGCGCCGACAGGGAGCCCCTCCTCATGCCCAAGGACCTCATCCTCACCCCTCAGGGGCTCGAAGAGCTCAAGGCCAAAGTCGAGCATCTCTCGACCACGCGCCGGCGCGAGGTCGCGGATCGCATCCGCGAGGCGCGGGAGTTCGGCGACATCTCCGAGAACTCGGAATACGACGACGCCAAGAACGAGCAGGCCATGCTCGAGCGCCAGATCGCCGATCTCGAGGAGAAGGTCCGCGCGGCCTCGGTGATCGACGAGGATCACGTGCCCACCGACGTCGTGGCCGTGGGCTCCTCCGTGCACGTCAAGGACCAGAAGACCGACAAGTCCCAGCGCTACAAGATCGTCGGTCCGCCCGAGGCCGACCCCTCCGCCGGCCTGCTCTCCAACGAGTCGCCGGTGGGCAAGGCGCTGATAGGCCGAAAGCGCAACGACGTCGTGTCGGTGCCGGTCCCGCGCGGCCCCGCCCGCGAGCTGAAGATCACGAAGATCGACGCGGGCTAGGCGGGAGCAGCCGTCAGCAGGACGATGTGCACCTCGTGCTGGCTCGCGATCGCTCTCCCGCTGACCTGATGTGCTACTTATAGTCCCGTGCAGACGATCGGCGTCCGAGAGCTCCGCCAGCAGGCGAGCAGATACCTCCGTGAGGTCGAGCAGGGCGAGACCTTCGAGGTGACCAACGGCGGCCGGCCGGTGGCGCTGTTGGCGCCGCTGCCCGCCGTCGGGCCACTCGAGCAGATGCGCCGCAGCGGTCGGATCAAGCCGGCGGAAGGCGACCTCGGAGAGTTCCTCCGTGAGCGCGCGCCCCTCGAGCCGAAGCCGGGAGTCACCCTCCCGAGCGAGGTGCTCGCGCAGATGCGCGCTGATGAACGGTAGGCGGCGTACGAGTTACCTCGACTCGTCGGCCCTGGTGAAGCTGGTGCTCCCCGAGGCCGAGTCTGCGGCGCTTGAAGATCACCTCGGCCCCCGGCCCAGTTCGACCTCGTGCGAGCTCGTCCAGGTGGAGGTCGTTCGTGCCGTCCGTCGCCAGGGCGCAGACGCCGTTGCGCAGGCGCGTCGCCTACTCGCGAGGATCGAGAGGATCGACGTGGACGAGCCGTTGCTGCGCGCCGCCGCCGAGCTCGATCAGCCCTCGCTGCGCAGTCTCGACGCCATCCACGTCGCCGCGGCGCTCTCGCTCGGCGAGGACCTCGCCGAGCTGATCACCTACGACGGCCGGATGGGCGATGCGGCGTCGACGCTCGGGCTCACCGTGGTTGCTCCGGCCTGAGCCCGAATAGGCTCGCGCCGTGGAAGACGACCGCCGCGCCAAGCTCGACCGCCTGCGCGCAGACGGCGTCGATCCCTTCCCACACGACTTCGACGGCACCGTCCCGATCGCGACCGTGGTCGATGCCCACGAAGCGCTCGAGGCCGGCGAGGAGACCGAGGACGCCTATCGCCTGGCCGGAAGGCTCGCGGCGCGTCGCGGTCACGGCAAGACCGCCTTCCTCGACCTCGTCGATCGCTCCGCGCGCATCCAACTCCACGCGCGCCTCGACGTTCTCGGCGAGGCGTCCTTCGAGCGCCTCACCTCGCTTGACCTCGGCGACCTGATCGGCGTCGACGGAACCGCCTTCAAGAGCCGCCGCGGCGAGCTCTCGCTGCGCCTCGACGGCTGGACGCTGCTGGCCAAGTCGCTGCTCGCGCCGCCCGAGAAGTTCCACGGCCTCGAGGACACGGAGACGCGCTACCGCCAGCGCGAGCTCGACCTGATCGCCAACGAGGAGACGCGCGAGGTCTTCGTCCTGCGCTCACGAGTGCTCGCCGCGATCCGCCGCTACCTCGACGCCCAGGGCTTCCTCGAGGTCGAGACGCCGGTCCTCCAGCCGCTCTACGGCGGTGCGGCGGCGCGGCCCTTCACCACCCACCACAACCAGCTCGACCGCGACCTCTACCTGCGCATCGCCACCGAGCTCTACCTCAAGCGTCTCGTCGTCGGCGGCCTGGAGCGCGTCTACGAGCTCGGCAAGAACTTCCGCAACGAGGGCGTCTCGCACAAGCACAACCCCGAGTTCACCATGCTCGAGTGGTACGAGGCCTACGCCGACTACGAGGACGCGGCCACGCGGCTCGAGGCGCTCGTCGCCTACGTGGCGCGCGAGGTCGGCTACGCGGGGGAGCTCGACTTCACGCCGCCGTGGCGGCGGGTCAGCCTGCGCGCGGCGATCGAGGAGCGGACCGGCGTCGACATCCTCCGCGTCCGTGATCCGGCGGCGCTCGTGGCCGCCGCGCGGGAGCGCGGCATCGAGGGCCTCGACCCCACAGAGACGTGGGCGCAGCTCGTCGACGACCTGCTGTCGAAGCACGTCGAGCCGGCCCTGGAGCAGCCGACCTTCGTCCTCGACTACCCGGAGGAGCTCTCTCCGTTCGCCAAGGCGCACCGCAGCGCGGCGCCCGAGGAACGCCTGGTCGAGCGCTTCGAGTGCTTCGCCGGCGGGATCGAGATCGCCAACGCCTTCTCCGAGCTCAACGACCCCGACGAGCAGCGCGCCCGCTTCGAGGCCCAGGCACGCGACCTCGCCGCCGGGGACGACGAGGCCCATCCCTACGACGAGGACTTCGTCCGCGCGCTCGAGCACGGCATGCCGCCCACGGGTGGCCTCGGGCTCGGTATCGACCGTGTCGTGATGCTGCTGTCGGGTCGCCGCTCGATCCGCGAGGTCGTGCTCTTCCCGGCGATGCGCTGAGGCTCAGCCGCGCGCGGTCGTCGGGGTCAGCCGTTCCTTCAACCCTCTCTTCGCCGCCACCCCCGTTGGTAGACTGGCCTTCGGGCGAACGGGTACGAGACGCTCATCTCCAGACGGACCTCCGCCGATAGAGGGATGAGTGATCCGGTGACTCAATCGACCCGGATCGACTAAGGAAGGATCTGCCGTGTTTGAGCGCTTCACCGAACGAGCCCGCCAGGTTGTGGTCCTCGCCCAAGAGGAAGCCCGCATCCTGAAGCACAACTACATCGGCACCGAGCACATCCTGCTCGGTCTGCTGAGAGAAGAGGAAGGGCTTGCGGCACGCGTGCTCGAGTCGCTCGACATCACCGTCGAGCGCGTTCGCGCGCAGGTCGTGCGCATCGTCGGCTCCGGCGAAGAAGTGACGTCCGGACAGATCCCGTTCACTCCGCGGGCCAAGAAGGTGCTCGAGCTGGCGCTGCGCGAGGCGCTGTCGCTGGGTCACAACTACATCGGCACCGAGCACATCCTGCTCGGGCTCGTGCGCGAGAACGAGGGCGTCGCCGCGCGCATCCTGCTCGACTTCGACGCCGACTCCGAGAAGATCCGCAACGAGGTCATCCGCATGCTCTCGGGTCCCGGTGGCCGTCGCCAGGGTCAGGGGCAGGGCCAGCAGGGCGAGGGCAAGAAGTCCTCGAAGCTGCTCGACCAGTTCGGCCGCAACCTGACCAAGCTCGCCGCCGACGGCAAGCTCGATCCCGTCGTCGGTCGCGAGACCGAGGTCGAGCGGATCATGCAGATCCTCTCGCGCCGCACCAAGAACAACCCCGTCCTCATCGGCGAGCCCGGCGTCGGCAAGACCGCCGTGGTCGAGGGCCTCGCTCAGCGCATCACGTGCGGCGAGGTTCCCGAGCTGCTCAAGAACAAGCAGATCTACACGCTCGACCTGGCCGCGCTCGTGGCCGGCTCGAAGTACCGCGGTGAGTTCGAGGAGCGCCTCAAGAAGGTGATGAAGGAGATCACCCAGCGCGGCGACATCATCCTGTTCATCGACGAGCTGCACAACCTCGTCGGCGCCGGCGCCGCGGAGGGCGCGATCGACGCCGCAAGCATCCTCAAGCCCGCCCTC
>JBBSNG010000079.1:0-9508 GCA_038232755.1 Solirubrobacterales bacterium | reverse complement strand
GACCTTCGAGTGCCGGCACGCCGGGCTCGCGTGTGGGTTCAAGGCCACGGGCCAGAGCGAGGAGGAGGTGCTGGCCAAGGCCGTCGCCCACGCCCGCGAGGATCACGGCGTCGACCTGACCCAGGCCGCCACGCTCGAGCGCTACGCCCGGAGCCTGGTCCGCGACGACTCAGAGCAGCCGGCGGAGGCGCGCTAGCCCCATGCCTCTCGCCATCGAGACCGGGTGGATCATCGGCTGGGGCGTCGGCGTCGTCGTCGTCCTCATCGCCGCCCTGCTCCTGCTCGCCATCATCGGCCTCGGGCGGCGCATCGTTCGCCAGGCCGAGGACATCACGGGCGCGCTCGACGGTGCCCGCGAGCACACGACGCCGATGTTCGATCTCCCGACGACGAATCTGGCCATCGTCCGCATCACCCGCGGGCTGGCGCGCGCCCGGGGAGAGCACCCGCGATGACGGTGCTGGCCATCGGCACCGGCGCCGCCATCCTGGCCTGGATCGGGCTCGCGGTCGGAGTCGTCGTCCTCGCGGTGGTGGTGGCCCTCTTCAACAGGGTCGTCGAGCCGGCGCTCGAGATCCGTCGCTACTCGAGGGACATCCTCGACGCCGGCCTCGCCATCGCCGGCAACCTCGATGCGGTCGACGAGCTCGACCGCACGCGCGAGCTCGGCGGCGCCATGCCGCAGCTCGGCGGCGCCTACCTGAAGCGGATCGGCCTCGGCTCCAGATGACCGACCTGCTCGCCATCACCACCGACCAGACGCTGTGGTGGATCACCCTCGGCGCGGGCCTCGTCGTCGCGCTCGTCGTCGCGGGCCTGCTCGAGGCGCTGAGGAGAACCGTCGTCCAGGTCAGGGACGCGGTCGACGACCTCTGGAACATGGGCGGACGCGTAGCTCAGAACACCTCGACGACCCATGTCCTGGAGACGACGAAGGCGCGCGGCGCCGAACTGCTCCGGGAGCTCGAACATCACCGTCCGCCGGCCGAAGGGAGCCGAACGTGAACACCGTCCTGATCGTGCTGACTCTGGTCGAGGTCGCCCTGCTCGTCGTGGTGCTCGCGGGGTACCTCCTCGTGATCGCCGGGACCCTTCGCGAGGTATCGAAGACGCTGGGCCTCGTCACCTTCGGAGTGCGGGCGATCGACAAGCAGACGGAGCCGATCGGGCCTCGGCTGCGGGACATCAATCAGGCGCTCGAGGCCGCGGCTGGGGCGCTCGAGGCCGCCGCCGGCGAGGAGCCCGCCTCCGGTGGGTCGACGAGGGAGTCGGAGGCGCCGGCGAGGCCGGGGGCGGCGGGCGGCTGAGCTGTGAGCCCGCCCGATCCGCCGCTGCTCTGCCAACGGTGATCGCTCCCGTGCCGAGCCTCGCCGCGCCGAATAGCCATCCACGCGCGAAGCTCGCCGTCGTGGCACTGGGCCTGAATGCGGCGTGGGAAGTCGCACACTGGCCACTGTATGAGTGCCCATGGTCGCCGTCGGTGGTCGCACGCGCGGCCGCAGTCGACGCCGCAGTCACCGTGGCCATGGCCGAGATGGTCCGCCTTGCGCCTCGTCGCTGGGGGTACGAGCCGACTTTCCTGACCGCCCTCGGCGGCGCCGCGCTGGCTATCGAGGTCGCAGCGCTCAGGCGCGGAGCTCGCTTCTACGGACGCGCCATGCCAACGATCGCCGGCGTCGGCGCTACACCGCTGGCCCAGCTACCACTCCTCGGCGCGGTCTCGCTCAGACTCGCGGGGCTTCACCACACGGTCCCCAGCAGGTGCTGCATGAGGAAGGCCTGAACGGCGAGTAGCCCCAGCACCAGGATCAGCCGCCGCTGCGGCAGGACGGCCGCCGCGCCCACGCACGCGAGCGGGACGAAGAACAGCCAGATGCGCTCGGTTTCGGCCTTGGTGAAGCCGCCGACGGCGGCGATCAGGACGACGGCGGCCAGAGCGATGGCGGCGGCCTCGCGCGCGGCGATGGCCCGCAGCCAGTACAGCGCGATCGGCACGCCCATGGCCAGCAGCCAAGCCACGGGCGAGCCGAACAGGAAGTACCAATAGGGTCGAAGCCGAGCGATGCTGACTCGGTAGATGTCCTCCGTCGTGGCGATCGCGCCGAGGATGTCGAAGCCGAAGAGCGCGTAGGCGGCGAGGTAGAAGACGACGAGTCCGGCGCCGGCCGCCGCGGCGACCTTGACCGCGGCGCGCGGCCCCTCGCGCAGCGCGACCACGAGCGCCCCCCACGCGCCGATGGCGAGGTTGGCGTACGAGAAGAAGGTGGCGACAGCCAGCGCCGCGGGACCAGCGACGAGGCGGACGACCGGTCGCCGGGCGATGAGCAGCAGCGCGGCCAGGGTCCCCAGCGTGGCGAAGAGGGCGTCGGCCGCGCTCGCGCCGTAGATGATCGCGCTCGGGGCGAACACGAACAGCAGCGTGGCGGCGCGCGCGCGAGCGTCGTCGTCGAGCAGCTCGCGCCCGAGCAGGTAGACCAGCGGGATCGCCAGGACCCCGACCGCGATGATCAGCGCGGCAAAGGCGGGCGCGGTCTCGATGCCGAGGAGACCGACCACCGAGAGCAGGCCCGGCGGGTGACCGACGGCGTGCACCGGCAGCGCCGAGGCGGTCTCGGCGAAGCGGTCGAGGAACAGCGGGACGCCGAAGTCGAGGGCCGGAAGCGCGGCGAGGTACTCGAGCGTCCCCTCGCCGAAGCGGGGGTCGAAGAAGATCCACCAGTCGCTGATGCCCTCGCGGGAGGCGTTCAGCGACAGGCGCAGGGCGAGCCCGAGCACGGTGGCGGCGAGGGCGAACAGCGCGGGCCGGAGCGCCGGCGAGCAGAGCCGGCGTGCGCCGAGCACTCCGACGGCGAGCAGCCCCGCCGCGAGCAGGCTGAGCAGGCTCGCATCGGGGCGGAAGCGAAACAGGAAGGGCGGGAGCGGCGCGCCGATGTCGCGCCCGCCCAGCACGAGCACGGCTCCCACGGCGATCGTGGCGAGCGAGACGATCGCCGCCCCGGCGACGAGCGCGACCCTGAGCGAGACCCGGCGCGGGCGAAGGGCGGGAGAGGGCGATGGCGGGGTCACGGCCGGGCGACGATAGAGCCCCCAGCCGAGCTCATCTCGCCGGTGGGCTCAGCCCTGGACGATCTCGACCTGCCGGACGCGTCCGTCGGCGTCGTAGCGGACGTCGAGTGACTCGTCGTCGACGCCGTAGCCGCGCTCGGGCCCGAGCGTCCAGGCGTCCTCCGGGGCCGGCGGCGGCTCGGCCGGTTGGGAGCGCGGAGCAGGCGCAGGCCCGCCGGGCGCGTGAGGCCGTCGAGGGAGCGGCACTCGGCGAGCGCGTCGGCTATCCGCTGGCGGGGGTGGGCGGGTCGAGATCCGGGTCGGGCTCAAGGCCCCGGGCCTCGCGGTCGAAGCGGAGCTCGTCGCGGTCGACCCCTCCCGGAAGCCCGTTGCAGGCCGCCAGGCCGAGACAGCAGAGCAGGACGGCCACGGCGCCGGCCCCCGCCCCGGGGCGGCCGCTGCCGCGTCCTGCCCTCCGAGCGCGCCGCCTCGCCCTCCTCAGTGTTCGTGCGCGTGCTCGGTCTCGAGGCCCTGCTCGTGCACGTGAGGGTGGCTGTGGGTCACGTCGCCGTGGCTGTGCTCGTGCTCGTGCTCGGTGTGCTCGTGGTCGTGCGCGCGGTGCGCGTGCTCGTGGACGACCTCGCCGTGGCGGTGCTCGTGGCTGTGGGCGTGCACGTGGTCGTGCTCGGTCTGCGTCATGGCGTCCTCCCTTCGGGCGGTGATCGGGGCGATCGTAGCGGGGGCCGGCCGGCGAGCGGGCCGTCCATCAGACGCTCTCGGTCTGCTCCAGCTCGGCCGACCACTTCTCCTCGATGCGCCCGAAGTGCCAGGCCGCGAGCGCGGTACCCCAGGTCAGCACGAACAGCCCGACGATCACGTAGCCGACGTACTCGAGATCCAGGCCGGCGACGAAGCCGATCACACCATCGCTGAGGCTGAACTTGTCCGACAGCACCGAGATCAGCGAGATGGGGCCGATCACGAGCGCCACGAGCACCGACAGCGAGGTGATCGTGATGTTGTAGAAGACCTTCCGGACCGGCTTCAGGAAGGCCCAGCCGTAGGCGAAGTTCATGAACGCGCCGTCGAGCGTGTCGAGCAGCGTCATGCCGGCCGCGAACAGGATCGGCAGGCTCAGGATCGCGTACAGCGGCAGGTCGCCCGCCGCGGCGGTGCCCGCGGTCGCGAGCAGGGCGATCTCGGTCGCGGTGTCGAAGCCCAACCCGAAGAGAAGGCCGACCGGGTACATCTGGCAGGGCTGCTTGACGGCTCGCGTGGCGCGGCCGAGGAAGCGATTCATGAATCCGCGCGAGTTGAGCTGCTCCTCGAGCTGGGGCTCGCTGTAGTGGCCCTGACGCATGCGGAGGAAGACGCGGACGATCCCGACCAGGACGACCAGGTTGAGGACCCCGATGACGACCAGGAAGGCCCCTGCGACGGTCGGTCCGATCGTGCTCGTCATCTGACTCAGCGCGGAGCTGTCGTCCTCGACCGCGCCGCTCAGCCCGCGGATGCCGATTGCGAGCAGGGCCGCCAGGGCGAAGACGATCGTCGAGTGACCGAGGGCGAAGAAGAAGCCGACGCTCAAGGGGCGCTGGCCCTCGTTCATGAGCTTGCGCGTGACGTTGTCGATCGCCGCGATGTGATCGGCGTCGAAGGCGTGGCGCGCTCCCAGGGTGTAGGCCGTGATGCCGAGGGCCATGCCGAAGACCGCGCCCGTTCCCAAGGTGAAGTCCTGGGCGGCCGTGATCGCCAGCAGCCCGAAGCCGGCGACGTGGAGCCCGAGGATCACCGCCGCGAGCCTGGCGCCGCGCCACCACTCCGCGGGGGTGAGCGTGCTCTTCACCCGCTGCCAGCGGGAGGCCCCGGGAGTGGGCATAGGCTTCAAGCGCGGCTCCCGCAGGACCCGTGTGCGAGATCCGCGCGGGCGCAGTCTGGGCACAGCCCGGCGATCGGGAAGTGGGTGAACCAGGCCTCGTAGCCGGTCGCCCGACGGATCGCCGCGCGCGCCTCGGCCAGCAGCGACGGCTCGACGGCCCGCCAGGCGCCGCACCGCTCGCAGTGCAGGAAGTCCCGGCGCGCCCGGTCGGCCAGCGTCCACAGCCCCGGCCCGTGGCCGAGATGGACGTGGCGGACCAATCCGAGCCCCTCGAGGGTCTCGAGGTTCGCATAGACCGACGCGTCGTCGATCGGCGGACGCGCACCGCCGAGACCGGAGGCGATCTGCTCGGCGGACACCAGGCCCCCTGCGGCGAAGAGGCTCTCGATCACCTGACGGCGGGCCGTGGTCACCCGCAGTCCTCGAGCGCGGACGGCGTCGACGACGGTCTCGGCGTCGGGGGTGGCGAGGGTTGCGCTCGTGCGGGTTGCGGTCACTTGGACAGAGTCGGTCTGAATAAGGCGGCGCGCCGGAAGTTAACGCGAGCCGGCGCTCGACGCAACCCGGCGGCGTCGGGCCGCCGGGTTGCTAGGTTGCGCCCGTGCCTCGCCTCCTCCGTCGCGCCGCGGGCGCCCTCCTGCTCGCACCCGTCATCGCGGCGTGCGGATCGAGTGGCGGCGGTGGCCCCGACGAGGGCGCCGGACGCTCTGACCGCGACGAGATCGCGAGCTGCGGCGAGCGCGAGGTCATCCCCGAGCGCCTACCCGGCTTCCCCGAGCCCGCGATGTCGCCGACGCTGCGCGAGCGCCCCGAGGGCCGCGTCGTCCGCCTCCCCGGCCGCCCCGAGGGGCTCGCCTTCGATCGCGAGACCCGTCAGCTCGCGGTGGGGATCAACGAGCCGCGTGGCCTGATCGCCTTTCTCGACGGCCAGAGCGGCGAGTCGCGCCGGGAGGTGCCTCTCCCCGGCGGGCCGCGTCACCTGCGCTTCGCCGGCCCCGGCGGGCCGCTGCTCGTGCCCTCCGAGGACGCGAGCGCGCTGATCCAGGTCCCGGCCGGTGGTGGCCAGCCCCGCTCGACCCCGGTCGGGCGCCAGCCTCATGATGCGACCGCGGGCGCGCGTGAGCGCATCTTCGTGATCAACGAGCTCGACAGCTCGATGAGCGTGATCCAGGACGATCGCGTGATCTGCACCCTCCCCACCCCGGCCAACCCCGGCGGCGTGGCGGCGGCCGAGAACGGCGACCGCGTCGCCGCGGTGGGCGTGCGGGCCAACCAGCTTCGCCTCTACGACGCTGGCTCGCTGCGCGGGATGGGCGAGGTCGGGGTCGGGGCCGGCCCGACGCACGTCGTCTCCGACGGGGAGCGGAACTTCTTCGTCGCCGACACCCGCGGCGACGCGATCATCTTCGTGCGCACCCGGCCCCAGTTCGAGGTCGTCTCCCGCCAGGCGGTGCCGAACGGCGCGCCCTACGGCCTGGCCTACGACCGCGAGCGCGACGAGCTGTGGGTCACCCTGACCGAGCAGAACCGGGTCGTGCGTTTCCGAGGGCGAACGCGTGCCGACAGCTTCCCGACCGTGCGCCAGCCGAACTCGGTCGAGGTCGACGAGCGCACGGGCCGGGTGTTCGTGGGCGGGCGCTACGAGGAGCTGCAGCTGATCGACCCACCGGAGGGGTAGTCGGCCGGGAGAGAGGGCCGCGCGCTCCCCGAGCGACGCTGCCGGCCTACAGGTCGACCGCGCGTCCTGTGTGGAAGTCGTCGAGCCCGACGATCTCGCGCAGCAGCTCGTCGGGCACCGGGGCGTCGGCGGTGACCGCCATGACCGCGTCGTCGGCGCCCTCCTCGGCCCCCACCGCCGCCGAGACGATGTTCACCCCGCGCTCGCCGAACACGGTGCCGACCCGGCCGATCATTCCCGGCCGGTCGCGGTAGCGAAAGAACGCCAGGTGCTCGGCCACCGGAAGGTTGAAGCGCTGGCCGTAGACCGAGACCAGGTGCGGCTCGTCGCGCGGCCCGAAGCCGGTGCCGGCGATCTCGACCGAGCCGGCGCTCGAGACCACGGTCACCCGGACCAGCTCGTTGAAGTCGGAGGCCGGCTCGCGCCGCTCGGCCACCACGATCCCGCGCTCCTCGGCCAGGGCGTGCGCGTTGACCAGGTTGACCCCCTCCTCGGTGTGCCCGCGCAGCACGCCGTTGAGCACCGAGATCGTCAGCAGGCGCGTGTCGTGCTCGGAGAGCCGACCCTCGTAGACCACCTCGATCCGGTCGATCGACCCACCCTCGGCCAGCGAGACGGCGATGCGACCGAGCTGCGTCGAGAGCGGGAGGAAGGGCGCGAGCGCCTCCATGTCCTCGGCTCGGAGGGCGGGGATGTTGACCGCGTTGGTCACGACTCCGCCGGTCAGCGCCGCGACGACCTGCTCGGCGGTCTGGACCCCGGCGCGGTCCTGGGCCTCGACCGTCGAGGCCCCGAGGTGGGGAGTGACCACGACGCCGTCCATTCCGAAGAGCGGGTGCTCGGTGATCGGCTCCTCGGGGAAGACGTCGAGCGCCGCGCCCGCCACGTGGCCGGAGCTGAGAGCGTCCACGAGCGCGTCGTGGTCGATCAGCTCGCCGCGGGCGCAGTTGATGATCCGGACTCCCTCGCGCATGGCGGCGAACGCCGCGGCGTTGAGCATCTCCCGTGTGTCGGGGGTGTTCGGCAGGTGAATGGTCACGATGTCGGCGAGGGCGTAGACCTCGGCGGGACTCTCGGCCCGCTCGGCTCCGAGCTCGCGGTAGCGCTCGGCCGAGACGTAGGGGTCGTAGGCGACCACCTTCATGCCGAAGCCCCGCGCGCGCTCGGCCACCATCTGGCCGATGCGGCCGAAGCCTAGGACCCCGAGGGTCTTGCGGTAGACCTCGACGCCGCCGAAGCGCGCGCGCTCCCACTTCCCGCTGACCAGCGAGGCGTGGGCCTGCGGAACGTTCCGGCACATGGCCAGCATCAGCGCGAGCGCGTGCTCGGCCGCCGCCAGGGTGTTCGACTCGGGCGCGTTGGCCACGACGATGCCGCGCCTGGTCGCCGCGGACACGTCGATGTTGTCGACACCGGTGCCGGCGCGGCCGATGACCTGCATGCGCTCGGCTCGCTCGATCAGCTCGGCGGTGACCTTCGTGGCCGAGCGCACGAGCAGCGCGTCGAAGCCGCCGATCCGCTCCTCGAGCTCGCCGTCCTGCCAATCGAGGCCGACCTCGACGTCGAAGTGCTCGCGCAGGAGGTCGACGCCGGAGTCGGCGATCTTCTCCTTGACGAGGACGCGCGGGCGGTCGTTCACGGACGAGACGGTCACGGGGTGCCGGACCGGCTCGGTCTAGGCGCCCGCGGCGGGCGCGAGCGCGGGCTCGCCGGCCTCGGCGAAGATCCGCTGGGCGGCGGCCACGCCGGCTCCGAGCTCGACGTCTGCCCCGAGCTCGCGCAGGGTGATCTCGAGCCCGGCGATCGAGATCAGGATGTCGAAGGCGCCGAAGTAGCCGCAGTGCGCGACACGGGCGATCTTGCCCTTGAGCTGGTTCTGGCCGCCGGCGATCGTGATGCCGAGCACGTCGCGCATCTGCTTCGGCACCTTGGCGCCGTCGATGTCCTCGGGCAGCGCGATCGCGGTCCCCACGTTGGCGTTCTCGTCCTCTGGGCCGACGAGGTCGAGCTCGAGCCCGGCGACGGCGGCGCGCGCCGCGCGACCGAGCAGACGGTGGCGGTCGAACACCCGGTCGAGGCCCTCCTCCACGAGGATCAGCTCGAGCGCGACATCGAGGGCACGGAAGAGGCTGACCGCCGGGGTGAACGGGCTGTCCGGTGGGTCCTTGCGCTGACCCTTGGCCGTCCGGGCCCAGTCGAAGTAGTAACGGCCGCCGGGACCGGCGTCCGCGTAGGCGAGCGCGCGCTCGGAGACGCTCGCGAACCCGAGGCCCGGTGGGCACATCAGCGCCTTTTGCGAGCCCGAGACGACGACGTCGACGCCCCACTCGTCCTGGGGTATCGGCACGGCGCCGAGCCCGGAGACGGCGTCGACCGCGAGCAGGACGTCGTGCGAGCGCGCGACCTCAGCGAGAGCGGCGATGTCGTTGACCACGCCGGTCGAGGTCTCGGACAGAGTGGTGAAGGCGACCTCGACGCTCGAGTTCTCGGTCAGCAGGCGATCGAGCTCACCCGGCTCGACTTTGCTCCCCCAGCCGGCGTCGTGGTGGACGAGCTCGGCGCCGAAGGCCTCGCACAGCTCCGCCCAGCGCTCACCGAACTTGCCGCACGAGGCCACCAGCGCGGGCTGGCCGGAGCGGGTGAGGTTGGCCACCGCCGACTCCATCCCACCGGAGCCCGAGGAGGCGAAGCAGAGCACGTCGTTCTCGGTCTGGAAGACCTGCTTGAGCCGGTCGAGGCAGCGCGCGTAGATCTCGACAAAGGCCGGCGCGCGGTGGTACATGATCGGCTCGGCCATGACCTGGGCGACGGCCGGCGGCAGCGGGGTCGGACCCGCGGTCATGAGGTAGGGCTTGATGTAGGCGTCGGCCATGGCGGGCGCTGACGATAGCGGAGGGCCGATCGAT
>JBBSNG010000078.1:0-9676 GCA_038232755.1 Solirubrobacterales bacterium | reverse complement strand
GCTGCCCGCGCGCGGCCCGCGTCGCCCATCGCGCCGGCTGCGGTCGCAACGCCGTCGGGGTGGACACCCGCCGCGCGCCGCGCGGCCGGACCTGCGGCGCACCGCGCGGGCCTCGCTGCGCTACGGCGGCGAGCCGGTCGAGCGACACTGGCGCGTGCCGTCAGAGCGCCCGCGCCCGCTCGTGCTCGTCTGCGACGTCTCCGGCTCGATGGTCCCCTACGCGCGCATGCTGCTCGCCTACCTCCACGCGAGCGTGGCCACGCGCCGGCGCGTCGAGGCCTTCGTGTTCGGCACTCGCCTCACGCGGGTCACTCGCGAGCTGGCCGATCGCGATCCCGACCACGCGCTCGCTCGCGCCGCCGCCGCGGTCACCGACCTCTCGGGCGGGACCCGCATCGGCGAGTGCCTCGGCGAGCTAAACCGCACCTACGGCCGGCGCCTCGGTCGCGGCGCGTGCGTGGTCATCCTCTCCGACGGCTGGGACCGAGGCGAGCCCGACGAGCTCGCCGCCGAGGCGGCGCGCCTGAGGCGCTGCTCGCATCGCCTCTACTGGCTCAATCCGCTCAAGGCCAGCCCCGGCTACGAGCCGCTCACCCGCGGGATGACCGCAGCGCTGCCGCACGTCGACCACTTCCTGGCCGGCAGCACGCTCGCCTCGCTCGAGACACTTGCCGAGCTGCTCGAAGGCGACAGTCGATGAGGGACGTGCTCGCCGAGCTCGACGACTGGACGGCGCGCGGCGAGCGCGTCGCTCTGGCCACCGTGGTGGGCACCCGGCGCTCGGCCCCGCGTCCGCCCGGCGCGAAGATGGCGATCTCGGGGAGCGGGGAGGTGGCCGGGGGAGTGTCCGGCGGCTGCGTCGAGGGGGCGGTCGTCGAGGTCGCCGAGGAGGTGCTGCGGGGCGGCGAGCCCCGCCTGCTGCACTTCGGGATCGCCGACGCGGAGGCCTGGGAGGTGGGGCTGCCGTGCGGCGGCGAGATCGACGTGTACGTGGAGCGCTACGAGCCGTGAGCCTCCAGAGCGAGTTCACCGAGCTGGCGCGGGGAGGCGGGCGCGGGGCGCTGGTGACCGTGGTCGCCGCCGCGGAACCCGGCGGCGAGACCGGCGCGAAGCTGCTCGTCCGCGCCGACGGCGAGGTCGGGGGGACGCTCGGCGAGGGCGGGCTCGACGCCGCGGCGCTCGCCCACGCCGAGGAGCTCATGTGGGCCGAGCGCTCGGAGCTCCGCGACGGCCCGGGGGGCGAGCGGCTGTTCGTGGATGTCGTCGCGCCGCCGCCGCGATTGGTGATCTTCGGCGCCGTCGACTTCGCGCGTGATCTGTGCGCGCTCTCCCGAGCGATGGGCTGGCGGCCCTACGTGGTCGATCCGCGCACCCGCTTCGCCGCGTCGGAGCGCTTCCCCGAGGCGGAGGAGGTCGTCGCCGCGTGGCCCGAGCCGGCCTTTGCGCGCCTCGGAGGGATCGACCGCGCCACGTTCATCGCGGTGCTCACCCACGATCCCAAGCTCGACGACGCGGCGCTCGTCCTCGCGCTCGCCTCGGACGCCGCCTACGTCGGCGCGATGGGGAGCCGCCGCGCCCAGGAGGCTCGCCGCGAACGACTGCTCGAGGCGGGCGTCCCCGCCGACCGGCTGGCACGCATCTCCGCGCCGATCGGCCTCGATCTCGGCGGCGTGACCGGCGAGGAGACCGCGCTGTCGATCATGTCCGAGGTGGTCGCGGTGCGCAACGGGCACGAGGGCGGGCGGCTGAGCCATGCCAGCGGACGTATCCACGAGGTCGGCGCGTGATCGCCGGGCTCGTCCTCGCCGCGGGCGCGGCGCGGCGCTTCGGCGCGCCCAAGCAGCTCGCCGAGCTCGACGGGCGCCCGCTGCTGGAGCACGTCCTCGCCTCGATGTCCAGTGCACCGCTCGACCGGACGATCGTCGTGCTCGGTGCTCACGCCGAGGAGATCCTGGAGGGCGTCGACCTCCATGGCGCCGAGCCCGTCCTCTGCCGGGACTGGGAGACGGGCCAGGCCGCGTCGCTGAGAGCCGGCCTCCTCGCCGCCGCCGAGGCCGAGGCGGTCGTGGTCGGGCTCGGCGACCAGCCCCTCCTCTCGGCCCGCGCCGTGGCCCGGGTGCTTGCCGCCCGCGGACCCGGAGCCGAGGCGGTGTGCGCCGTCTACTACGGCCGGCCCCGTCACCCGATCGTGCTCGAACGAGCACTCTTCTCGCGGCTGGCCGCCCTGAGTGGGGACACCGGCGCGCGCGAGCTGCTCACCGGCGTATTCGTGCGCGAGATCGCCTGCGACGGACTCGGTCGCCCCGACGACGTCGACACCCCCGAGGAGCTGGAGGTCGTGCGCACATGAGGCTCGAGGAGTCGTTCGACGTCGATGCACCCATCGACGAAGTCTGGAAGGCGCTGATCGACGTTCAGCGCGTCGCGCCCTGCCTTCCCGGGGCTGAGATCACCGACGCCGGCGAGGACGGCACCTATCAGGGCAACTTCCAGGTCAAGCTCGGCCCGACCACGGCGTCCTACCGCGGCACGCTCAAGCTCGAGTCGATCGACGAGTCCGCGCGCGTGGCGACGATGGACGCCAGTGGCCGCGACAAGCGCGGTCAGGGCGGGGCGAAGGCGAAGATGATCAGCACGGTGACCGAGGCGCCGGGCGGCGGTGCGCGGGTGCACGTCGACACCGACTTCACGATCACCGGACGGCTGGCCCGATTCGGGCGCGGCGGCATGATCCAGGACATCTCGAAGCGCCTGCTCGGCGACTTCGCGGCGTGCCTGCAGGAGGAGCTGAAGGGCAGTGGGAGCGCGCCGCCGCGCGCGCCCATGAGCGACGCCGACGCTGCGGCGTCGTCGACGACCTCGGAGACCCCTGTGCCTTCGCCTCCGCCTGGGCCGGCCGGCGAGGGAGCCGCGTCGATGGCGCCCCGTCGCTCCTCGGCGCCCGTCAGCGGCCTCAGCCTGTTTCTGTCCGTACTCCGGGACCGGATCAAGCGCCTGCTGGACCGCCGGGGCAGATCGCGCTGAGGTCACCGCGCAACGGCGCGGAACCGCCTGACGCCGACGCACGCGCGTTGAAGCCGGACGATGGAGCTAGCCGGGCTCGAACCGGCGACCTCCTGATTGCGAACCAGGCGCTCTCCCAGCTGAGCTATAGCCCCGTGCAGCGCTGCCGATAACCGACGAACGCGACATGACGGATGGTAGCGCCGTCCGTTCCGTGGTGGCGGGCCGAACCGCCTTCACGAGTACCCTTGAGAGGGGTCCGTGGGCGCTCGGAGGCCGCCGGGGGCCTCATGCCACCCGGCCCACCATGACCTTCCGCAACCGCCTCCACCTCCTCGCCGCGATCGTGCTGGTCGCCCCGGTTCTTGCGGTGGTTCTGCTGCTGGCCGCGAGCGGCGGCGCGGGCGCCGAGCAGGGCGACGCGCAGGCGCGACAGGGGTTGCGCACCGCCTTTGGGCTGTACGCCGCCCGCCGCGCCGAGGCGCGCCGAGCGGTGGCGTTCGTGACGGGGGACCCCCGGCTACGAGGGCTTCTGGCCCGCGGACCCTCGCTCGAGCTCGAGCGCCGGGCCAACGAGCTCGTGGAGGCCAGCCCCCTCGTCGCCCTCACCGTGCGCAGCGACTCCGGTGCCGTGGTCGTCCAGGCGGGCCCGCGGAACGCCGTGGCGGCCTCGGGGATCGCGCCCTTCGCGCGGGGCTCGCGCCTCGGTGCGGTGACCGCCTCGACGGTGACCGCGCAGCGACTGCTCGGCGACGTGCGCCGCCTCACCGGCCTCGAGGCCCAAGCAGTGCGCGGGGACGAGTCGCTGGCCGCCACCCTGCCGGGCCTGCGCGCCGTCAGGGCGAGCGAGCCGGGAGCGGTCGAGGTGGGCGACGAGGAGTATCGAGCCGCCTACGGCACGGCTCGCGAGCCGGCCGGCCCTCCGGTTCGCCTCGGCGTGCTCGCCCCGGCGCGGGCGTCCGGCGACGGACCGGTCGACGGCGACCGGGTGCTGGCCGCGATCGCCATCGTCCTCCTGATCATCATGGTCGCCGCGGCGCTCCTGGCCTTCGTCCTGCTGCGCCGGCGCCTCGACGCACTGGTCGTCGCGGCCGAGCGCCTGCGCGGGGGCGACTATCGCTTCCGGGCGCCGGTCTACGCCGGTGGTCGTCTCGATGCCCTGGCTGCCGCGCTCAACGGCCTCTCCGACGAGCTCGCCCTCAAGGACGAGGAGGTCGAGCACGGTCGCGACGAGCTCGAGGATGTGACCCGGCGCGTGGGCGACGCCTTCGCCAGCGGCCTCGATCCCGACGCGCTCGTCGACCTCGCCGTGCGCACCGCCGTCGAGCGTTGCGCCGCCGAGGGAGGGCGTGCGCTGCCGGTCGATCCGGACAAGATGCGCTCCGCCCGCGTCGGCGAGCGCAGCCGCGAGCTCACCGACGCCCTGGCCGCCGCCGAGCGCCTGGCCTTCCGGGTCAGCCCGCAGGAGGGCCGTGAGCTGCTCGCCCGGATCCGCGGCGACGGGCGCACCGCGCGCGGGCGCACGGCGGCCCACGCCGCTGAGGCCGGCGGCATCCACGCGCTGGCGACCGCCCTGCGCGCCCGGGTCTCGGTCGGAACCGCCTCGGAGTACGTCGGGGTGATCTCGATCGCGCGGCGCGAGCGCGAGTTCTCTGACTCCGAGCGAGACCTGTTCGCCTACCTCGCCGCCCAGGCGGCGGTGTCGATCGAGAACGCCTTCGTGCACGAGCAGACCCGCCAGCAGGCCGTCACCGACGATCTGACGGGGCTGGCCAACGCCCGGCGCTTCCACGAGGCCCTCGCCCGCGAGCTCGAGCGCACCCGGCGCTTCAGCACCGAGGTGAGCCTGGTCATGGCCGACATCGACGACTTCAAGAGGGTCAACGACGAGTACGGCCATCAGCAGGGGGACGCCGTCCTCGTGGAGGTCGCTCGGGCCATGCGCGACCAGTGCCGCGAGGTCGACCACGTGGCGCGCTACGGGGGCGAGGAGATGGCGCTCATCCTGCCTCAGACCGATCTCGCCGGAGCGGCCGAGCTCGCCGAGCGCGTGCGCCGCGCGGTCGCTCGCAAGGCGATCGCCCGCCTCGACGGTGAGGGCGAGCTCGCGGTCACGGCGAGCTTCGGGGTGGCGGCAGTGCCGGAATCCGCCGTCGATGCCCAAAGCCTGATCGCCGCCGCCGACGGAGCCCTCTACCGGGCCAAGCGGGCCGGGAAGAACCGGGTCGGGCAGGCCGAGCCCCCGCGGCACTCCGGGGCTCGCGGCGGCTCTCCCGGCGAGGCGCGGCGGGAGGCCAACGTCTAGGCTAGGCCGGGATGGGCCTGCTCGACGAAGCCATCCGCGAGCACCTCGACCTCACGCGCCAGCACGGCGCCGCTGAGGACGAGCTTGCGCGGCAGGAGGCCGAGGCCCTCGGCCCCGTGACCGAGGCGGACGTCGCCGATCGTCAGGAGGCCGCGGTCGAGGAACCCGAGGACTCCGACGGCGAGGTCCTGGCCGGAGGGCCGTTCGACCGCGTGGCCGAGAACGAGCTCGCCGACGAGCCCGAGGAGCCCTCCTTCGAGCGGGGTGAGAGAGACTCCCGCGAGGTCGAGGTTCCGTCCTTTGTCCCCGCCGAGCCGATGAGCGATCCGGCCCCCGACGCGGAGCCGGAGTTCGTGGACGCCCCGACGGCGGCCTTCGACGTCCTCGCGCAGCCTGTGAGCGAGGAGGATGACGAGCTCGCCGCGCCTGAGCCCTCGATTCCTCTCGACGATGACCCCCTGGCCCCCGAGGAACTGGACGCGGGCCGCGCGCCGGCGGGCCCCGAGACGGAGTTCATGCCACCACCCGGTCTCAAGATCGACGATCGGCCCGAGCGCGAACCGCTCGACCCCGAACCGCCCGCGCTCGAGACGCCGCCCCCCGTCGAGCTCTCGGAACCCGAGCCGCTCGAGCCGGACGATCCCGTCGAGCTCTCGGAACCCGAGCCGCTCGAGCCGGACGATCCTGTCGAGGTGGAGGTGGTCCGAGCCGAGGAAATCCCGGTCGAGACCGAACCGCCGCTCTCCGAGCCCGAGCCGCTCGAGCCGTATCCCCTGGAGTCGATCGAGGTCGGCCCCGACCCCCTCGAGGCCGTAGCCGCCCCGGAGCCGGAGCCCTCCGCCGATCCGGGCGAGGCGCCGGCGGAGCTCGATCCCGGCCTCGACCTCCCGCCCGAGGAGGAACCGCCGCCAGCCGAGTCGGGTGCGTTCGCCCCTGAGCCGCCTCTGCTCGAGGAGAGCGTGGAGCCGCCCCTGGAGGAGGGCCCTCCGCCCATCGGCCCCGAGCCCTCGGTTCGTCTGGACCCGACCGCCGAGCAGGGAAATCCACCCGGTACGGCCGGGGACCCGCTCCACGCCGATCCCCCAACCCAGGCGTGGTCGATCGAGGACGAGGTCGAGGACGACCTCGGTCCGGTCGAGGTCGCCCCGATCGACGAGCGCCCGGTGTTCGAGCCGCTGCCCGACGCGGAGGACGGCTCCGACGAGGCGCTCGCCCCGCCCTCCGACCACCGGCTCGATCTCGACGACCCGGTCGATGCGGACCTCGACGCAGCGCCCGCCGAGGAGGAGGAGCCTCCGCCGCGCGAGCAGCCCCCCGCGGCCCGCGGCTTCTTCGAGGAGACCGAGGAGCACGAGACGCTCTGGCACGAGGAACGTCCGGGCGCCGATCCCGACTTCGAGAACTGACCGGACCGCTGCAAGGGCGGGGCGCGATGCCTCGCATCCTTGGACGCATGATCCATCTTCTCGCCGCGACCTAAGCGGACCCCCTGCGCCGCCGAGAATGGAAGGCAGAGCGGCCACGGATGTTGCCGCCAAGCAGGTAGCGGCACGGCTGCCGCGCACAAGCGGGCGTGGTGAGGGGCGCCGGGCGGGCGCCCCTCACCCGTTCCCGCAGCTCAGGTGATGTAGCCGCGCGTGCGCGCAGCCTCGACCACGCGCTCGATGCCCAGTTCGTAGGCGGCGCTGCGTAGCGAGACGTCGGAGTTCTTGGCGCGGCCGGCCACGGTGCGGTAGGCCCGGCGCATGATGTTGCCGAGCTTGTCGTTGACCTCACGCTCGTCCCAGCGGAAGTGCTGGAGGTTCTGCACCCACTCGAAGTAGGAGACGACGACGCCGCCCGCGTTGGCCATCACGTCGGGGATGACGTAGATGCCCTTGTCCTCGAGGATCTCGTCGGCCTTCGGCGTGGTCGGGCTGTTGGCCCCCTCGATCATCATCTTGCAGTTCATGCGGTCGGCGTTGCGCTCGTGGATCATCCCGCCGAGGGCGGCCGGGATGAACACCTCGCACTCGATCTCGAGCAGGTCGTCGGCGTCGATCGACTCGGCGCCCTCGAACTCGGGCAGCGTGCCGCCGTCCTGGACGTGGCTCAGGAGCGCCTCGGCGTCGATGCCCTCGTCGTTGCGGATCGCCCCGTAGGCGTCTGAGGCGCCGACCATCGTGGCGCCGAGGCCCTGCATGATCCGCGCCGCCCACGAGCCGACGTTCCCGTAGCCCTGGACGACGACGCGCGTGTCGCCCGGCTTGATCCCGACCACCGGGGCGGCCTCGCGGTAGAGGTAGACCACGCCGCGGCCGGTCGCCGCCTCGCGTCCGAACGATCCCTCGAGCGGGATCGGCTTGCCCGTCACGCAGGCCGGCGTGTGGCCGTGGAGCTTGCCGTACTGGTCCATCATCCACGCCATCGTCTGGGCGTCGGTGTTGACGTCGGGCGCCGGAATGTCGCGCGTCGGCCCGAGGATCTTGTCGATCTTGTCGATGAACGAGCGCGCGATCTGCTGCTTCTCGCTCGACTCCAGGTCGCCCGCCGGGCAGTCGATTCCGCCCTTGGCTCCACCGAAGGGAATCTCCGCGATCGCCGTCTTCCAGGTCATCAGCGCGGCCAGCGCGCGCACCTCGTCGAGGTCGACCTCGGGATGGAAGCGGATGCCGCCCTTGTAGGGGCCGCGGGCGCCGTTGTGCTGAACCCGGAACCCGGAGAAGACATGGGTCTTGCCGTCGCTCAGCTTGATGGGTATCTGGACGGTGACCTCGCGGTAGGAGGTGCCCATCACGGTCGTGACATCCTCCGGCAGGTCGAGTCGCTCGGCCGCCGCGCGGAAGTGGTGTTGCACGATCTCGAAGTTCGAGATCTCCGCGCGCTCGGTGCCCTCGCGCTTCTCGGAGCCCTGCGAGCCGTCCTCGCTGTGCGGGCGCTCTGTCGTCTCCTCAGCCGTCTCTTGGGCCATGCTCATCCCTCTCCATGTGAAGCGGTCTCCCTCCCCCTGCCCGCGAGCATCGTCGCATAAGCGCCCGCGCGCCATGTCGCCGCGCCGGAGGCCGGCGATAGCCTGCTCAGCGCGGGGCCTTAGCTCATCTGGGAGAGCGCCTGCTTTGCAAGCAGGAGGTGGCCGGTTCGAGTCCGGCAGGCTCCACTTAGCTCCCGGACCCGAGACCAGAAGATGTTCTTCGACCTCTTCTCCTGAGCTGCGCCTCCCGTCGGGGCCTTGCCGCTGCCATGGCAACGCCGGCAGAGCCCGACCCCTCCGCACACGCGGCATGTCTCGTCTCGCTCGGTCCTGCCGGCGCCCCCACATCGGTGGCACTTGCCCACGCCAAAGCACAGCTGGCATCGCGCCATCCGATCCCTCCCACGGGTACGGCGTTGGAGCGACCCCTGCCGCTCGCCACTACCTCATTCTCGGTGGCCAGGGCGGTGAGGTTGTGTCGTAGCCGCCCAGAGTGGCCGGATGGCGGGGCAGCGCGTACGGGCAACGCACCCGATCCGGATTAGCTCCAGTCGGCTCGGAGACCCCTCTCGCTGCAAGCAGGAGGTGGCCGGTGCGAGTCCGGCAGCCTCCAACTAGCGCAGCTCGGCCGAGCTCTTGCCGAGCAGCTGGCGCGCGACGATCAGCAGCTGGATCTGCTGTGTGCCCTCGAAGATGTCGAGGATCTTGGCGTCGCGGGCCCACTTCTCGAGCAGCTCGCTCTCGCTGTAGCCGACGGCGCCGCAGATGCGCACACAGCGCAGCGCGACGTCCACGCAGGTGCGCCCGGCCTTGGCCTTGGCCATCGACGCGTACAACGAGTTCGGCTTCGAGTTGTCGGCCATCCACGCGGCCTGGAGGGTGAGCAGCCGGGCGGCCTCGTACTCGGCCTCCATCGACAGGTACTCCGCCGCGGCGGCGGGTTGGACGGTCAGTGGCGCGTCGGGGTCGAACTCGACCCCGGCCTCGCTCAGCAGGTGCTTGGTCTCCTCGAGGCAGGCGCGCGTCAGCCCGACCGCCATTGCGGCCACGAGCGGACGCGTGTTGTCGAAGGTCTGCATCGCACCGGCGAAGCCGCCGCCGGTGGAGATCTCGGGATCGCCGAGCAGATCCTCCTTCGGGACGCGACAGTCCTCGAGCGTGAAGTCGGCGGTGTCGGACGAGCGGATGCCGAGCTTGTGGTTCAGTCGCGCGAGCTTGAGCCCGGGGTTCGAGCGCTCGACCACGAACGACTTGATCGCCGCACGGCCCTGGCTCGGGTCGAGCGACGCCCATACGACGACGAGGTCGGCGCGCTCGCCCGAGGTCACGTAGATCTTCTCCCCGTTGAGGACGTACTCGTCGCCGTCGAGCACGGCGGTCGTGCGGATCGCGGCGCTGTCGGAGCCCGCCTCGGGTTC
>JBBSNG010000077.1:0-9703 GCA_038232755.1 Solirubrobacterales bacterium | reverse complement strand
GGGCGCTTCGGCGCGGGCTCGAGCGTCGAGGAGGCCGACCCCGGCGACGGGCTGCTCGACGCCACCGTGGTCCCCGCCGGCTCGCGGGTCGCGCTCCCCCGCTACGCCTACGCGATGCGCCGGGGGAGGATCTCCTCCGCCGGCCACGCCCGCCACGGCCGCGGCTGCCACGTGCGCGTCGAGGTGCGCAAGGACGAGGCCTACAACGTCGACGGCGAGCTCGTCTGCCACGAATCGGCCGACTTCCGCGTCGAGCGGGCGGCCGCGCGGATCGTCCTCAGCTGAGTGACGGCAAGCGGGGGCGCGGTGCTGGAGCGGCCTCGCTCTGCCACCATGCCCGACGATGGAGGGCGCCCGCGCACAGGCCAACGGCATCGAGCTCGTCTACGACACATACGGCGAGGCGGCCGATCCGACCGTGTTGCTGGTCATGGGGCTCGGTACGCCGCGCTGGGGTTTCGACGCGGAGCTCTGCCGCCTCATCGCCGAGCGCGGCTTCCACGTCGTGCGCTTCGACAACCGCGACATCGGCGACTCGACGCACCTCCACGACGCACCCGCGCCCGATCTCCAGGCCGCGTTGACCGGCGACGTCTCCTCGGCCTCCTACCGGCTCGAGGACATGGCCGACGACGCCGCCGGGCTGCTCGATGCGCTCGGGGTCGGCTCCGCCCACGTGGTCGGCGTGTCGATGGGCGGCATGATCGCCCAGGCCCTGGTCATCCGTCACCCCGAGCGGGTGCGCAGCCTCGTCTCGATCATGTCGACCGTCGCGCCGTGGGTCGGCCCGCCCCGCGAGGACGTGCTGGGGATCCTGCTGGCCCCGCCGGCGCGCGACCGCGCCGGCCACGAGCAGCAGGTCCTCGACACCTGGAAGGCGATCGGTTCGCCGGGCTTCCCCGACCATCCCGAGCGCGTACGCGAGCTCGCGCGGCGGATCTGGGAGGCCGGCTACGACCCGGCCGGAGTGGCGCGCCAGCTGATCGCCATCCAGGCCTCGGGCGACCGCACCGAGGCGCTGCGCGGCGCCCGAGTTCCGACCGTGGTCATCCACGGCGACTCCGACCCGCTCGTGCAACACCCGGGCGGCGTGGCGACCGCCGAGGCCATCGCCGGCGCCGAGCTCGACACCATCGAGGGCATGGGCCACGATCTCCCGGTCGAGCTCTTCGAGCGCTTCGCCGAGCGCATCGCCCGGCTGGCGCGCCGGGCCGACGCGCAGGGCGCCGCCACCGCGGGCTGACCCGTCTCCGCCGGGGGGTGGGGGACCGGGAGGCGCCCCGCGCCGCTCGCCCCTTGTAGTGTTCCCGTGTCGAAGGGCCGAGGAGCGAGGGGGGACAGTCGTGAGGAACGCATCTGAGGGCGGCCGGCGTGGGTCTCGACCGGGCCGGCGTCTGGGCCGGGCCCAAGCCCTCGGCCTCGGCGCGGTCGCCTCGCTCGCCGCCGCCCTGCTGCTGGCCGTGAGCGTCGCCGCGGCGCCCGCCCCTGTCCCCGGGGGAGCCCAACCCGGTGCCGCCCCGCCGCCCGGCGCACCGCTGCCGACTCCGGGTGGCCCGGAGCCCGATCCCTACGGGACCAACGACGCCCAGGGGTTCCGCAACATCCTGCCGCCGGGCCAGAACGGGCACGCCAACGCCGCCGATCTCGCCGCCTTTGGCGCGAGCGGCCGCCGTCCCCCGCACAACAACGACCAGCTCGGCCTCTACGAGAAGCTCGTGTTCGAGGCCCCGACGCTCGCCCCGAGACGGCTCAAGAACTTCTACAAGGACGGGACCTTCGGGGTCATGCCCGGCGACACCGACAAGCGCTACAGCCCCCGCGGCGACGTCACCGTCGTCCGCGACAAGGGCTTCGGCGTCCCGCACGTCTACGGTCGCACGCGCAACGGGACGATGTTCGGCGCGGGCTACACCGGGGCCGAGGACCGCCTCTTCCTCATGGACGTCCTCCGCCATGCCGGCAGCGCCGAGCTGTCGGAGTTCCTCGGCGGCTCGGCCGGCAACCTCGAGATGGACCGCGAGCAGTGGACGATCGCCCCCTACGACGAGGCCGATCTCCAGCTTCAGTTCGACCGCGCCGACGACCTCTACGGCGAGCGCGGACGCCAGGTCCAGCGCGACGTGACCAACTACGTAGCCGGGATCAACAAGTACATACGCGAGGCCAAGGGCCAGGAGCCGAGGCCGACGCTCGGCTCGAAGAACGGCGAGACGCCCGGGCAGAAGCTCCCGGGCGAGTACGGGGTGGTCAACCAGGGTGCCGGCAACGCCGGCCAGCCCGAGCCCGAGCCCTGGAAGGTCACCGACGTGATCGCCACCGCATCGCTGGTGGGCGGCATCTTCGGCAAGGGCGGCGGGCGCGAGCTCGACTCGGCGCAGATCCTCCAGGCCGCCCAGGCCCGCTTCCCGGGCCGGGGTCGGAACGTCTGGGCGGACTTCCGCCGCGCCGAGGATCCGGAGGCCCCCACCACGACACGCCGCGCCTTTCCGTACTCGACGCCCGACGAGAGTCCCAAACCGGGCAGCACCGCGATGCCCAGCCCGGGGACGGTCAGGAAGGCCAACCCCGTGGCGGCGACCACGGCGCCTCAGAGCGGCGGCGGGGGGACCGGCCTCGGCGCCCTCGGTGCGCTGGGGGGCGCCTCGAACGCGCTCGTGGTGTCGGGCAAGGAGTCGCGGTCGGGGCGGCCGGTCTCGGTCTTCGGTCCCCAGACCGGCTACTTCACTCCGCAGCTGCTCATGGAACTCGACCTGCACGCGCCCAGAACCGCCGCCGGACCGGCCATCGACGCGCGCGGCGCGACCTTCGCCGGGGTCAACCTCTACATCCAGCTCGGGCGCGGCCGCGACTACGCCTGGAGCGCGACCTCGGCCGGTCAGGACATCGTCGACACCTTCGCCCTCGAGCTCTGCGGTCCGGGCGGTATCAACGCCCAGTCGTACATGTACCGCGGCCAGTGCACCCCCATCGAGAAGGTCACGCGCAACAACAGCTGGCCCTCGACGCCCGCCTGCCAGTGCCCGCCGGGCACGGAGACCCTCTCCACCGATCGCACCAAGCTCGGGCTCGGCGTCGGCCGAGCGATGCTCGGCCGCAAGCCGGTTATCTACGTCGCCCTGCGCTCGACCTACTTCCACGAGGCCGACTCTGCGATCGGCTTCGCCGACTTCAACAGCCCCGACCGGATCAAGAGCGCCGCCTCCTACCAGAAGGCCGCGAGCCTGATCGGCTTCACCTTCAACTGGTTCTACGCCGACAAGGGCGACGTCACCTACTTCAACTCCGGCAACAACCCCGAGCGCGCGCGCGGCATCGACACGAACTTCCCGGTCCGAGCCTGCCCGCCGGACCGCACGCCGGGCCGCTGCGAGTTCGAGTGGCGGGGCTGGAACCCGAGCAACTTCACGGCCGACTACACCCCGTTCGGCGAGCACCCGCGGGAGACCAACCCGGACAAGGGCTACCTCACGAGCTGGAACAACAAGCAGGCCCCGAAGTACAGGGCGGCCGACGACAACTTCGCCTACGGATCGATCCACCGCTCCGAGCCGCTCGACGACCGCATCCGCCCGCGGATCGCCGGCGGCAGGAAGATCACCGCGCCGACGCTGGTCGACGCCATGGAGGACGCCGGCACCGTCGACCTGCGCGGCGACAAGGTGCTGCCGTTCATGCTCGAGGCCCTCGGCCCGCAGAGCGGCCGGCTCGGCGTCGCGGTCTCGAAGCTGCGCGCCTGGAAGGCCGCGGGCGCCCATCGCCGGGACCGCTCGAGCGCTTGTCGCGCCGACCGGGCACGCTGTCGCTACCAGCACCGCGACGCCGTCAAGACCATGGACGCCTGGTGGCCGCGGATCGTCAACGCGCAGTTCAAGCCCGTGCTCGGCCCGGCGCTGTTCGGGCGGTTGGTCGACATGATCGACATCGACGACGAGCCGAACTCGAACGGCACCCACGTCGGCTCGTCCTACATCGCCGGCTGGTACGCCTACGTCGAGAAGGATCTGCGCCGGCTGCTCGGCCGGCCCGTCCGCGGCGCCTTCTCGCGCGGGTACTGCGGCGGCGGCGACCGTAACCGCTGCCGCGAGGTGCTGCGCCGGACGCTGGCTCAGGCCGTCAACCAGAGCTTCGAGCAGACCTACGGCGGCGACGAGACCTGCAGATCGAGCGACAACGAGCGCCTCGACGACCAGTGGTGCTTCGACACGATCGAGCACACGCCGGCCGGCGTGATCACCCAGCCACTGATCCACTGGATCAACCGCCCGACCTTCCAGCAGGTCGTCGAGGTCGGCGGGATCAGCGGCGGCGCTGGCGGTGGCGAGCCGCGCGGCAACGGTACCCAGGACGACGACGTGATCATCGGTACGCCGGGCGACGACGTGATCCGCTGCGGCTCGGGTGACGATCGCGTGGACGGCGGGGGCGGCAACGACACCATCTTCTGCGGCTCCGGCAACGACGTGGTGATGGGCGGGCCGGGGAACGACAGGCTGTTCGGTGAATCCGGCGACGATCGACTCGACGGCGGGTCGGGCGACGATCGCCTCGACGGCGCCTCCGGCAACGACCGGCTCGAGGGCGGACCGGGCCGGGATCGCCTCGACGGCGCCTCCGGCAACGACCGGCTCGAGGGCGGACCGGGCCGGGATCGCCTCGACGGCGGCAGCGGAGCCGACACCGAGCGACAATAGGACGGTCGGGTACGGCCGCAGCGGCCGGCGGGCCCGCTTCGCTCAGGCCAGGACGGGAACCGCGTCCGAGGCGATCGCCTCGATCTGCGCCGCGGCGCGCTCGAACTCCTCGTCGGCCAGCACCGGCGTGCCGTCGAAGGGCAACTCGCGCTGGAGCTCGAGCCACGACCGGCAGCCGCCGTACTCGGGTCGGACCTTGACGGTGACCGGACGCGGGATGCGGTAGGTGCGCAGGAGCATCACGTGAAGAGGGTGGCGCGGCTTCCAGCGCAACCGCTTCTCGGCGTAGTCGCTCGTCCACACGTGGTACGGCGTGAGGGCGTCGATACAGCGCGGATCGGTGATCAGGTAGCTCGCGGCCACCTCGGCAAAGGCGCGGATGCGCACTCGTCCGGGTTGGTCGATGCCGCCGTCCTGGGTGAGCGCGGAGGGCGGCGGGTCGCCGTCGGGCCAGACGCCCTCCTCGAGCGCGCGGTCGAGCTCGGGGCGGTGGGACTCGCGCACGAGATCACCGTGCTGGTGATCGAAGGTGGGGTAGAGGAAGAAGCGGTCGTGCTCGATCTCGAAGTGCTTGTTCTCCTCGCGGATCCCTCCCTTGCGGAGCGTGATGAGCTGCTCGCCCTCGGCGAGGGCGCGCACGGTCACGGCCCATTCTTTGAAAGCGATCGGCATGGTGGAGAGGGGTTCTGCATCGCGCCCGAAGGGGCTTGAAGAAGGGCGCGAGGCGCGCATGTTACGGCGCGGTGATGCAAAGGTCAAGAGGATTCGCGCGCTCGGCTCGTCGTCACGGGCCCGGCCGTCGGTCGGTGAGCTCAGGACGGCTCGACGGACTCGATGACGGCGGCGAAGTCGGCGCCGCCCTGCCCGCGAGCCTCGGCCTCGGCGTACAGGCGCTCGGCGGCGCGGGCGACGGCCGGGTCGATGCCGAGCTCGTCGGCGCCGGCCACGGCGTGGCGCACGTCCTTGAGCATGTGCGAGAGCCGGAACAGCGGCTCGAAGTCGCGCTGGTGCATCGGAGTGGCCTTGAGGTCGAGCATGGTCGAGGCTCCGGAGCTCGTCTCGACGACCCGGACGAAGGCGTCGAAGTCCACGCCGGCCGCCGCGGCGATGGTCAGCGCCTCGGCCAGCGCGGCGGCGTTGACCGCGGCGAGCGTGTTGTTGAGGACCTTCACGACCTGGCCGTGGCCGGTCGGCCCGACGTGGACCACGAGCTCGCCCATGGCCTCGAACACGGCGAGTGCCCGCTCGTAGGCGGCGCGCTCGCCGCCGACCATGATGGTCAGCGTGCCGTCCTCGGCCTTGGGCTTCGAGCCCGAGACCGGCGCGTCGAGGAACTCGACGCCGCGCTCCGCCAGCCTTGCGGCGAGCCTGCGGGCGGCGGCGGGCCCGATCGTGGACATGTCGACGACCAGAGCGCCGACGGCCAGCGACCGGTCCGCGCCGCCGTCGCCGAATAGGATCTCCTCCAGCTCGGGGCCGTCCACGACCATGGTCACGAGCACCTCGGTGCCCTCGGCCGCATCGGCTGGGCTGGCGGCGACCCGCGCGCCGTGGGCCTCGGCCAGCTCTTCGGAGCGCTCGGGAGTGCGGTTCCACACCGTGAGCTCGAAGCCGGCGCGGCTCAGGTTGGCCGCCATCCGCGAGCCCATGATCCCCATGCCGAGGAACGCCACCCGCCTAGGGTTCGCCATATCCGCCTCCTCCGGGGGTCTCGATCCGCAGCCGGTCGCCCGGTCGCAGGCTGCCGCCGGCCTTTGGGCCGAGCGACTCTCCGTTCAGAGTATTCCGGCCACGGGCGCCGGAGGTCCCACCGCCCGCCCCCGGCGGAGCGTTGCGGCGCCGCTCGGTGAGCAGGGAGTAGTCCATGGTGGCGCGGGCCTCGAGCTCCCGGACCACGCCGTCGCCGCCGCGGTGGGCGCCTGGGCCGCCGGATCCGCGCCGCAGGGCGTAGGTCACGGCTCGGAGCGGGAACTCGAGCTCGAGCGCCTCGATCGGCGTGTTGAGGGTGTTCGACATGGCCACGTGGACGGCGCTCGGGCCGTCGGCGTCCTTGCAGGCGCCCTGGCCGCCGCCGAGCGTCTCGTAGTAGGTGAAGTCCTCGTTGCCGAGCGTGAGGTTGTTCATGGTGCCCTGCCCGCAGGCACGCCCAAAGGCGGCGAGCACGAGGTCGGCCACACGTGAGGAGGTCTCGACGTTGCCGGCCACCACGGCGGCCCCGGGCCGGGCGTTGAGGATCGAGCCCTCCGGGGCGATGACCGTCAGCGGGCGGTGAGCGCCGGCGCAGGGCGGGACGTCGGGGTCGGCCACGACCCGCAGGGCGAAGATGCACGCCGACAGGGTGACCGCCAGCGGGCAGTTGAGGTTGCCCTCGTGCTGGTCTGTACTGCCTGTGAAGTCGAGGGTGAGGGTTTCACCGCTGACCGTCGCGCGGAGCCTGAGGTCGAGGTCTCCCTCGACGGCTTCGAGCACGTCGGCGCAGGAGCGCTCGCCGTCCTCGATCTCGGCCAGTCGAGCGCGTGTGCGGCGCTCCGCGTAGGCGTTGATCTCGTGCATCCCCTTGCGCAGCTTCTCGGCGCCGACGCGCGACACGAGCTCGCCGACCCGGGTCGCGCCGGCGCGGTTGGCGGCGAGCTGGGCGCGCAGGTCGGCGCGGCGCTGGCTCGGGGCTCGCATGCGCCCGACGAGCTCGGCGATCAGCTCCTCGTCGAGCTCGCCCGCGCGGACGAGCCGGACCGGCGCGATGACCACGCCCTCGTCCTCGAGCGAACGCGAGTCGGAGGGCATGCTCCCAGGGGTCGGCCCGCCCACGTCGGCGTGGTGGGCGCGGCTGGCGGCAAAGGCCACGATCTCCTCGTCGTGGAAGACCGGCGAGATCACCGTGAGGTCGGGCAGGTGGGTGCCACCGCGGAAGGGGTCGTTGAGGACCCAGGCGTCGCCCGGTGAGTGGTCCTCGCCGAGCACGGCGGCGACGGCGGCCGGCATGGCGCCGAGGTGGACGGGGATGTGCTCGGCCTGCATGGCCAGCTCCCCCTCGGGATCGAACAGGGCGGTCGAGGCGTCGCGGCGCTCCTTGATATTGGCTGAATGGGCGGAGCGCACGAGCGTGGCGCCCATCTCGTCGCACGCGGCGCGCAGTGCTCCGAGCATGACCTGGAGGTCGACGGGGTCGATGGCGCTCACGCTCGCTCCGGCTCCTCGCGCTCGAGGACGATGGTGCCGTCCTCGCGAGTCCCGCCCGTCCAGCCCGGCGGAACGGCCACGGTGGCCTCCGGGAGCTCGACGATCGCCGGTCCCTCGACGCGGTCGGTCGCGCCGCGGTGGACGGTCGCCTCGACGCGCTCACCGCCGATGCGCGCCGGGCGCGAGCCCGTCGCCTCGCGCTCGCCGAGGGCGCCGGCGCGCGGCTCGCTGCCGGGCAGCGCGACGGCCACGCGGGCGGTTACCAGCTCGAGCTCGGCGTCGGGGTCGGCGTATCCGTAGCGCTCGCGGTGCGCCGTGTCAAAGGCGCGGCGCAGCTCGGCCGGGTCGGGCTCCTGCTCGCCGGGGACCCCGAGCTCGAAGGCCTGGCCGCGGTAGCGCAGGTCGTAGGTGACCCGCACCTCGGGCGCCGCCTCTCGGTCGGCGGCCGCGCTCACGCCCTGCTCGAGCTCCTCGCGACCCCGCCCGGCCAGCCGGTCGACGACCTCGGCGATCGCCTCGCGGGTCATGGTCGGGCCCGCCAGCAGGACGCTCTCGACCAGGTCGCGCCGGCGCTCGGAGACCACCATCCCCAGCGCCGAGAGCACGCCCGAGGCGCGCGGCACGACCACGCGCGTCATTCCGAGCTCCTCGGCGATCGCGGTGGCGTGCAGCGGGCCGGCCCCGCCAAAGGCGAGCAGCGCGAGCTCGCGCGGGTCGATCCCGCGCTCCACGGTCATGACCCGGACGGCGCCGGCCATCTCGGCGCTGGCCACGCGGACGATCCCCGCCGCGGTCTCCTCCACCGAGCTCACTCCGAGCTCCTCGCGCAGGCGCTCGAGCACGCGTTCGGCGGCCGCGAGGTCGAGCGCGACCCCTCCGGCCAACGGAGATCGCGCGTCGAGCAGCCCGAGCGCCAGGTTGGCGTCGGTCACCGTCGGGGCCTGGCCGCCGCGGCCATAGCAGGCCGGTCCGGGCTCGGCCCCCGCCGAAGCCGGCCCGACACGCAGCGCCCCGCCGCTGTCGCGCCAGGCGATCGAGCCGCCGCCGGCGCCGATCGTGTGGACGTCGACCATCGGAAGCGCGAGCGCTCTCCCACCGACCTCGCGCTGGCCGGCCGTGGCCACCGCCCCGCGGAGCGTCACCGAGACGTCGCACGAGGTCCCGCCCATGTCGAGGCAGACGGCATCCGGGGCGTGCGCCGCGCGTGCCCGGTGCGCGGCGCCCACCGCTCCGCCGGCCGGTCCGGAGAGCACGGTCCAGGAACCGTGGCGGGCGGCGGTGGCGGCGTCGACCACGCCGCCGCCGGAGAGCATCACCTCCGGCGAGGGGAGACCGGATTCGTGCGCGCGCTCGGTCAGGCGCTCGAGGTACCGCCGGGTCGGCGGCGAGAGCGCCGCGTCGACCACCGTCGTCGCGCAGCGCTCGTACTCGCGGAAGACGCCGGCGGTCTCGTGCGAGGTCGAGACGTGGATCTCGGGGCCCAGGACCTCCGCGATCAGCTCCTCGCAGCGCCGCTCGTGCCCCGAGTGGCGAAAGCCCCACAACAGGCAGACGGCCGCGGCCTCCAGCGGGCCTTCGTCGCACGGCTCGGCCAGTGGGGCGAGGGCGGACCCTAGAGCGTCCTCGTCCAGCGCGAGCAGGACCCCGTCGGGGCCCGAGCGCTCGGGCACGGCGATCCGCAGCTCGGCCCCGACCAGCGGGGGCGGACGCCCAGCACAGAGCCGGTAGAGCTCCGCGCGGGCCTGACGGCCGAGCTCCTCGAGATCGGTGAAGCCCGCGGTGGCGAGCAGGGCGGTGCGCGCCACCCTTCCCTCGAGCAGCGCGTTGGTCCC
>JBBSNG010000076.1:0-9764 GCA_038232755.1 Solirubrobacterales bacterium | reverse complement strand
GGCCTCGAGCCTGCTCGTGTGGTGGGCGCCGCTCGAGCCTCGGCGCGCGCGCGCGGCCGGCGAGCTGTGGAAGGCCGGACACGTGCTGGGCGCTCGCCTCGGCGGGATGATGCTGGGCATGGCCTTCCTGGCCATGCGCACGCCGCTCTACGGCGACTTCTACGGCGACGCCGCGCGCGCCTACGGGCTGACGCCGCTCTCCGACCAACAGGTCGGCGGCGGGCTGATGATGCTGGTCGACCTGCTGGTGATGCTCGGGGCGCTCACGTTCTTCTTCTGGCGGGCCGCGGCGGACAGCGACCGGGCGGAGGGGACGCCGGAGGCCGACGGCGCGCCTCAGCCCGGCACCCTGGCGGCCCGTTGAGGGCTGATCTCTAAGCGGGCTCCCGCCCCCGCACGATCTCCTCCCGCTCCCCCAGCCGATTGCGCCGCCGCAGCTCCGCCTCGTCGCGCCGCCGGCGCTCCTCCTCGGTCCGCGGCTCCACCGGCGGCACCTCCACCGGCCGGCGCTCCTCGTCGAGGGCCACCATCGTCAGGTAGGCGGTCGAGGTGTGCTCCAGCTCGCCCGTGCGGACCTGCTCGCGCTCGACGCGCACGCCGACCTCCATCGAGGTCCGCCAGGCGGCGTTGACGGTCGCGCGCACCGTCACGAGGTCGCCGACGAGCACGGGGTGGAGGAAGATCATCCGGTCGACGCCCGCGGTCACCACGCGGCAGCGCGAATGGCGGATCGCGGCGATCCCCGCGACCTCGTCGCACAGGTACATGATCCGCCCCCCGTGGATGCTCCCGGCCGTGTTGGCGTCGCCCACGCCGGTCCACCGGGTCAGGACGGAAACCGAGTCGGACGGGGGTCGCGGCGGAGGGGCCATCGCGGGCGGGTAGTCTAAGGAGCGAAATCGCAGGACGACCCAGAGCAGGGAGGACGCACCCATGGCAGGCCTCGGAGGCCGCTTCTCGACCGTAGTCAAGGCGAAGGTCTCGAAGCTCCTCAACCGCGCCGAGGATCCCTCGGAGACGCTCGAGTACGGCTACCAGAAGCAGGTCGAGATGCTTCAGGACGTCAAGAAGGGCATCGCCGAGGTCACGACCTCGAAGAAGCGCATCCAGATGCAGTCGCAGAAGATGGAGGCCCAGGTCGTCAAGCTCGACACCCAGGCTCGCCAGGCGTTGTCCCAGAACAACGAGGAGCTGGCCCGCGTCGCCCTCGAGCGCAAGGCCGGCCTTCAGGGCGAGCTTCAGTCGCTCGACGCCCAGGTCACGGAGCTCGAGCGCCAGCAGGAGCAGCTGACCCAGAACGAGCAGAAGCTGCGCCAGAAGATCGAGGCGTTCCGGACCAAGAAGGAGGTCATCAAGGCCCAGTACTCGGCCGCCGAGGCCCAGGTCCGGATCTCCGAGGCGGCGACCGGGGTGGGCGAGGAGATGGCCGACCTCGGCCTGGCCATCCAGCGCGCCGAGGACAAGACCGAGGACATGCGCGCCCGCGCCTCGGCGGTCGAGGAGCTCGAGGCCGCCGGTACCTTCGACGACATCTCGCGGATCGGTCCGGGCCAGGACGACATCGACCGCCAGCTCTCCGAGCTGAGCACGGGCTCGCAGGTCGACTCCGATCTCGAGCGCATGAAGGCCGAGCTCGGACCGGGGGAGGGGGCGGCGCCCGCCCCACAGCTCGAGGAGGGCACGGGCACGCCCGGCTCCGGAGAGTCTGCTCGATGATCGTCCGCATCTCCGGCGAGGGTCAGTTCCGCCTGCCCGACGCCGACGCTCAACGCCTCAACGAGCTCGACAACCGCGCGGTGGGAGCCGCCGAGCAGGGTGACGAGCCCGGCTTCCAGGAGCTCTGGGCTCAGATGCTGGAGCTGGTCGAGCGCGACGGCGAGCGCCTGGCCGGCGACGAGCTCGTCGAGTCCGACGTGATCCTGCCGCCCCGCGACTCGTCGTTCGAGGAGGTCCGCGAGGAGTTCACGGGCGAGGGTCTGATCCCGGACTGAGGAACGCCGCTACGCGAGCTCGAGCGGCGTATGGCGCGCCAGCGCCTCGAAGTCCGTGTCGGCGTGCAGGACCGGAACCCCGACCCGTATCGCCACCGCGGCGATGACGCAGCCGGTCAGCGCGCGAATGGTCTCGCCGCCGCGCCGGCACGCGCGGTAGAGCGCCGCCGCCTGCTCGTAGTCCGTCGGCCCTGAGGCCGGGAGGAACTCACAACTCGCGAGCAGCCGGCGCAGCTTGCGCGCCCGCTCCTCGTTCGGCGCCCCGGCCAGCACCTCCATCATCACCGGGTCGGTGACCGCCAGGTCTCCCCGGGCGAGAAGCTCCCGAAAGCGATGGTTGACCGGACTCCCGGTGCGGCGGAGGTACTCGATCCACGCCGAGGTGTCCGCAAGGATCACACTTCCCCGACTGGGTCACCGCTGCGCATCGCGTCGAGGTCGCCCTCCCAGCCGCTGCCTTCCATGGCGAGCGCCTCCTCGAAGCTCATCGGCTCGGTCACGAGCCGGCGCAGGGCGAGGTCCACGGTCTCACGCTTGGTGCGCAGCCCGTGAGACTGCATCGCCCGCGCGATGAGCCCTTCGTCGATGTCGATGTCGATGTTGGTGCGTGCCATACCTAGCGTACACCTCGATGTGTACGCGGGCGCTCCTCAGGCCTCCAGCCGCGGCAGCTCGATGGCCGGGCAGCGGTTCATGACCACGCGCAGGCCGGCCGCGCGCGCCCGCTCGGCCGCGGTCTCGTCGATGACGCCGAGTTGCATCCAGATCGCGCTCGCGCCGATGGCGATGGCCTCCTCGACGTGCGGTGCCACGGCGTCGCTGCGCCGGAACAGATCGACGACCTCGACGCCCTCCTCGGCGGGTATCTCGCTCAACGAGGGGTAGCAGCGCTCGCCGAGGACCTCTTCGAGCTGAGGGTTGACGGGCACGACGCGGTAGCCGCTGCGCTGGAGCAGGCTCGCGATGCGGTTGGAGTCACGCGCGGGGTCGGAGGAGCAGCCGACGACGGCCCAGGTGCGAGTCTTGGTGAGGATCGCTCGCAGATCGTCGTCCATGATGTCGGGCGTACCCGCGCCCGCGTCGACTCAGGCCTTGGCTCCGCGCTTGCGTCCCCGCCCGCCGATCCGCCGCAACAGTCCGGCGATGAGCGCGCCCACGATCAGCCACACGGACCCTCCGATGCCCCAGTTGACGGCGGTCTGGAGCTGAGGCTCATCGAGGGTGAAGAGCCGCTCGAAGGGACCGACGAGGAAGCGCGCGATGTCGGTGACCAACTGAACGATTCCGTTGCTCGGGTTGGCGTCGAGGACGATCAGCAGGATCCCGAGGGCGATGATCAGGAAGACGACCGAGGCGATCAGGACGATCACCCGCGCCACCACCCCGAGACCCTTTCCTGCCGCTCTCATCGCGGCTTCACCCTACTACTCCACGGTCCCGGCGGAGTCAACGCGCCCAGGCGGTCCTACAGCGGCACGTCCCACAGCGGGAACCAGCGCTCGAGCTCCGGTTCGATCGGCAGCTCGGCCCCGACCTGGGCCTTCAGCCGCAGCTCGCTCTCGTTGTCGCGCCGTTGCGGTCCTCCGCCCGGAACGAACGGGTAGAAAGATCCGCGCTTGAAGTTGTAGATGAAGTAGACCGGCCGGCCGCCGGCCTCCTCGTTGAAGGCGAACACGCAGGCCAGCAGGCGATCGCCGTAGCCACCGGCCTGAAGCTGGCTCGAGATCAGGTTGAGCGAGACCACGAGATCCTCGAAGTCGGGGTCGTGGACCTTGATCCAGCGGTAGCCGTAGGCGTCGTCGGCCGACTCGACGGAGGAGCCCGTGTCCTCGGCGGCACCGCGCAGCAGTTCCTCGGACTCGCGGACGATTGCGGAGAAGTCGGCGGTCGATAGCGGCTGGAAGACGATCCCCGCGACCTCGCGGTGGCGCAGGCCGAGCTCGGTCTCGAGCGCGACGTGCGCGGTGGTCATGGCGAACAGCCGGTCGGGCGCGGGCTGCTTGAGCTTGCGCGAGCCGCCGAACAGCGAGTCGAGGAAGCCCACGGCGCCGCCGCGCCGTCAGGCCTGGAGCTGGCGCTCGAGCTCGCCGAGGCGCGCGATGCGCTGGTCCATCGACGGGTGCGTCGAGAAGATGGTCTGGATCGCGCCCTTGACTGAAGTTGGGACGATGAAGAACGCGTTCATCTCGCCGGCGGCGCGAAGGTCCTGCTGAGGCACCTTCTGCATCTGGTCCGAGATCTTCATCAGCGCCGAGGACAGCGCGCTCGGCCGGCCGGTGACCAGAGCGGCGCCGCGGTCGGCCGAGAACTCGCGGTAGCGCGAGAGGGCGAGCATGAGGAAGAACGAGATCACGTAGACCAGCAGCGAGACGAGCAGGACCGCGAGGAAGCCGGGGCCCTCGTCGTTGTCGCCACCGCCCATCCCGCCGCCGAAGATGAACCCGAACTGGGTGATCATCGCGGCCACGCTCGCGAAGAAGCTCGCGATCGTCATCACGAGCACGTCGCGGTTCTTGACGTGGGCGAGCTCGTGCGCCATCACGCCTTCGAGCTCGGCCGGAGAGAGCAGGTTCATGATCCCCGTGGTCGCGCACACCGTGGCCTTCTTCTGCGAGCGACCGAGCGCAAAGGCGTTCGGCATATCGAGGTCCGCGACCGCGACCTTCGGCTTCGGCAGGTCGGCCTGGATGCAGAGGCGCTCGATCAGGGCGTGAAGGCCGGGAGCCTCCTCGGGCGATACCTCGCGTGCGCCCATCGCTCGAAGGGCGATCTTGTCGGAGAGGAAGAGCTGCGCGAACACCATCGCGCCGATGATCACCAGCATCAGCGTGGCGCCCGCGCCGGCGGCCAGGAAGATTGCCACGAAGCCGACGTAGACCAGTCCGAGCAGGAACATGGTGAGCAGCATCCGGGCCTGGAGACCCGTATCACGACCGAAGGCTGAGCGAGGTTTGGGCATGCCCTCATTCTACTCGGCCGAGGTGGCCGGCGCCGGCGCTTATGGGCTTATAGGCTCTCGGCGTGATCCCGGAGATCGACATCGGACCGGTCGAGCTCCAGACCTCGGGATGATGCTCGCGCTGTCGCTCGTCTCCTACGGACTGCTCGCGGCGCGGCGGTTGCGCGAGCTCGGCAAGCCGGGCGACTGGGCCTACGAGATGGTGCTCTCCCGGGATCGGCGGGATCGGCGGGATCGGCGGGATCGGCGGGATCGTCGGCGCGAAGCTGGACTGGATCATCCAGAACCCCGGTCAGGCCTTCGACGGGAGCCTGCTCGACATCGTGATCGGCCCGGGGCTCGTGTTCTTTGGCGGACTCTTGGGCGGCGCGCTCGCGGTCGCCGCCTGGGCCTACCGGCGCGGGTTCCTGGGCTGGAGCCTGCTCGACCTCGGCGGGGTCGGGGTCGCTGGGCTACGCCCTCGGGCGGATCGGCTGCCAGCTCTCGGGCGACGGCGACTACGGCGTGCCGAGCGACCTCCCGTGGGCGATGGCATACCCGGACGGCACCGTGCCGACCACCGACCTCGTCCACCCGACGCCGGTCTACGAGACGCTGGCCATGGGCCTGGTGACAGTGGGGCTGTGGAACCTGCGGGACCGCGTCGCGCCGGGGTCCTGTTCGGGCTGTACCTGGTGATCGCGGGTGTGGAGCGCTTTCTGATCGAGTTCATCCGGCGCAACGACGCCGTGCTTGCGGGGCTGACGATCGCGCAGCTGATCAGCGTGGCGATGGTCGTGGCCGGATCGGGGCTGATCGCGTGGCGGGTGCGGGTGGCGCGCCCGGCGACGGCCTGAGGCCCGCGACCTACGCTGTGCGGTGAGCGGCGCACACTCGCCATGGACATAGGGCTCGACGTCCTCGCGCACCAGGTCGGCTCACCCGAGTTCTACTGGGCGATCATCGCCGAGCTGTTCCTTCCCCTCTGGGCCGTCCTCCTGTGGCTGGCGCCCCGCTGGTCCGGCTCGGACATCGGCAGATGGCGGTTCCGGGCGGTCGGCCTCGGAGCCGCGCTGCTGGCCTCGCTGATCACTCTGGCCGCCAAGACGCTCGAGGTCTGGCCCGGCAATCCGCTCTTCCCGAGCGGTCATACCGCGTACGCGGTGACGATCGCCGTCTTCCTCATCGGGCTCGAGACGCGCTGGCTGCCGTGGGTGGTCGCCCTGTTGCTGCTGTTGGGTGTCGCCCTCGTGCTCTCGTTCTTCCACATCCTCGTCGACATCGTCGGCGGCACGGTCGTCGGCCTGGCGGTGGGTGTCGTCCTGTTCCGCTGGCTCAGGCGGTCCGCGGCGCAGCGAACTGCAGCCGTCGCGCACGACGGATCGGTGAGGGTCTCGGAGGGACGATGACCGGCCGTCCGGCCGAGTGCTCGATAGGCGGCGAAGCGCGCCGGCGAAAGCCGGCTATCGCGCACGCCGCTGCGCGGCCCGCTCCACGAACCGCAGCGACTCCGCCTGGAGCTCCAGGTCGTGCTGCACGGAGCGATGGTGGCCCCCCGGGACGATCAGCAGCCGCTTGCGCTCGACCGCCGCCCGGGCGTGCAGCTCCTCCGACACCGTCCACGGCACGCGCGCGTCGCCCTGGGCGTGCATGAGCAGGAGGCCGGTGTCGTTCGGCAGCCGCCGCACCGCCTCGTAGACGCTGAGCGAGGAGAGCCACCGCTCGAGCTCCTCCCGGTCGAAGCGGAACTCGGGCTCCTCCTCGCCGGAGCGCAGCATGCGCAGGAGCATGTCCTCCGGAGCCGGGCAGATCGCCACCGCCGCGACGATCTCGGGCTCCATGGCGGCGACGTGAAGCGCGCAGAAGCCGCCCATGCTCGAGCCGCGGATGCCGACCACGGGTGCGTGCTCGCGGAGGAGGTCGAGCATGGAGAGCGCGTCGCCAAAGGCGGTGGCGCCGAACTCACCGGTCGAGCTTCCGTGCCCGCGCGCATCGTAGGCGAGCGCGGCGAGGCCCCGGGCGCGGGCGGTGCGGGCGAAGCCGAAGTGGCTCTCCTTGGCCGAGCCGGCCCCGTGGAGGATGAGGATGCCGGCGCTCGGGGTGCCCTCGGGCAGGAAGAGCGCGTAGGAGAGGCCATCGCGGGTGCCGAGCTCCGGGGGGTCCGGGACGGGATGGACCTTGACCTCCATAATCCCCGCAATCATGGCACCTCGTCCGCTTTCCGAGAGCCCCCGACGGGGCGCCGTGGCCCCGGCCGAGGCGGTCGCGCACGCCGGCGAGGAAGACGGCTCCGCGCTCGCCACGCAGGCGCCACCGGCGAGTCACCCGTCGCACGTCTACCCCCTCGGCTCGCGCCTCAACGAGGCCGGCCACCTCGAGATCGGCGGTTGCGACGTCCTCGAGCTCGCGCGCGAGTTCGGCACGCCGGCCTACGTCTACGCCGAGGACCACATCCGCGCCCGCGCCGCCGCCTACCGCGACGCGTTTGCCGCCCGCACCGATCGCTTCGAGATCCTCTACGCGTCGAAGGCGTTCCCGCACGTCGCAGCGAACCGGATCCTCAGCGCCGAGGGGCTCTCGTGCGACGTGGCCTCGGGCGGCGAGCTCTTCATGGCCCTGCGCGGCGGCTTCGCGCCCGAGCGGATCTACCTGCACGGCAACAACAAGTCCGAGGCCGAGCTCCGCTACGCGGTCGAGCAGGGCGTCGGCCACATCGTCGTCGACTCCTTCGACGAGCTCGAGCGCCTCGAACGGATGGCTCCCGGCCAGGCCATCCTCCTGCGCGTCACTCCCGGTATCGAGCCGGCCACGCACGCCTACATCTCCACTGGCCAGGAGGACTCGAAGTTCGGCATCGGGCTCGACGAGCTGCCGCGGGCCATCGAACGCGCGCGAGGCCTGAACCTCCGCGGCCTGCACGCCCACCTCGGCTCGCAGATCTTCGACCTCGAGCCCTTCTCGAAGCTGGCGCAGGTCCTGACCGAGATGGGAGATTTTCCACTGCTCAACCTCGGCGGCGGGTTGGGGATCGCCTACACCTCCGACCAACAGCCGCCTTCGATCGACGAGTACGTCGAGACTCTGCTCGAGGGTGCGCCGGAGAGCGTGACCGTGCTGTGCGAGCCCGGCCGCTCGCTCGTCGGCAACGCCGGCGTGACGATCTACACCGTCGGGACGGTCAAGGAGATCCCGGGCGTGCGGACTTATGTCGCGGTCGACGGGGGGATGTCCGACAACCCTCGCCCGATGCTCTACGGCGCGCGCTACGAGGCCGACATAGCCGACCGCATGGGAGGAGAGCGAATATGCGCGGTCGCCGGCAAGCACTGCGAGTCGGGCGACGTGCTCATCCGCGACGTGGCCCTGGACGACCCTAGGCCGGGCGACACGCTGGTCATCCCGGTCACCGGTGCCTATGCCCACACGATGGCCAGCAACTACAACGCGTTGCCGCGACCGCCGATCGTCTTCTGCTCGGGGGGCGACGCCCGGCTCGTGACCCGCCGCGAGACCTACGAGGACCTCGCGCTCCGTGACCTCGTTTAGCGTCGGGCTGCTCGGCCACGGAACGGTCGGCGCGGCGTTCGAGGCGCTGCTCGCCGAGCGCGCCGACGCAATCGGCGCGACCACCGGGCGGCGTCCGGAGCTCTCCGGCGTGCTGACCCGCTCGCGCGGGGACTTCGACGACATCCTCGCGCGCAGCGACCTCGTGGTAGAGCTCATGGGGGGCCTCGAGCCGGCGCGCGACCACGTCGTGCGCACGCTGCGGGCCGGCAAGCCGGTGGTGACCGCCAACAAGCAGCTCCTGTCCCAGCACGGCGACGAGCTCTTCGGCGCCGCCCACGCCGCCGGCGTCGACCTGCGCTTCGAGGCCGCCGTGGGCGGTGTCGTGCCCGCCATCCGCGTCCTGCACGAGACCCTGGCCGCGGCCGAGGTCGAGCGCGTGCACGGGATCGTCAACGGGACGACCAACTTCATCCTCACCGAGATGACCCGCACCGGCGCCTCCTACGCCGAGGCGCTCGCCGACGCCCAGAGGCTCGGCTACGCCGAGGCCGACCCCTCCGAGGACGTGAACGGCATGGACGCGGCCGCCAAGATGACGATCCTGGCCCGGCTCGCCTTTGGGGCGGCGGTCTCGCTGGAGCAGGTCACCTACGAGGGGATCGAGCACGTGACCGCGGCCGACATCGCCTACGCCCGCGAGCTCAGGCTCTCGCTCAAGCTGATCGGGACGGCGGAGCGCGTCGACGGCGGCGGCCTGTCGGTCCGCGTGCATCCCGCGTTCCTGTACGCGGGTCACCCGCTGGCCTCGGTCGACGGCTCGTTCAACGCGGTGACCATCGAGTCGCCGGCGATCACCGAGATCACCCTGTCGGGGCCCGGGGCCGGGGGCTCTCAGACCGCCTCGGCCGTGCTCGGTGACGTCGTCTCGGCCATGCTGCCGCCGCCGGTCCCACCGGCGCCCGCCGCGCCGGTGGAGATCGTCAGCGACATCGAGTCGGCGTTCTACCTCCACCTCGAGGTCGCCGACCGCCCGGGCGTGCTGGCCCAGGTCGCCGAGATCCTCGGCCTCCAGGGCGTGTCGGTCAAGTCCGTGGTCCAGGAGGGACTCGGCACCGACGCGCGCCTGACCATCGTCGTCCACGCTATTCGCGAGTCGAAGTTCCTGGCCGCGGTCTCGCTGATCGGCCGGCTCGACTTCCTGCGCGTGCCGCCGCGCTGGATCCGGGTCATCCAGGAGGTGTTCGAGTGAGCCTCTGGCGCTACCGCGACCGCCTGCCCGTCGAGCCGCTCGTCACCCTCGGCGAGGGCGACACGCCGCTGATCCCGGC
>JBBSNG010000075.1:0-9980 GCA_038232755.1 Solirubrobacterales bacterium | reverse complement strand
TGGGCCGACCGCGAACGCCGCGGCTTCTAGGGCGGCGTCCGTCCGCGCTTTGTCCTCCGCCGCTCGTTGCCGTATCTTCGGAAGCGTCTCAGAGGCCCTGACGCCTGGGAGTGGAGGATGAGGTCGTCGTGACAACGCAGCAGCCAGGTCCCCAGCGTCCGTCTCGCCCGGCCGCCAAGGCGCCCGCCTTGAAGCCCGGCCATCAGCGCGTTCGCGCCGTGGTCTGGACCGCGGCGCTGCTGTGCGGCGGGCTGGTGCTCGTGCTGCTGTTCTTCGCCACGATCGGGGTGATCGACTTCTCCCAGGCGCCGGTCCTCGGCTTGGCGGCTCTGGCCATGGTGATCTTCTTCATCGTCATCATGTGGACGTTCAGCCGCTCGGGCGACCGGCGCCTCGCCGACCGCGAACGCCGCGGCTTCTAGGGCGGCGGCTGCAAAGCTTCGCTGAGCGGAGTCCTCGGTCGCTCGTGTGCTCGCGCACACGTCGCTCCCTGCGTCCGCCGCTCAGCTCGCTTTTCGCCACCTCGTCTGAACGGACGTGGCTCGGGCCGGGCTGTAGCGCGCTCTGCGCTCGCTCGCAGCGGCCGCGCGTTGACGAACTCCGGCGGGGCGATCTCCAGGTAGTGCCCGAAGGACCAGTCGACGAAGCGCTGGGTGCCCATGGCGCGGATGGCGGCGGTGAGCAGGCGCGGCGGCAACCGCGGCACCAGGCGCTGGGCGCGAAGCATGGAGCCGAATGGGTGGCGGTGGCCGGCGCTGAAGGCTGCGTAGCGCCGCAGGGCCTCCTCCCGCCTCGACCGTCCCTCGACGACCTCGCGCAGCTCGCGCCCGCAGGCGATGCCGAAGTAGAGCGCCGTGCGGATGCCCTCCGCCGTGAGCGGGAAGCAGTGCCCGGCCGAGTCGCCGGCGAAGAAGATCCCCTCCTCGGCCGCGGGGCGCAGGCGGTGGGGGATCCAGTTGCCCTGGTAGCCGACCGCCTGGGCGTCGAGGTCCTCGGCCAGGCGCACGGTCGGCTCCTTCACGTGCGTACGCGGATCGAAGGAGCCGACGCCGATCCGCACCTCGTCGCGCGCAGGGAAGCTCCAGCCGTAGCCCTCGCGGACGTAGGAGCGGTCGATCCAGATCTCAAGCTCGTCGCCCGCGCCGCCGGGATGGACCTCGAGCCCGCGCGAGAGCGGCGCGTCAGGCGGCTGGACGCGCGTGTCCGCGGGGGCGAGCATCCGCCGCCAGCCCAGGGCGTCGACGACGAGCGGGGCCGAGACGTCGCCGCGGTCGGTGTGGACCGTGGTTCCCGAGCGGCCCTCGATCTTCGCGGTCTCGAACGTCGCGTCGTTCTGGTCGTCGAGCAGCTCGCACAGCGTGGGGTAGTCGAAGGTCGAGAGGGTCCAGGGCAGCCGGTAGCTCGAGCGCCCGTGCGGCGTGTTGACCACAAGATCGCGAAAGGTCTGGCGCACCGCGTCGGTCAGCCCGAGGGCTTCGAGCCAGCTGGTCGGAGCGGCGCAGGCCGAGGTCTGGCGCTCGCCGATCTCGTAGCGGTCGAGCATGAGCGCGCGCGCGGGCGCGCCGTCCGCGCGCCGTGCGCCCGCGAGTTCGCGGGCGACGGCGAGCCCCGCGAAGCTCGCGCCGCAGACGAGGACGTCGGCCTCGCCGCCCAGAGGGGTGCGCTCGGCCCCGCGCTTGGTCCGTCGTCTCGGCATGGGGAAAAGCGTAGCCCGGCCGTTCGGTGGCGAGCGTGCCTCGCGCGCCGTTCCGGGAGCCCGCCCGCTAAGCTCAGCGGCCGTGGCCACCGCCGAAGCGACTCCCCCTGCGCAGCAGGGCCAGACCGTCGAGGGCTCCGACGGTCTCCTGCTCGAGATCGACGGGGTGATCGTCCCGAACTACGACGCGACGCTGATCGCCTTCTCCGAGGGCGACGTGCTCACCGGACAGGTCGTCCGGATCGACAAGGACGAGGTCCTGATCGACGTCGGCTACAAGTCCGAGGGGGTCATCCCCCAGAAGGAGCTGTCGATCCGCAAGTCGGTCGACGCCTCCGAGGAGGTCGCGCTGGGGGAGGAGGTCGACGCCCTCGTCCTCACCAAGGAGGACCAGGACGGCCGGCTCATCCTCTCCAAGAAGCGCGCCCGCTTCGAGAAGGCCTGGCGGCGCATCGAGGGCGCGGCCGAGTCCGGCGAGCCGGTCGAGGGCTCGGTCATCGAGGTCGTCAAGGGCGGCCTGATCGTCGATCTCGGGGTCCGCGGCTTCCTGCCCGCCTCGCTCGTCGACATCCGCCGCGTGCAGAACCTCGACGATTTCCTGGGCCGCCCGATCGAGTGCAAGGTCATCGAGCTCAATCGTTCGCGCAACAACGTCGTGCTCTCGCGGCGCGCCGTGCTCGAGGAGGAGCGCAAGGAGGTCCGCCAGCAGATCCTCGACCGCCTCCAGCCGGGCATGGTCGTCGAGGGCGCGATCTCCAACATCGTCGACTTCGGCGCCTTCGTCGACCTCGACGGGATCGACGGGCTGATCCACATCTCCGAGCTCTCCTGGAGTCACGTCAACCATCCTTCGGAGATCCTCTCGATCGGCCAGAACGTGCCGGTCAAGGTGCTCGACATCGATCGCGAGCGCCAGCGCATCTCGCTCGGGCTCAAGCAGACCCAAGAGGACCCGTGGCAGCGCGTGGTCGACACCTACGGCGTGAACGACGAGCTCGAGGGCAAGGTGACCAAGGTCGTGACCTTCGGAGCCTTCGTCGAGGTGCTCGACGGAGTCGAGGGCCTCGTCCACATCTCGGAGCTCGCCCAGCACCACGTCGAGAACCCTCGCGAGGTCGTCAATCAGGGCGACGAGATCAAGGTGAAGATCCTAGAGATCGACTCCGACCGCCGCCGCCTCAGCCTGAGCGTCAAGCGGGTCGAGGACCAGATTCTGCCCCTGCGCGACGTCGAGTCGACCGCCGACGGCGACGACGAAGACGGCGAGATCGGGGTGCCCGACGAGGTCCCCGCGCTCGGACTCTCCGACGACGTCTTCGCCGGCGACGCCGCGGCTCGCGGCGGCGGGTCGAGCGCGGTCGAGGCCGAGCCCGCGACGGCCGACGACGAGCCCGCACCGACGGCCGAGCCCGAGACCGAGCTCCCGGCCGCCGAGGTGCCGACCGAGGAAACCGACGAGGCCCCTGCGACCGCGGGCGAGCCGGTCGACGAGGTCGTGGTCGCGAGCACCGCGGACGAGGACAGCGCCGGAGGCGCCGCCTAGCGGTGGATGCGGGCTCAGGCGGGGGGCGGCTGCCCTTCGTCGGGCTGACGGGCGCCATGGCGGCGGGCAAGACTGAGGCCTTGGAGGCGCTCGAGCGGCTCGGCGCCGCGACGGTTTCGAGCGACGCCATCGTGCACGAGCTGCTGGGCGGTGAAGCGCTGCGCGACCTCCTCATCGAGCGCTTCGGGCGCCGCGTTGCCCCAGACGGGGAGGTCGATCGCGCGGCGGTGGCGGAGGTGATCTTCGGCGACGAGGAGGCCCGCGACTGGCTCGAGAGCCAGCTGTGGCCGCGCGTCGGCGAGCGGATCGCCGCGTGGCGCGAGGAGCTCGCCGAGCGGGCGAAGCCGCCTCGGGCCGCGGTCGTCGAGGTGCCGCTGCTGTTCGAGGCCGGGATGGAGTCGGGTTTCGACGCGACGGTCGCTATCGTCGCCGAAGACCCGCTGCGTGAGCAACGCGCCGGCGCAAGAGGTCATGCGGGTGTCGATTCGCGGGCGAGGAGACAGCTCCCGCAGGGGGAAAAGGCGCGTCGTGCGGACTACGTGGTCGACAACGACGGCGACCTGGCTGACTTGGAGACGAAGATGTCGCAGGTGTTGATCGAGGTGACCGAATGAGCCCGGCGATGACGGGGCCGCGAGGGCTCGGGCGTCTCTTCCTGCGCGCACGCGAGGGCGGGCGCGAGGGCGGTCGCAGCGCGCGCCGTCGCGCGCGCGAGCGGGCGCGGCAGACCGGGCCCGGACGTTCCCGCCGTATCCGCCGACTGCTCGCGCTCGCGGGGGCGCTGATGGTCGGGGCCGGGGCCGCGGCGCTCGTGACCCGCGACGACCGCGTCAACGACGCCTACCTGGAGATCACCCTGCCGCTGCGCCACGAGGACGTGATCCGCCAGCAGGCCGAGGACAAGGACCTCGACGCCGCGCTGATCGCCGCCGTGATCTACGAGGAGTCCCGCTTCCGCGACCGTACGTCTCCGGCCGGCGCCAAGGGCCTGATGCAGATCGTTCCCGGGACGGCCCGGTTCATCGCCAGCCGCTCGGGCGGGACGGCGTTCGAGCTGCGCGACCTCGGCACCCCGCAGGTGAACATCGCCTACGGGTCCTGGTACCTGCGCTACCTGCTCGAGCACTACGACGACGACGTCGAGCTCGCGGTCGCCGCCTACAACGCGGGGCAGCGCAACGTCGATCGCTGGGTCGAGGACGCGGGCGGCGCGGACGAGTTCGAAGCGAGCGAGCACATCGACTTCCCCGAGACGCGCGCCTACGTGGCCGGCGTCACCAAGCACCGCGACGAGTACGCGAGCAACTACGAGGACGAGCTCGGTCTGTGAGGTCGAGGGCGTGAACGTCGTCGTCGCCGGGGGCCACGGCCAGATCGCGCTGCACCTCCTGCGCCTGTTGGCCGAGCGCGGCGACGGCGCCTACGGACTCATCCGCAGCCCCGACCAAGCTCCCGAGCTCGAGCGCCTCGGGGCCCGGGCAGTCGTCTGCGACCTCGAGGAGCAGGAAAATCTGGCGGCCTGCGTGGCCGACGCCGACGCCGTGGTCTTCGCCGCCGGAGCGGGCCCGGACAGCGGCCCTGAGCGCAAGCGCACCGTCGACCTGGGCGGCGCGGTGAAGCTCGTCGACGCGGCGCGGGTGACCGGGATCCGCCGCTACGTGATGGTCAGCGCCATGGGCGCGGGCGACCCCGAGGCCGGGGGCGAGAAGATGAGGCCCTACCTCGAGGCCAAGGCCGAGGCCGACGAGGTGCTGGCCCGCAGCGGCCTCGACTTCACCATCGTGCGGCCGGGGAGCCTGACCGACGAGGCGGGCACGGGCCTGGTCGCCGCCGGCCCGGACGTCGGGCGCGGTGAGATACCGCGCGAGGATGTGGCCGCCGTGCTCGTGGCGGCGCTCGACCACGGCGAGACGACGATCGGCAGGACCTTCAACCTGATCGGCGGTCAGACCCCGATCGACGAGGCGATGCGGTCGCTCTGAGCGAGCGGCCCGGGCTCAGTCCTCCGAGGCGCGCCAGCAGAGTACGCGTTCGAGGCGCAGGCGCATGAACGGCCCGTCGGGCGCGTCGTCGCCGTAGTGACGGTACTTGGCGCGCAGGCTCGCGAGGGCGGCTTCGACCGCTTCGCCGGCGGATTCGGCGTCGAGCATCTCCACCCTCCCGATCGCCTGCACCCACGCCAGCCGGCTCCAGTCGTCCTCGTAGTGGTCGACGCACAGCGCGGCCTCGGGCCGCCGGCGCAGGTAGCGCACGCGGGCGATCTGATCGGGCGGCTTGCGCTTGGGCTTGTGGTCGATCGCCGTCCACAGCTCCTCGCCGGCGATCGCGAAGGTCACGGGGAGGACCCGCGGGCGGTCGAGATCGTCGAGGTAGGAAAGGTGCCCGAGGGGTGAGCGCTCGAGCAGGTCCTGAGCCCACCCGGGGAGCTCGGCCAAGTTTGCCGCCGCCATCGCCTGGCGAGGATAGGACGACGCTCGCGACGAACGAGGAGTAAGCGCATGGACGTAGGGATCGGCCTTCCGAACGCAGTGCCGGGCCTCGACGGCCGGCTGCTCCTCGACTGGGCGCGGGACGCCGAGGAGCGCGGCTTCTCCACCCTCGGGACGATCGATCGGCTGCTGTATCCGAACTACGAGCCGCTGATAGCGCTGACGGCCGCCGCCTCGGTCACCGAGCGCGTCCGGCTCATGACCGACATCATGATCTCCCCCTACCGCAACAACACGCCGCTGCTGGCCAAGCAGGCGGCGAGCCTCGACAACGTCTCGGGCGGGCGCCTGGTGCTCGGCGTCGCCCCCGGCTGGCGCGACGACGACTACAAGGCCAGCGGCGTCGACTACGCGGCCCGCGGGCGGATCCTCGACGAGCAGCTCGCGGAGATGCGGCGGATCTGGAACGGCGAGTCGCTCGACGGCCTGGGCACGGTCGGGCCCGAGCCGGCACGCCCCGGCGGCCCGGAGATCATGCTCGGCGGCGGGGTCAAGGCGGCCTACCGCCGCGCTGCGCAGTACGGCAGCGGCTGGACCATGGGCGGCGGCACCCCCGACCAGATGCGCGAGGGGCGCGAGGCGCTCGACTCGGCCTGGTCGGAGGCGGGACGCGACGGCCGGGCCAAGGCCTCGGTGCTGACCTACTTCTGCCTCGGCCCGAACGCGCGGGAGACCGCGAGCGCGTACATCCACTCCTACTACGACCCGATGGGGCAGGAGATCGCGGACATGATCGCCGAGAGCGTCGCGGTCGACGAGGAGACCATCGCCGGCTACGCGCAGGCCTACGAGGACGCCGGGGCGGACGAGGTCGTCTTCTTTCCGTGCTCGACGGACATCGGGCAGGTCGAGGCGCTCGCGGGGGCGCTCGGGGACCGCCTGAACTAACGCCGCGAGCGCCCGGCGCGCGCCGCCGGATCGCCGAACCCGAGTGCTAGCTTCACTCTAGGTGCCCCCGTTCCGCGTCAATCCCGCCTACACGGCGGTTGCCGATCAGCCCACGGCCCGAGACGGCATCGCCGAGGGCATCGGCGCGAACGAGCGCTTCCAGACCCTGCTCGGGGTCACCGGCTCCGGCAAGACCGCGACCATGGCCTTCGCCATGGAGAAGATCCAGCGCCCGTCGCTGGTCATCGCCCACAACAAGACGCTCGCCGCCCAGCTCTGCAACGAGTTCCGCGAGTTCCTGCCCGACAACGCCGTCGAGTACTTCGTCTCCTACTACGACTACTTCCAGCCCGAGGCCTACGTCCCCCATCAGGACCTCTACATCGAGAAGGACTCCTCGATCAACGAGGAGATCGACCGCCTCCGCCACGCCGCGACCAGCGCCCTGTTCGCGCGCCGCGACGTTGTCGTCGTGGCCAGTGTCTCCTGCATCTACGGCATGGGCTCGCCCGAGAAGTACGACGCCCAGACCCTGACCATCGCCCGCGGCGAGGACCTCGATCGCGACGGCGCCCTGCGCAAGCTCGTCGACATGCAGTACTCGCGCAACGACACCGCGCTCGGGCGCGGCACCTTCCGCGTGCGCGGCGACACGCTCGAGGTCTTCCCGGCCTACGCCGAGTCGGCCTACCGCGCGTCCTTCTTCGGCGACGAGGTCGAGTCCGTCCAGCACTTCGACCCGCTGACCGGCGAGATCTACGACGAGCTTGAGCACGCCACGGTGTGGCCGGCGACCCACTACGCGACCGACCGCGAGACCGTCGACCGAGCCGTGGGCGAGATCCGCGACGAGCTCGAGGCGCGGACCACGGAGCTCGAGGCCCAGGGCAAGCTGCTCGAGTCGCACCGGCTGCGCCAGCGCACCCAGTTCGACATGGAGATGCTGCGCGAGCTCGGCTACTGCAACGGGATCGAGAACTACTCGCGCGTCCTCGACGGGCGCTCGCCCGGCTCACGACCGTTCTGCCTGCTCGACTTCTTCCCCGAGGACTTCGTCTGCTTCATCGACGAGTCGCACCAGACCGTTCCCCAGATCGGCGGCATGTTCGAGGGCGACCGCTCGCGCAAGCAGACCCTCGTCGACTACGGCTTCCGGCTCCCGAGCGCCATGGACAACCGTCCGCAGACCTTCGACGAGTTCCTGACCCGCGTGCCCCAGGTCGTCTTCGTCTCCGCGACTCCCGGCGAGTTCGAGCGCAACCACTCCTCCCGGACCCTCGAGCAGATCGTGCGCCCCACCGGCGTGGTCGATCCCGAGGTCGAGGTCCGCGCCACCAAGAATCAGATCGACGACCTCATGAACGAGTTGCGCGGGCGCACCGAGGTCGGCGAGCGCGCGCTGGTGACCACGCTGACCAAGAAGATGGCCGAGGACCTGACCGACTACCTGCTCGAGTACGGGTTCAAGGTCCGCTACCTGCACTCCGAGGTCGACACCCTCGAGCGCATCCAGATCATCCGCCAGCTGCGTCTGGGCGAGTTCGACGTGCTCGTGGGGGTCAACCTCCTGCGCGAGGGCCTCGACCTGCCCGAGGTCTCGCTTGTGGCCATCGTCGACGCCGACAAGGAGGGCTTCCTCCGCGGCGAGACCTCGCTGATCCAGACCATCGGACGGGCGGCCCGCAACGTCAAGGGACGGGTGATCATGTACGCCGACCGGTACTCGACCGCCATGCGCAAGGCGATCGACGAGACCGATCGCCGCCGGGCCATCCAGGTCGCCTACAACACCGAGCACGGGATCACCCCGGAGACCGTCAACAAGGCCATCTCCGACATCGGCGACTTCCTGGCCCTCGAGTCCAAGGTGCCGGCCCGCGAGGGCCGCAAGGCCCGTGAGCGCGCCGCCGAGGCCGCGCGCATGTCGCCGGAGGAGATCAACCGGATGCTGGTCGAGCTCGAGGAGGAGATGCTCGCCGCAGCCGACGAGCTCCGCTTCGAGTACGCCGCCAAGCTGCGTGACGAGATCAAGGGGTTGAAGCGCGAGCTCGACGAGGTACAGGCGCGAGCCTGAGGGGCCCGAATTCTGCAAGGATCGGGGCCGAGGTCTATTCGGCGCCCACCAGGGGAAAGAGAGATTCATGGAGCACGGGGAAATCGAGCGCAGCGATTTCGCGCAGACGCGCCGGGGCTACGACCAGGCCGCCGTCGATGCGCATCTGCGCGAGGTGGCGGTAGCCGTCGAGCGGTTGCAGGATCAGGTCGAAGAGCTATCGGCGCGGCCGGAGACGCTGTCGCAGACCGCCAACGAGCGCCTACGCCGGATCCTCGAAGCCGCGGAGGCGAGCGCGACCGAGATCAGCACGGAGGCTGAGCAGGAGGCTCGCGCGCTGACGGTTGACGCCCGGCGCGAGGCGCAGACGATCCGCGACGAAGCCGAGCGTCGGGGCCGCGAGCGCGACGCCGAGAGCGAGGCCTCGGCAGCCGAGCGGTTAAGCCGGGTCAATCAGCGCACGGGCGAGCTCATGCAGCGCGCGGACGCGCTCGACGGGGAGTTCGACGGGCTCCTGGAACGCATGCGCGCCGCCGGCGAGGCAGCGGTCGCAACCCTGCGCGACAAGGCCCAGGAGCTGCACGACGAGCTCGACCATCCGCCGGGCGAGGCCGTGCCCACACAACCTGGGAGGGCTCGGGGACAGGAGGCCGAGGGGCTCGAGCCTCCGGATCGGATCGAGCCGGATCACCCGACTGCGGTGGTCGACCCGGCGTCCGAGGCCGAGCCGATCGGAGACGAGCTGCGCGCCGATCAAGGTCCGCACACCTCTGACGACGAGCGGACCGAGGCCGAGCCGATCGGGCAAGAGGATCACGACTTCCTCGAGCCGGAGCCGGAGGACGAGCCGCTCGGCGACGAGGTCAGTCCCGAGCCACGTGGCGGCGAGGCCCTCCCGGAGCCGCCCGAGGAGCCGGTGCCGGCTCCGGAGGAAGAGACCGGCCCCGACGAGGACGAGCCGGCCAGGCGGCGGCCGGACGACCACGCCGCAGACGCGGACACCGATATGGAGGGCGCCCGGTTGATCGCCCTCAACATGGCCCTGAGCGGCTCCTCCCGGGCCGAAACCGCCGAATACCTGCGCGAGACCTTCGGGTTCGAGGACGAGGGGCTGCTCGACGACGTCTACGACCGCGTCCAGGCGCCCTAGCCGACCCCCGAAGCCGTCTCCGCCGCCCCTAGAATCGAGGGGTGAGCCTCTCCGCCTCCGATCGCCTCGTCGTCTCCGGCGCGCGCGAGCACAACCTCAAGGACCTCCGCGTCGAGCTCCCCCGCGACGCGCTCGTGGTCATCACGGGCCTGTCGGGCTCG
>JBBSNG010000074.1:0-10060 GCA_038232755.1 Solirubrobacterales bacterium | reverse complement strand
GGCGGCCCAGCCGGGCGGGATGTCCTCGATCACGCCGCCGACCTGGAAGTAGCGCGTGTGCAGGCGCTGGCCGCCCGACATCTCGAACAGGTCGAGGATCATGTCGCGGTCGCGCAGCGACCACCACAGCATGGTGATCGCCCCGAGGTCGAGCGCCGAGGTTCCGAGCCAGAACAGGTGGCTGGCGATCCGGTTGAGCTCCATGTGGACCACGCGCAGGTACTGGGCGCGGGGCGGCACCTCCTCCTCGAGCAGACGCTCCACCGCCGCGCAGAACGTGTAGGCGTTGAAGTAGTAGGACAGGTAGTCCATCCGCTCCACGAAGGTGATGGCCTTCCAGTACTGCTGGTCCTCGCAGCTCTTCTCGATTCCGGTGTGCACGTAGCCGATCAGCGGCACGACGTCGCGCACGACCTCGCCCTCGAGCGTGCACAGAAGGCGCAGCACCCCGTGAGTGGCGGGGTGGTGCGGGCCCATGTTGACCGTGAACAGCTCGGCGTCGGGCTCGACCTCGGTGCCGGCGAGCGGGGCCTCCATGCGTTCGAGGGTCACCGACTCCTCGCGCTCGCGGTAGGGCATGGACAGCGGTCCGCTACTCATACCAGCGCGGTGTCTTGTGCTCGTTGAAGGTGAAGAGGACGGGCTCGCCGCCGATCGGGAAGTCACGACGCTGGGGGTGGCCCTCGTAGTCCTCGGGCATGTGCAGGCGCCGCAGATCCTCGTGCCCGTCGAAGCGCACGCCGAAGAAGTCGAAGGTCTCCTTCTCCTGGAAGTCGGCGGTCGCCCACAGGTCGGTGACGGTGGGCAGCGTGCCGGCCTCGGCGGCCTCGACGGTCATGCGCGTGCGCACGCCGAGGCGCTCGCGGCGCTCGGTCGAGAGCAGCTGGTAGTGCACGGCCAGGCGCGGCTCGGCGGGGAAGTAGTCGCAGCCGTGGAGCGAGGCGAGGAAATCGAAGGGCTCGTCGGCGTCGTCGCGGAGGAAGGCGAGCACGTCGCGGGCGGCCTCGGGGGCGACGTCGAGGGTCGCCTGGCCGTGCGCGTGGATGGTCTCACGCACCGTTCCCCCCCCGACGGCCTCGCGCACCGACCGCGCGATCAGCTCGAGGCCGGTCGCGTCGATCACCGCGGCGCCCCGTCGGGGCCCTCGGTGTCGGTCCGCCCCCAGACCTCCTCGGTGCCGTGGGCGCCGTAGCGCTCGCGCCAGCCGAGGTCGGGCTGGCCCTTGATCTTTTCCTGGAGGCGGTTGATGCCGTGCAGCAGCGCCTCGGGTCGCGGCGGGCAGCCCGGGACGTAGACGTCGACGGGGATGAAGCGGTCGGCGCCGGCGACCAGCGCGTAGTTGTTGAACATCCCCGCGCTCGAGGCGCACGCGCCCATGGAGATGACCCACTTGGGCTCGAGCATCTGGTCGTAGATGCGGCGGATGACCGGCGCCATCTTCATGGCCACGCGGCCGGAGAGGATGATCATGTCGGCCTGGCGCGGCGAGGCGCGGAAGACCTCGGCGCCGAAGCGCGCCGCGTCGGTGCGCGGCGAGCCGACGACCGAGATCATCTCGATGGCGCAGCAGGCAAGCCCGAAGGTCAGCGGCCACGGTGCGTTCGCCCGCGCCCAGTTCTGCGCCTTGGCGAGCGTCGTCAGCCCGAGCCGCGACTCGACGTACTCTCCGAGCTCGGAGTCCTCGAGCTCGCCGCGCAGCATCTGGCGCGCGCGGAGCTGGCGCACCCGCAGCTCGTCGGCGTTCTTGGGCGGGAACTTCTGCGGCTCCGTCTGGAGCGGCTGGCGCCTTATCTCCATTCCAGCGCCCCACGCCGCCACACGAACACGAAGGCGACGAATAGGAGGGCGATGAACACGATGGTCTCGATCAGAGCGAAGACGCCGAAGGCCTCGAGCTGAACGGCCACCGGGTACAGGAATACGACCTCGATATCGAAGAGGATGAAAAGCATGGCGATCAGGTAGAAGCTGATCCCGAAGCGGAAGTTGCTCGTGACCTCCGAGGGCAGCCCGCACTCGTAGGGCTCGGACTTGATCCGCGAGGGCCGTTTGGGCCCCAGCCAGCCGTTGATCGCGCTGAAGATGAGTCCGACACCGGCGCCGAGGGCCAGGAACACGAGCACCGGGAGGTAGGCCGCCAGCATCGCTGCGGTGTATACCACTTTGTGACACTTTGCCACTTAGTGCGAAAGGGCGCTTGTTGAGCCAGGTTCATCTCGTTCTCGGAGTCGGCGTGCTGGCCACCAACCTGCTCGCGGGCGCGTGGGGCGGCGTGGCCTGGCTGCGGCGCGAGCCGTCGGTGATCTTCTGGTACCTGCTGCGGCTCGCGCAGGGCGTCGTGGTGGTGCAGGTGCTGCTCGGACTGCTGCTCCTGGCCGGCGGTCGCCAGGCCCAGGGCTCCCTGCACGTGCTCTACGGCGCGGCTCCACTCGTGGTCGCGCTGGTCAGCGAGGCGATGCGGGTCGGCGCGGCCCAGACCGAGCTCGCGGGCGCGGGCGACCTCGACAAGCTCGAGCGCCGCGAGCAGGCCCTGCTGGCGCGCCGGGTGGTGCTGCGCGAGATGGGGATCATGGCCGTCGGAGCCCTGCTGATCGTGACGCTGGCGCTGCGGGCGGCGGGGACGGCCGGGCTGCTGTAGCCCTGTGAGCGTCGTGATCGGCGCTCGAGGATGTCCGCTTCTGCGGCGCGGGCGGGTACAGGCGACGAGGCATGAGCGAACCGAACACGGGCCGCGGGGAAGAGGACGAGCCCCGCAAGCTCTCGATCCCCGCGCGGCTCGAGCGCCTCCACGAGGTCCGCGAGTTCGTCGACGAGGCCACCGCGGAGGCGGGCTTCGACGATCCCTCGCGCTACGAGATCAAGCTCGCCGTCAACGAGGCCGTCACGAACGCGATCCGCCACGGCTCGGAGTCGGCGGAGGACCGCGTCGACCTCGAGATCGCCGCCCGCGGGGACGAGCTCTTCTTCTGCGTCGCCGACACCGGCCTGTTCGTGCACCGCTTCGAGCTGCCGCGCGATCTTCCCGAGCGCGGCCGCGGGCTCAGCTTCATCGCAGAGCTCATGGACGGGCTCGAGGTCCGGCCCGACTACGAGGGCACGACGATCTGCTTCTCGAAGCGCGGCGTGCGCCGGGGGCGCGAGGCGTAGCGGACGCTGCGCGGGCTCAGAGCCGGCCGAGGGGTCCGGCCACCCGCTCAGCCTCCCGAGCCGTTGTCGCTCTTTGCTCCCGCTCCGGCCTTGGCGCGGCCCTTGGTCGTCGCCTTTCCGTTGGCCTTGGCCGTCTTCGCCTTCGACTTGGCCTTCGGCTTCGATCCCCCTGTGGCGCTCGCGCCCTCGGTCGGCGTCGGCTGCTTGGCCTGATCGATGCTGGCCTTGAGCGCGGCCATCAGGTCCGGGACGGGCTCGGCCGGGGCCGGCTCGGCCGCGACCGGCACCTCCTCGCCCGAGAGCTTGCGCTCGATCAGGGCGAGCAGCTCGCGCTTGTGCTCGTTCTCGAACTCCTTGGGCTCGAAGGGGCGGGCGAGGCTCTCGACGAGCTGGGTGGCCATGGTCAGCTCCTGGTCGGTCACGTCGACCTCGCCCACCCGCTCGTCGATCTCCGCCTTCGAGCGCACGTCCTCGGGGTAGAAGAGGAGCTCGGCCACGAGCGTTTCGCCGGCGGGGCGCAGGAGCACCACGTGCTCGCGGCTCGACATGACGATCTTGCCGAGCGCGGCCTTGCCGGTGCGCTTCATGGCCTCGACGAGCAGCGCGTAGGGCTTCTGGGCGCTCTCGCCGGGCTCGAGGTAGTAGGTGCGGTCGTAGAAGACCGGGTCGATCTCCCCGAGGTCGACAAAGGCGACGAGGTCGATGGTGCGCCGGCGCTCGACGGCGACCGCCTCGAGCTCCTCGTCGCTCATCGGCAGGTAGCGGTCCTTCGAGACCTCGTAGCCCTTGACCGTCTCCTCGCGCGGGACGACCTCGCCGCGGCCGGGCGAGAAGAGCTGCTGCTTGATCGGCTGGAGCGTCTCGCGGTCGAGCGTGCGGAACTTCGGGTCCGTTCGCTGCGTGGCGATCCCCACCGCGATGGGGATGTTCACGAGGCCAAAGGAGATCGTGCCCTTCCAGATCGAACGCATGCCCTCTCATTCTCTCAGACGGGTCCAAGCCCCTTGGCGTGCAGGCGGGCTTGCAGTGGCGTGAGCCGAGGATTGGCGCGGCACGCGCCGGTCAGGCCTGCGGGCGTCGGTAACATGCGCGCCCGTGAAGCGCCTGCACGCCCTCCCCAGCCTTTCGCTGGCGGCCCTCATCGCCGTCGCCGCGACCGGCTGTGGCGACACCATCGACGTCGCTCAGAGCGACCCGGCGCCGATCAAGCGGGGGGCCCAGCTCTTCCAGGAGCGTTGCTCGGGCTGCCACACCCTCGACGCCGCCGGCGCGCAGGGCTCGAAGCCCGAGCGCGACCCGACCGGCAACGGCGAACGCACGAACGGGCCAAATTTCAACCAGCGCACGGAGACCCGTGACACCGCCCTGTACGCCATCCGCAACGGCGGCTTCTCGGGCGCGATCATGCCCGCGAACATCGTGGTCGGGCGTGACGCCGAGGCCGTCGCCGCCTTCGTCGCGAAGTACGCCGGCCAGACCACTGAGCGCTCGCCCGACCAGTCGCCGCTGCCCGAGCGCTGAGCACTCCGCGGAGGCCCCGTTCTCGACCTGAGGAGCATTCGCCGCGACCCGGAGGCGGCACGCGCGGCACTCGCGCGCCGTGGAGAAGGGGTGGCGGACACGCTCGACGAGCTGCTCTCCCTCGACGCCGAGCGGCGCGAGCTCCTGCCCCGGCTCGAGGACCTGCGCGCCGAGCAGAATCAGGCGAGCGAGCGGATCGCGGCCGCGAAGCGCGCGGGTGAGGACGCCGCGGCCGCGATCGCCGGGATGCGTGGCGTCGCGGCGCAGGTGAAGGAGCTCCAGGCGGAGGTCGCGGCGGTCGACGAGCGCCTCGGCGCGGCCCTGGCCATCGTGCCCAATCTCCCGGCCGCCTCTGCGCCCGAGCGCGAGGAAGAGGTCCTGCGCGAGGTCGGCCCGGCCGGGGCCGAGGGCCGTGACCACCTCGAGCTCCTCGAAGGCCTCGTGGACATGGAGGCGGGCGCGCGCGTGTCGGGCGCGCGCTTCGCGTATCTGCGCGGGCCGCTCGTGCTGCTCGAGCTCGCGCTCGTGCGCTTCGCCATCGAGCGGCTCGGGGCGCACGGCTTCGAGCCGGTCATCCCGCCCGTGCTCGTACGCGAGGAGGCGATGTTCGGCACCGGCTTCCTGCCCGACACCGAGCAGCAGATCTACCGCGTGGCCGACGACGACCTGTACCTCGTCGGCACCTCGGAGGTCCCGCTCGCCTCGTTGCACGCCGGCGAGATCCTGCCCGAGGAAGAGCTGCCGCTGCGCTACGCCGGTTACTCGCCGTGCTTTCGCCGCGAGGCGGGCGCGGCCGGACGCGACACGCGCGGGATCTTCCGCGTGCACCAGTTCGACAAGGTCGAGATGTTCGCCTTCGTCGCTCCGGAGGAATCGGAGGCCGAGCACGAGCGCCTGCTGGCCATCGAGGAGGAGATCATGCAGGCCCTCGAGATCCCCTACCGCGTGGTCAACATCCCCGCCTGGGACCTCGGCGCCTCCGCCGCCAAGAAGTACGACCTCGAGGCGTGGCTGCCGGGCCAGGGGCGCTACCGGGAGCTGACCTCGTGCTCCAACACCACCGACTTCCAGGCTCGGCGCCTCGATGCGCGTCTGCGCCCGGCGGGCGGCGGCTCGCCGCGCCACGTCCACACCCTGAACGGGACGGCCGTGGCGGTGGGGCGGACGATCATCGCCCTGGCCGAGAACGGTCAGGAGCGCGACGGCACGGTACGGCTCCCCGAGGCGCTCGCGGCCTACGGTGCGCCGGAGACCATCCACGCTCGTACTCCCGCCTGATCGGGTTTCTCGCGCGGCGCTCTGCGGTAACCCCTCAGGTGCGATGATCGTGATGCTGAGGGTCAAGAGCTGGGAGGCACCGGCGTTCGACCTGCTCGAGCGGATCGGCTCGGAGCTGCACGTTCAGGCTCAGCCACAGACCGCCGGCTTCGTGCCGATCTCGGTCGACCGGCGGCGCTACGACGACGCCGAGGCCGACGTGGTGCGCGTGCTCGACGCGAGCGGCATCGCGTGGCGCGAGCACCTGGAGCTGCGTCACTGAGGCAGCCTCCCGCGGTCGGACGGCAGGTGCGTGGGTGCGACAAATAGGGTGGGGCCGATGAGCGTCGAGCCCGGTCGCCCCGTCGCGGACCCGCTGGGGTTCGGGCACGACGCCTCGGCCGCCGCCGTCGGCGCGGGCGAGCTGTCGGGAGGACGCTTCGAGGCCCGGGCCCTCGACCTTCACGGGCACCGCGTCATCTACCGCCTGGCGGGTACCGGGCCCCCCGTCGTGCTGGTGCACGGGATGGTCAACTCCTCACGCCACTGGAAGGCGGTCGCTGAGCTGCTGGCCGAGGACTACACGGTGATCGCGCCCGACCTCCTCGGGCACGGCGACTCTGCCAAGCCCGAGGGCGACTACTCGCTCGGGGCGCACGCCGCCGGGATACGCGACCTGCTCGCTGCCCTCGGCGTCGACCGGGCGACGATGGTCGGCCACTCGCTCGGAGGCGGCGTGGCGATGCAGTTCTTCTACCAGTTCCCCGAGCGCTGCGAGCGCTTGATCCTGATCTCGAGCGGAGGGCTCGGGCGCGAGGTCAGCGTTCCCCTCCGCCTCGCCGCGGCCCCCGGCGCCGAGCCCGTGCTGGCGCTCATGGCGACCCCTTGGCTGGTGGCGGGCATCGAGCGCGCCGGCTCGATGCTCAGGAAGCGCAGCTTCGCGGTGAGCGCGCTGCTGCGTGCCGTGGCGCGTACGCTTCGCTCACTCGGCGAGCCCGCGGCGCGGCGGGCCTTCCTGCACACCCTGCGCTCGGTGATCGGCATGAGCGGTCAGCGCGTGAGCGCCACCGATCGGCTCTACCTGCTGGCCGCGATGCCGACGCTGATCGTGTGGGGGGAGCGCGACCGCACGATCCCGCTCGAGCACGGCTCGCGCGCGCACGAAGCGGCTCCGGGGAGCCGCTTCGCCACCATCCCCGGCAGCGGCCATTTCCCCAACCTCGAGCAGCCCGAGGCGCTGGCCGGCATCCTGCGCGAGTTCCTCCAGACCACGACGCCGGCGCGCCTCGACGCCGGCGGCTGGAGCGATCTGCTCGCTTCGCGGGCCGCGGCCGAGCGCTAGGGCGACCGCTGCTCGAGCATCGGATTAGCCTCCGGAGTCAGCGCGCCCGGAGGGGTGGCAGAGCGGTCGAATGCGGCGGTCTTGAAAACCGTTAGGCGGGGTGACCCGTCTCGAGGGTTCGAATCCCTCCCCCTCCGTTCCGCGCCGGCACGTCCGGCCATCTCGTGCATCAGGTCTCCACCGAATCGCTCGCCGCGGGAGCCCGGCGACCGGGCGGGCTTCAACCAGGTCTGACCCCGACACGCCGACGACCGCGGCCTTACACTGAGCGCTCGGGCGAGAGGGAGGGGAGCGGCGATGGCTGACCGGAGGATTTCTCGTCGAGCGCTGCTCGGCGGCGCGGCGGGCGGAGCGGCGGCCACGGCGTTGTCCGGCGTCCCGTACGCAGCGGCAGCCCCGAGCGGCTCGCGCACGCGCTCGGCCGACGTGGTGATCGTGGGCGCCGGGCTCGCCGGGCTCACCGCGGCCGACGCCCTGGCTCGGCGCGGGCGCTCGGTGCTCGTGCTCGAGGCCGACGACCGGGTCGGGGGTCGCATCCTGGGCGAACCCATCGGAGGCGGCGACTTCGTGGAGATGGGCGGGGAGTTCATCGGGCCGACCCAGAACCGCATCGCCGCGCTCGCCAATCGGCTCGGGGTCAGGACCTTCCCCACCTACCTCCGCGGGGACAACGTCTACCACCGCCTGGGAACGCGGCGGCGCTACCCCAAGGACGTTCCCCTACCGCCCGATTCGGGTGCTGCGGAGGCGGCCAAGGCGATCGTCCAGCTCGATCAGATGGCTTCCGAGGTTCCGACCGAGAATCCGTGGAGGGCGCCCAGGGCGCGCGAGTACGACAGCAAGACGTTCCAGACCTGGATCGAGGAGAACCTCCAGACTCCCGGTGGGCGCTTCCTCGCCACGCTCGCCACGCGGGCGATCTTCTCGTGTGAGCCGCGCGACACCTCGCTGCTGTTCGTCCTCTTCTACATCGCCGCGGCCGGCAACGAGCGCAACGAGGGCAACCTCGAGCGCCTCGTCGCCACCGAGGACGGTGCCCAGGAGAGGCGCTTCGTGGGAGGCTCGCAGCGGATACCCGAGAAGCTCGCGCGACAGCTCGGGTCGCGCGTCGTCCTCGGCGCGCCGGTGAACAGGATCGTGCAGTCCGGCGGTGGAGTCCGCGTCGAGGCGGAGGGGCTGACCGCCGTCGGCCGGGAGGTGATCGTGGCGATCCCCCCGACCCTGTCCGGCCGCATCGACTACCGGCCGAAGCTCCCCGCCGACCGCGACCAGCTCACCCAGCGCTACCCGATGGGCTCGGTGATCAAGGTGAACGTCGTCTACGATCGCCCGTTCTGGCGCGACCGCGGCCTGACCGGCTCGGCCCTCGGAGACCTGTCGCCGCTGCAGGTCACCTTCGACAACACTCCTCCTGACGGCCGTCCCGGCGTGCTCATGGGCTTCATCGAGGCGAGTGAGGCGCGCCGCCTCGATCGCCGCTCAGCCGAGGAGCGCAAGCGCGGCGTGATCGACAACCTCGCCAAGTACTTCGGCTCGCAGGCGCGGCGCCCCCGGCGCTACATCGAGAAGCTGTGGGACGAGGACGCGTGGCATCGCGGCTGTCCGGTGGGCATTCCCTCGACGGGCACCCTGCTCGAGTACGGACCGGCGATCCGCCGGCCGGTGGGAAGGGTCCACTGGGCAGGAACGGAGACCGCGACCTTCTGGAACGGCTACATGGACGGAGCGGTGCGCTCTGGCGAGCGCGCCGCGGGTGAGGTGCTTCGTGCACTCTCGCGGGGGGGAGGAGCGCCCCCGCCCGGCGGCAGCCGGGGATCGCGCGGTGGGCAAGGGGAGATCTGTCAGGAGAACACCCGCGGCGACGCGGATTGCCGCATCGAGCAGTAGCTGCAGCTCTCGCGGGCGGCCCGGGCCGGCGGACTTCGCCACGCGCGCCCTATCGCTCGAGCAGCTCCTCGGGGCGGAGCTCGCGCAGATGGCGGGCCGGCGCCCCGATCACCACGGTGGCGGGGGGAACATCGCGCGTGACGAGAGCGGCGGCACCGACGACCGCGTCCTCCCCGACCTCGACCCCGGGCATGAGGATCACCCCCGCGCCGATGCGGCAGCCGCGGCGCAGGGTGATCGGCGCGAGTGGGGCACCCGGCGCGCGGCGGCCCATGGTCAGATCGTTGGTGGCAGTGACCGACGGGCCGATGAAGACCTCGTCCTCGACGAGTGCCGCCGCGACGAGCTTCGAGGTGTTCTGGATGCGCACTCGGGCACCGACGCGGGCGTCGGCTCCGATCGCCCCGGCCTGGCCGAGCACCGAGTCCTCCCCCAGGCTCGCGCGCTCGCGCACGTAGGCGTGGTCGCCCACGACCGCACCCTTGGCGATCACCGCACCTCTCATGACCACGGCGCCGCAGCACACCGCCGCGCCCGGTTCGAGCCGCGCGGGCGGCAGCTCCCCGGTCGTTGCGCTGGAGCGTGGGCCGAGCCTCGGCAGCTTGCCGACGACGGCGCCGTCCTGGATCACGCAACCGTCTCCGACGTGCGTTCCCGCGTGGATGACGACGTGCGCCCCGAGCTGCACGCCCTCGCCGATGCGGACACCCTCGCCGAGCACGAGACCGGGAGCGAGGTCGGAGAACCTCATCCGGTTCGGGCGTGCCGTAGCCGGCGGGCGAGCGCGCCCGCAGCGCGCTTGGCGGCGAGTGCGACTCGGAAGGCGGGGCGCTCGGTGAGCCTCGCAAGCCGCCGCTCGGCTTCGCGCGCACGGACCCGGGATGCCTCCTGGGCGCGGGCGGATCC
>JBBSNG010000073.1:0-10060 GCA_038232755.1 Solirubrobacterales bacterium | reverse complement strand
CGAGGACCATGTTGCGGAAGTAGGCGACGCGCTCGGGGTCCTCGAAGGCCTCCTCGGACAGGCACGCGAGCAGCAGCTGCTCGACGTGCTCCTCGCGCGGGGTCCGCATGGCGGCGTTGGCCATGAGGCGCCCGCGCACGCGACCCCAGTGGCCGTCACCGGGCCAGCTCATGGCCAGGGTCAGCGTCCGCACGCGCTCGGGCGCGGCCAGTGCGACCTCCTGGGCGATCGCTCCCCCCATGGAGATGCCCATCAGGTGAAAGTCCTCGAGCCCGAGATGGTCGGCGAGGCTGAGGGCGTCCCGAGCCAGGTCGGGGATCTCGTAGGCCTCGGGGTCCTCGGAGGACTGGCCCGAGTCGCGGTTGTCAAAGGCGATCGTGCGGAAGCGCTCGGAGAAGGGCTCGAGCTGCTCGCCCCACGAGAGGTGGTCGCCGCCGAGGCCGGTGACGAGCAGGAGCGGCTCACCGGCGCCCTGCTCGAGGTAGAAGAGGCGCTGGCCGTTGACGTCGGCGAAGGGGATCGTCTCACCCCTTTCTCGACTGCTCGCGGCGGATCGTCCAAGAGTAGGAGGCCGGGCTCGAGTCGCGCCTTCCGCCGGAGCCGATCGCCCGCACCCTGAAGGTGTGACGGCCGCGCTCGAGGCCCGAGTAGCGTCTGGGGCTGTCGCAGCTCCGGTAGCCGCCGCCGTCCAGCTGGCACTCGAAGCCGCGCGCGCTACCGCCGGTCGCTGAGAAGGAGAAGCGCGCGCTGCGGTCCGAGGTCGTCTTGGGCGGCGCGTCGTCGATGCGTGTGTTCGGGGCGCGGCTCGGCTGAGAGTCGCCGTCATTCCCGCCGTTCGGTTCGGAGCTCCCGGCCCCGCCGTCGGAACTCCCTTCGTCCTCGCTCGCACCACCGCGGTCGCGCGGGCGCTCGCCCCCCTCCGCGGGCGCCTGCTCGCTTTCACGCGCCCCTCCGCGCTCGCGCTTCCTCTCGTCCTTGTCCTTGTCGTCGCACTTCCGCGTCGTCGTGTACTTCGCGCAGTACGGTTCGAGATCGGCTTGCTGCGAGGGGTCCGGAAACGCACCGCAGCCCCCGCCCACCACCGAGCTCATGTAGTCGCCCCAGATCTGCGCCGGGAAGTTGCTTCCGGAGACCGCGACGCCGTGGACGTCACGCATCGGCTTGGGGTCCGAGTAGCCGACCCACACGGCGGTAGACAGACGCGGGGTGTAGCCGGCGAACCACGCGTCCTTGAAGTCGTCGGTGGTCCCGGTCTTGCCCGCCGCCGGACAGCCGATCTGCGCCTCCTTGCCGGTTCCGCGCTGAATGTTCTGCTCGAGGATGTCGGTCACCTCCGCCGTGACGGCCTCGCGGTAGGCGCGCTGGCCCTGCGGATCGGCGATGGCCTCCCGCTCTCCGCCCGGGAACACGATTCGCTTGACCGCGCGCGCCTCGATGCGCACGCCGCCCGAGGCGAGCGTGGCGTAGGTGCGCGCCAGCTCGAGCGGCGAAACTCCCCGCTTGAGACCACCGAGGGCCTCGGCCGGCCGGCTCTCGAGCTCCGCCTCGATCCCGAGCCGGCGCGCGTTCTCGGTCACCTCCGGCAGGCCGAGATCGAGGGCGAGCTGCTGGAAAACCGTGTTGTCGCTCTTGAGCGTCGCTCGCTCGAGATCGATGTTGCCGTAGTAGCGCTCGTCGTAGGTCTCGACGTCGATCTCGCCGTAGCGCTTCGTCTCGATGTCGAGCGGCTTCGACTTGTAGGTGGTCTTGTCCGGGTCGACCCCACGGCTCAGCGCGGTCATCAGCACGACGGGCTTGAACGCGGAGCCGGGTTGGCGCTTGCTCTGCGCGGCGTAGTTGAACTTCGTCCGGCTGAACCTCTCCGAGGTGACCATCGCCTTTATGGCGCCCGTCTCCGGGTCGATGCTGACCGCCGCCGCGGAAGGGTCGTCGCCGCGGTCGAGCGCCGAGCGGATCGACCTGCGGGCATTCTCCTGGAGGTCCACGTCGACGGTCGTATAGACCTCGAGGCCGCCCGCCTCGACGCGCTTCTCCCCGTAGCGATCGATCAGCTGCTGCTTGACGAACTCGAAGAAGTAGCGCTCCTCCTGCCGGGTGTAGAAGGAGCCACGCTCGACGCCCAGCGGCTTCCTGGTCGCGGCGCGCGCCCGCTCGGGCGAGACCTTCCCGGTCGCGGCGAGAGCGCGGAGGACCTCGTTGCGGCGCTCGCGCGCGGCGTCCTCGTTCTCGAAAGGGTTGTAGGTAGCCGGGGCGCGGGGTAGGCCGGCGAGCAGCGCGGCCTCGTGCAGGCGCAGCTCGTCGGCGGGCTTCGCGAAGAAGGTCCGCGCCGCGGCCTCGATGCCGATCGCCGACTGTCCGTTGACGGTCCCGTAGGGGACGTTGTTCAGGTAGAGATCGAGGATCTCCTCCTTGGTCCTGCGCTCGTCGATGGCCGAGGCGAGCTTGGCCTCGCGGACCTTGCGCGCCAGCGTCTGGTCGTCGGAGGCATACAGGTTCTTGATCACCTGCTGGGTGATCGTCGAGCCGCCCTCGACGACCTCGCCCGAGCGGAAGTTCTTGACCGCCGCCCTGAGCACGGCCTCGAAGTCGACGCCCTCGTGCTCGTAGAAGCGACGATCCTCGATCGCCACGGTCGCCTGCTTCAGCAGGTCGGGGATCTCCTTGGCCTCGAGCGCCGTGCGCAGCGTCTCCGACTGGACCACCCCCAGGCGCTCGCCACCGTCGGCGTAGAGCGTCGAGTTCTCGCCGTTGTCGCGCTGCTCGAGCTCGGAGAGCTCGGGCGCCGAGCGCCAGATGGCGTAGACGTAGCCCGTGAAGCCCACGGCGAGGAAGACACCGGCCGCCGCGAGGATGAGGGCGGTCCGAGCGGCCTTCCGTTTCATGTCGATGGCCGCCCATCGAGAACCCAGGCGGCCGAAGAAGCGCTTCACGTCGTGGTCCTTTGGCTTTATGGACGGACGGCCGGTCGGCGAGGTGACGCTCCAGCCGTTCCCGAGATGATCGCAGCGAGATCCCCTGGCACCGCCACACCGGTCTCCGCGCTTCCCCTACGGGACCCGACCGGGGGCGCGCCTGAGCGCGGCCGCTCAGCGCGCCAGCGCGCGGCCCGCCGTCTCGAGCTCCACGAGCGAGCCGGCCTCCGTCACGCTGGCCAGGTCGATCAGGCGCGCGTCAAAGGCGCTGAGCTCGTTGCGCCCGACGATCGCGTGGCAGCCGACGCCCGCCTGGCGGCAGCGCACGGCGACCTCGCCGACCGCCTTGCCCGACAGCGTCTGCTCGTCGATGCGGCCCTCACCGGTGACCACGAACCGGGCGGCGCGCATGCGCGCGTCGAAGCCGATCGCATCGAGGACGTAGGGCGCACCGGGACCGAGGCGCGCGCCGAGGTGCGCCCAGAGCCCACCGGCCAGCCCGCCCGCGGCGCCGGTCATGGGCACGCCGCGCGGATCGCGCGGGGCGACGTCGGCGAGCTCGCCGAGACGACGCTCGAGGCGGGTCACGAGCTCGGGGTCGGCGCCCTTCTGCGGGCCGAACACCCGCGGCGCGTCCTCCCAGGCGGTCCGCACGTCGCAGACGACCTGGACGCTGATCGCGCCGGGTCCGAGCCCGGCCTCCTCGAGCGCGGCGAGCGCGCCGGCGCCGCCGTCGGTCGTGGCCGAGCCACCGACGGCCACGATGACCTCGCGCGCGCCTGCCGCCACCGCTGCGGCGATCAGCTCGCCCGTGCCGCGGCTCGTCGCCGCCCACGCATCGCGCTCGTCCTCCTCTACTCGCCACAGGCCGCTGGCCTGCGCCATCTCCACCACCGCAGCGCGCCCGTCGTCGAGCAGCCCGAAGGCAGCCTCGACCGGGCGCCCGAGTGGGTCGGACGCCAAGGCCGTTCGCCGCTCACCGCCGCGCGCACGGAGGAGCACGTCCATCGTTCCGCCGCCGCCGTCGGCCACAGGCAACTCCTCGGCCTCGAGCCCTCCGGCGCGCAGCCCGCCCGCCACCGCGCCCGCCACCTCAGCCGCGTCGAGCGTCCCCTTGAAGTCATCGGGCGCGACGAGCACGGGCCGCGCCGCAAGCCCGGCCGGGAGACTCACGCCTCGGCGATCGCCGCCTCGAACGCGTGCTCGGCCTCCTGGCCGTGCACGCAGAAGACGACGCGCTCGAGGGTCTCTCCGGTGTGCTCGCGCGCGGCGGTGACCATGACATCCGCCGCCTCGGCGACCGGAAAGCCACCCACCCCGGTGCCGAAGGCGACCAGTCCGAGCGACCGGCAACCGAGCTCCTCGGCCCGGCGCAGCGTGGAGCGCGTGGCCCGGTCGATGATCTCGCGTGAGGTCGGCCCGCCGAGCTCCATCGTCGCGGCGTGGATGACGTAGCGGGCCGGCATGTCGCCGGCCGTGGTCTCGACCGCGTCGCCGAGCCCGATCGGCGCGCGCTCGTCGGACTCGCGCTGCACGGCCGATCCGCCCGCGCGTGAGATCGCCGCCGCCACCCCGCCCCCGTGCTTGAGCTCGGTGTTCGCCGCGTTCGCGATGGCGTCGACCTCGAGCCTGGTGACGTCGGCGCGCTGGACCTCGAGAGACGGCATCGGTCGATATTCCATCAGGGCTTCCGCCCCGGCCGCGACGGCGAGGACAGCTCGTCCGCGCGCGCGGCGGCCAGGCGTGCCTGCTCGCGCAGCAGCGCCGTCAGCTCTCCGTCCTCGCCGGCGAGTCGGGCGAGTCCCGCGACCAGGTCCGAGAGGGCTCCGCGCGGGGCGTCGCGGCTGAGGCGGGCGAGCTCTCCCACGAGCACGCCCGCGTCGCGGGCGAGACTCGAGAGCTCCCCGACCACCGCGGGGGCGGCGAGCACCAGCCCGACCGTGAAGCGGGTCGGGGCGGTGGCGACTCTCACGGCGGTACGGGCGAGCGGAGGCATGTGCGGCGAGGCAGAGCTCGGTCGCTATCCGCGCAGCTGCTCGATCCGGCACTCGCGCGGCTCCTTGTCCCCCCGCCAGCGCAGGAGCTTCGCACCGTGGCGGATCCGGTGCCCGGTGATGTGGTCAAAGGCGATCTCCACCACGAGCTCGGGGCGCAGCCCCTCCCACACGAGCTCCTCGTCCGACTTCCAGCGGCTCGGCTCGCCCGATCCGCGCTCGTGAGTGCGGTAGGGCTCGAGCCGTGCGAGCAGCTCGCGCTTCTCGCCGGCCTTGAACCCCGAGGTGTGGCCGACCTCCCGCAACTCGCCCTCGTCGTCGTAGAGGCCGAGGATGAGCGAGCCGACCGTCCCCTCGGCCTTGCCGAAGCGGAAGGCGGCGACCACGCAGTCGGCGGTCCGCACGCGCTTGATCTTGAGCATGCCGGTGCGCTCGCCCGGCGCGTAGGGGGCGGCGGCCTCCTTGGCGATCACCCCTTCGGAGTCCCCGGTGAGCCAGACGCCGGCCGCCTCCGGATCGGAGGTCGCCGGGGTCAGGTCGAGCGGCCCGTCCCCGTCGGCGACCACGGCCCTGAGCCGCTCCCGGCGCTCGACGTAGGGCAGCGCGAGCAGGGCCTCGTCGCCCTCGGCCAGGAGATCGAAGGCGACGTAGCCGGCCGGGGTCTCGTGGGCCAGTCGCTCGACGCGCGAGGCCGCGGGATGGATGCGCTGCGAGAGCAGATCGAACTCCTGCACCCCCTGGACCTCGACCACGATCTCGCCGTCGAGCACCAGTCGCCGGGCCGGCAGGGCGAGGACCTGCTCGACGACCTCCGGGAAGTAGCGGTTCATGGGCCGCCCGTTGCGGCTCTGGAGGCGAACGTCGTCGCCGTCGCGGAAGACCACGGTGCGAAAGCCGTCCCATTTCGGCTCGTAGCACCAGCCGTCGCCGGTCGGGAGCTCCTTGGCCGAGCGGGCGAGCTGGGGCTTGAGGGGCTCGATGAGCGGCAGGCTCACCGGCGCGGCGCGGCGGTGATGCCGCGCATCCGTCGCAGCGCGAAGTCGGCGACCCGGGGAGAGAGACCATGGGCACCGCGCAGGGCCTGGACGAACGGGGGGTAGTAGACCGCGCGGTCCTGGTTCTCGACCGCCGCGAGCACGCGCCGGGCCAGACCGTCGGGATCGGCCTCCTCGGCGATCGTCCGCCAGGTGGGCAGCGAGTCGCTCTCGTGAGCGTGGATCTCCGTGGCGATCTCGCCGGGGTAGACGATCGTGACGTCGACGCCGGTGCCCGCGAGCTCGTGCCACAGGGCCTCGGCGAAGCCGCGCTGCGCCGCCTTGGTGGCGCCGTAGGCGGCGGCCTGGGGGAAGCTCCGCAGCGCCGCCCCCGAGGAGACGATCACGAGATGACCGCGCAGCCGCTCGAGCATGCCCGGGAGCGCGGCGTGCACGGTGTAGACCGTGCCGAGCCAGTTGACGCGCGTCATTCGCTCGATCAGCTCGATATCCATCGCCGTGAACGGGGCGTAGTCGGCAACGCCGGCGTTGGCCACGACCACGTCGACCTCGCCGAAGCGCTCGATCGCGGCGGCGACCTCATCGCGGTCGCCGACGTCGGCCACCAGGACCTCGTGCCCCGAGCCCTCGGACGGGGCCGGCAGCCCCGCCGCGACAGCACGCAGCTCCTCCTCCGAGCGCGCCACGAGCCCGAGCGTGGCGCCGCGAGCCGCGAAGGCCTCGCACATCGCGCGCCCGATGCCGCGCGAGGCGCCCGTAACCAGCACTCGTGTTCCCGGTCGTATCTCGATCGCGCCATCCTAAGGGCAGGGCGCCGTTACGATCTTCCCGAGAGCCACCGGAGGAGGATCCGAGTTGTCGCACGAGCAGGCCACCGTCGCCGAGGAGGAGTACCTCCAGACCATGTTCTGGCTGCGTGAGGCCCGGCTGCCGATCACCGCGGCCAACATCGCGCGAGCCATGCAGCTCTCCGCTCCCACCGTGCACGAGATGGTCGGACGCCTCGAGGCCGACGGCTACGTCTCCCGCCAGCAGGACAAGTCGCTCGACTTCACCGACTCGGGCCACGACCACGCCGCCGGCGTCGTCAAGCGCCACCGCCTCATCGAGCGCTTCCTCACCGATGTGCTCGGGATCCCGTGGGACGAGGTCCACGAGGAGGCCGAGCGCCTCGAGCACGCCATGTCGCCGGTGCTCGAGGAGCGCATGATGGTGGCTATCGGCAACGCCTCGACCTGTCCGCACGGACACCCGATCGGCGAGGCCTCGCGGGAGCAGGGAGTTCCCCTCGCCGACGTAGAGGAGGGGGCGCGGGTGCGCGTCCTGCGCTTCGAGAACGAGGCCGAGGAGCTCCTGCACTACCTCATGGACGCGGGGCTCCATCCCGGGCTGGCCGGCCGCCTGGCCGAGTCGGGCAGCGAGGAGGTGGCGATCGAAGCCGACGGCACCCGCCACGCGGTCACGCGCAGCGTGGCCGAGACCGTCTCGGTGATCGCCGATCCCTCGCCGCCGGCCCGGACGGCACTCCCCGATCAGCTCGTGCTCTCGCGGGATCGTTACGGGCGCTGAGCCGAGCGCGACGGTGGCGCTTCTGGCCGGCCCGACCGTGAGCTCGCATCGGCTCACGTCGGCGATGCCTTCGGAGTGACCACCGCGGACGAGACGCAGCTCCGCGAGACGATCGAGGCGCTGGCTGCGACCGAGCGGGCCGCATGCTCTCCGGGCGAGCGGTGGGCCGCCGAGTGGATCGCCGCGCGTCTGCGCGACCTGGGGTGCCACGCTCAGGTCGAAGAGGAGTTGAGCTTCCCCGGCTACGCGGGCCCGATCGCTGCGCTCGGGGCGATCAGCGTGTTGGGCGGTCTCCTCTCCCTCAGCGGCAGGCGGCTCCTCGGCGGAGCGCTGGCGGCGGCGGTCGCGGCGGCGGTGGCGGACGACGCGTCCAACGGCCGGCGCGTGGTTCGCCGTCTGATCATGAAGCGCCGTCCTACCTGGAACGTCGTGGCCGAGGCGGGCGATCCCTCGGCGGACCGAACGCTCGTTGTCATGGCCCACCACGATGCCGCGCCGACCGGTTTCATCTTCAACCCCGAGCCACAACGACGGCTATGGGAGCGCTTCCCGAGCCTCGTCGAGCGGTTCGATACGAGCCTCCCGCTCTGGTGGATCGGCATCGGGCCGTCTCTGGGGGTGGCGGCGGGCGCTGCGCTCGGGTGGCGCGGACTGATGCGGGCAAGCCTCGGCCTCGGAGCCTTTGCCCTGGCCGCGATGCTCGACGTGGCGCGAAGCCCCGTGGTACCCGGAGCGAACGACAACCTGAGCGGCGTGGCGGGTCTGGTCGCGCTGGGCTCGACGCTCGCCGCGACACCGATCGCCGGGTTGCGCGTCGTCCTCGTCTCGTGCGGCGCGGAGGAGACCCTCCAGGGTGGCGTGTACGGGTTCGCTTCCAGGCATTTCCCGTCCTTCGTCCCAGAGCGAACCTGGTTCGTAAACCTGGAGACCGTCGGCTCTCGGCATCTCGCGCTGCTCGAAGGAGAAGGTCCCGTGGTCATGGAGTACTACGAGCCGCGCTTCAAGGACCTGGTCGCCGAAGAGGCCACGGGTGCCGGGATCGAGCTTCGTCGCGGCCTACGCTCGCGTAGCAGTACCGACAGCGTCGTCCCTCACCGCGCCGGCTACCCGATCGCCACCTTGATCTCGCTGACCGATTGGAAGGCGCTCGCCAACTACCACTGGCCGACCGACACGCCGGAGAACGTCGACTATGCGACGGTCGCTCGCGCCGTCCGGCTCACCGAGCGAGTCGCTCGCCGACTCGCCTCGAAGTGATCGGCTCCATCCTCTCTGGACCGTGAAGGTCGATCGCGGGCTCGAGATCGGCCGCACGGCGTGACCACGCCAACGCCGGGCTCGTTACACGTTCGCTGCGCGCTTCTCGCCCACCTGCGCGTACGCCGCCGCGAGCCGCTTGACGCCTTCCTCGATGTCCTCTGTCCTCACACCCGAGTAAGCGATCCGCAGCGAGCTCTCTCCCCCCTCGAGCAGGAAGTCGGTTCCCTTGACGAAGACGAGGCCGTGCTCCTCTGCCGCGTCGAAGAGGGCGTCCCCGTCGGTGCCCTCGGGCAGGTCGACCCACAGGAAGTAGCCGCCCTCGGGAAGAACGAAGCGAGCGTCGGGGAGCTCGCGCTCGAGCGCGCTCGCGAGCGCGTCGCGGCGCTTGCGCAGCGCGCGCTTCACGGTCTCGATCGACCCGTCGATCGCCCCGGAGCGGCTGAACTCCGCGACGATGGCCTGAGAGACCATGCTCGGCGAGATGTAGGTGTTGGTGGCCATCTTGCGAACGGCCGAGATCGTCTTCTCGGGTCCCGCCAGGTAGCCGACGCGGATCCCGGGGCAGACCGTCTTCGAGAACGAGGACGCGTAGACGACGCGCTCCGACTCGTCCAGGGAGAGCATGGTCGGCAGGCCCTCGCCGTCGAAGCGGAGCTCGACGTAGGGATCGTCCTCGAAGAGGACGAAGTCGTATCGGGCCGCAAGCTCGATCAGGCGCCGGCGCTTATCGAGCGAGAGCGTGCACCCGGCCGGGTTGTGGAAGTTGGGGATGATGTGGGCGAGCTTCGGGCGCGCGCCGCGATCGAGCACGCGCGCGAGCGCCTCGACGTCGATGCCGTCCGACTCGAGCTCGATCGAGATGATGTCGGCGCCCATCTCGCGCAGCGAGAGCAGGGTGCGGTCGTAGCTCGGGGCCTCGACGATCACCTGGTCCCCGGCCTGAAGCAGATGCCGGAAGAGAAAGGCGTCGGCCTGCATCGAGCCGTTGGTGGCGACAACGTTCTCCGGCGCGAGTCCCTGCTTCTCGGCGATCCACTCGACGAGCGGCGGATAGCCGGCCGAGGTGCCGTAGGCAAAGGCGCCGGCGGGATCCTGCTCGAGGGCGCGCGCGGCGGCGGCGCGCAACTCGTCGACGGCGATGATGTCGAGCGAGGGCGCTCCGCGGGCAAAGGAGATGGACTCGGTGGCCACGCGCCGGAATCTAGCGCGGGCGAGCGCGGGTGGCGGACTCGACTCCCCGGCTCGCCCCGGGCCTCGGCGCCCTCACGGCTCCAGCTCAGGGCGTCGCGCGCCAGGAAGCGCTTCCAGCGTGGTCGGACCGAGGCTAGGT
>JBBSNG010000072.1:0-10221 GCA_038232755.1 Solirubrobacterales bacterium | reverse complement strand
GTAGCCGACGCTCGGCTGCGACATCGGCAGGGCATCGTGGTCGGCGAGCGTGACCGGATGAGGGTGCGAAGGCGTGTCGCGCTGCTTCGCCCGCTGGTCGAGGATCTGCCAGCGCCCGGCCTCGGGACCGAACTGGGAAGGCGCCCGAAGCGCGAGCGCCGCCACGCCAGCCCAGACGACGACGGCGCCGGTGAGGACCGCGGCCAGCGCGCGCCGCCGCGGAAGGGCGACCACGGCCACCGGCATGAAGACGGCGAACAAGCTCGGCAGGAGCATGCGCCCGTGCATGTAGTCGCCACCGAGGCGGACGACGTAGACCACGTGCAGGAGGGCGCCGATCACAGGCGCCGCGGCCACCACGACCGCACGCCGGCGCCCTTCTCGCCACGCCGGGGCCGCCCGCCGCCAGCCGAGCCACCCGAGGACGGCGAGCGGCAATGGCAGCGCGTAGGTGAGCACGAGGTCGCCCAGGTAGCCGAGGCCGCGCGTCCAAAAGGCGAGGCCGGCCTCCTTGGCCAGGGCCGTGCCGGGCACGAGCGCCGCGAAGTAGCCCATGCGAAAGACCTGGTAGGCCGCCGGCAGGGCGAGCGCCGCAGCGATCAGGCCGACCGCGGCGCGCGGGCGCAGCGGGCGGCAGAGGTAGAGCAGCGTGAGCAGGAGGCAGGCGGAGAAGGGAGCGAGGTCGGGGCGCACGAGCGGCCCGAGGCCGAGGAGCACGGCGAGGGCGACGCGCGTGCGGGTGTCGGGGGCGTCGGGACCGGAGCCCGCGGAGGCGCCGACAAGGCGGGTGAGCGCGTAGAACGACGCCCCCAGCCACGCGAAGACCAGGCTGGTCTCGAGCCCCGAGGTCACGAAGCCCCAGAAGGCCGGAGTAGCTGCGACCACCAGCGCGCCGAGCGGGAGGAGCAGCCGGCGCGAGCCGGGGACGAGCGCGCGGTCGAGCCGCGCGGCCCCGGCGCAGGCCGCCCATAGCCCGGCGCCGGTGAGGGCCACCCCGAGCACGACCGAGATCTGTTCGAGGCCCGCAAAGGGCAGTGCACCGCCCGCGAGCGCGAGCACCGCCAGCCACGCCGGGCTCGTGTAGGCCTCGACCCGCTCGCCGGCGTTGAACACCGGGCCGTCGCCGGCCAGCAGGTGGTCGACCACGCGAAAGTAGATGAAGCCGTCCTCGTTGACCCAACGCAGCTCCCAGCCGACGAGGAGAAGGATGATCACGGGCACGAGTGCGAGCGCGAGCGAGGAATCGAGCCCTCGCAGGCGCTGAGGCAGACGGCGTCCGGGCGGGGAGAGCGCCGTCGACACGCTCCCTGCTTACCAGATCCCGGTCGTCGCGCCGGAGGGCTGCATACTCGGGCCGTGCGCGTCCTCTCGATCGTTCACCAACCCGACGCCGGGCCGGGCGTGTTCTCGCCGGTGCTCGCGGCGAGCGGGCACGAGGTTGAGGAGTGGCGGCCCGACCTGAGTCCGAGTCCCGCGCGTGCGACGGCTGACTACGACGCGACGCTCGTCCGTCATGCACGTCGACCAGGAGGCCGAGTACCCGTGGCTGGTCGCCGAGAAGGATCTGCTGGCCGAGCTCGCCGCGCGCGACGCGCCGGTGCTCGGCATCTGCCTCGGAGCGCAGCTGCTGGCCGAGGCGGCCGGAGGCGGCGCTCGTCCCTGCACCAGACCCGAGATCGGCTGGCGCGAGGTGGCGCTCGGGGCCCGGGCGGGCGGCGACCCGCTGCTCGGCCTCGCGCCGCCACGCTTCACCGCGTTCGAGTGGCACTCCTACGAGATCGAAACTCCGCCCCAGGGCGTCGTTCTCGCCCACAGCGACTGCTGCCTTCAGGCCTTTCGCACCGGGAGCCACTCCTGGGGCATCCAGTTCCACGCCGAGGTCACCGTGGAGATCGTCGCCGAGTGGATCGCCAAGGACGGCGAGCAGGGCGAGCTCGCAGGCGCCGAGATCGAGCCGGAGGAGCTCGGCACGGAGACGACCCGCCGAATCGCCGAGTCGAACCGGCTGGGCGCGAACCTCTGCCGGCGCTTTCTCGCCCTGGCGGAGCGGGCGCCGGCCTACCCGGCCGCCGCGTCGTAGAGCTCCAGTAGCTCGAGCTCGGGGCCGGACGCACGGAGGAGCTCGGCGTGCGCGCGCCGGCGCGGATCGTCGCGGTAAGCGGCGAAGGCGCCGGTGGATGGGAACTCCACGAGGTGGACCTCGGTCAGGCGGTCGGTGCTCCGCAGCCGTCGGCTCAACCGACCGCCGTGGACCGAGAGCAGCGGAAGCACTCGGCGCTCGTACTCCTCGAACGCGTTGACGCCCTCGGCGGGTAGACGGACGACGAGGACGTAGGTGACGGCCGACCGGCCGCTACTCGTTGCTCTCTCCCTCTCCCTGTCCTTCCTCCGCCTCCCCCGTCTCCTCGTCGTGCGGGAGGAAGAACTTGGCCTTCGAGTTGCCGACCTGCGGCTCGCCGGGGTCGACCGGCGGGTCGTCGTCGAAGGGAGCGCCGGCTCCCTCGGCGTCCTTCTCCCCTGTCGTCTCTTCGCGTTCCTGCGTCATCGCACCCTGCTCCTTTCGTCGTGCGTCCATGCCACTACCCGCACCGCCCGTCCCCTACCCGGAGCGGTTCGGCGCTCGGGCGCGTGGGTAGGACCGCCGCGTGGAGGTCTACCGCACCCCCGAGACGCGCTTCGAGAACCTACCGGGCTTCTCGTACGAGCCCCACTACCGCGACTGGGAGGGCATGCGCCTTGCACACGTCGACGAGGGCGAGGGCACGCCCGTGCTGCTCCTGCACGGCGAGCCGACCTGGTCCTACCTCTACCGCAAGGTCATCGCCCGATTGCTCGAGGCCGGTCACCGCTGCATCGCGCCCGACCTGCCCGGGTTCGGACGCTCCGACAAGCCGGTCGACGACGACTGGTACTCCTACGAAAACCACACGCGAGCGATCTCCTCGCTGCTCGAGGAGCTCGACTTGAGCGACGTGACGCTGGTGGGGCAGGACTGGGGCGGGCCGATCGGCCTGCGGGTGGCGACACTCGAGCAGCCGCAGCGGATCGCCCGCCTCGTGGCCATGGACACCGGAGTGTTCACCGGCCATCAGCAGATGAGCGAGGGCTGGAAGCAGTTCGCCGCCTTTGTCGCGCGGACGCCCGACGTGCCGATAAGGCCGCTGATCGCCGGCGCCTGCAAGCACACGCCGCCCGACGAGGTGCTCGCGGCCTACGAGGCGCCCTTCCCCGACGAGCGCTCCAAGGCCGGGCCGCGGACGTTTCCGCCGATGATCCCGCTCGAGCCCGACGCCCCCGGCGCGGCCGAGGGTCAGGCCGTGGCCGAGGCGCTCGCGCGCGACCGCCGGCCCTCACTGCTGATGTGGGCCGACTCCGACCCCGCCCTGCCGCTCGACCCGGTCGGGCGTCAGGTTCAGCATCTCTTTCCCACCGCCGACGAGCTCACGGTCATCGACGACGCGAGCCACTTCCTCCAGGAGGACCAGGGAGAGCAGATCGGCGCGCTGATCGCCGACTGGTTGGGAACGCAGGCGCGGCGCTCGTAGAGCGGTGCGGTGGGCGCCTCAGCGCCCGCGCGTCCAGAACGTCGTACGCTTCGCCGCCCCGCGCCGGCTCATGCCGATGTGCATGTGGTCGCGGTGCGCGGTCGTGTCGTCCACCCGCTTGGGGCGTCCCTTGGAGTCGAAGCAGGCCGAGTAGCGCACGGTTCCGCGCGAGCCGCTCCACCACGCCTCGCAGTTCCAGATGATCTCCTGCACTCCCATCCGCCGGGCCAGCGCGTGGCGGTTGCCCGCGCGGTCGGTGGCGAGCAACAGGCGCATCAGGCGGGCGGCCTCGCGGCGCTCGGCGCGGCGGTGCACGCTCAGTCGCCAGTCGAGCGCCCGTCCCTCGGCGTGCAGGCTGTAGCCCGACCCGAGGCGCGAGCAGCGCATGATCCCCCAGGAGGATCCGCCGGCGTTGCGTTCGAGCCAGCTCTCGAGCGCGAGCATGCCGGGGTCCGGGCGGCGCTCGCAGCGCGACGCGCGGTCGTAGGCGTAAGGATCGATCGGGAGCCGAACGAGCCCGTCGGCGGGGTTGCCGGCCACGGGGCCGAAGGAGCTCGCGAGGGTGACGCGCGCCCGCGGGCACGGCCACGAGGGCAAGCGTGGCCATCACCGCGACGACGGCGGCCGTCGTCGCGGTCTTTCGAGCTGACCTCATCCGGGCCTCCATCGGCCGGGAGGCGCACCTCCGCGAGCGTCGTCCGCCTCAGCCCGACGAATCGTCGAGCAGCGCGGCCACCAGCGCGAGCGCGACCTCCGCCCGGGAGGCGAGCGAGGAGGCGAGCACGAACTCCTCGGGCGCGTGGGCGCCGCCACCCCGCGGGCCGAGGCCGTCGACGCACAGGCGGACGTGCGGGGCGACGTGGCTCGCGTCGCTCGCCCCGCCGCGCTCGGCGGGGATGATCGGCCGCCCGAGGCGGTTGGACCCCGCCGCGAGCAGCTCGGTCGTGGCCGAGCGCGAGTCCATCCCCGGCCAGCGGCGAATGAGCTCGGCCTCGAGCCGCGCGCCGCCGACCTCGGCCGGCACGGCCGCGGCCACCGGCTCGATCGCCTCGAGCCGATCGGCGCGCAGGTCGCAGTAGAGCTCGCCGGCGGCGGGCACCACGTTGAAGGCGTCGCCCGAGCGCAGGATCGTCGGGACCGCGCTAAGGCGCTCGCCTCCGGACGGCGCATGGAAGGCGGCGACTCGCTCGGCGGCCGCGGCGAGCGCGAGCAGGGCATTGCGCCCCTTGTCGGGGGCGGCGCCGGAATGCGCCGAGGTGCCGTGGGCCTCGACCCGCAGGGTCCCCGCCGCCTTGCGCCGCACGACGACCCCCTCCTCGCCCTGGGGGCCGCGCTCGCCGGCCTCGAAGCACAGGCAGGCGTCCCAGCCGGCGAAGCGCTCGGCGTGCACGAAGGGATGGCGGCGCCACTCCTCGTCGTTGACGAGCAGGAGCACGACCTCGCCAAAGCGCGGCGCGAGCGGCGACTCCGTGAGCCTTTGGGCCAGGGCGCGCAGGACGCCGAGGGCGAGCACCACCCCGCCCTTCATGTCGACGGCCCCCGATCCCGCCAGGCGACCGTCCTGGCTCTCCAGCGGCCGGTGTGCCTCGTGCGCGACGACGGTGTCGAGGTGGCCGAGCAGAAGCAACCGGGGGCCGCCGTCCCCATCGATCCGCGCCAGCAGGTCGGGAGCGTGCCCGGGCGATGAGCACGGTATGCGCTCGAGCTCGATCGAGGGGCCGAGCAACGCGGTGCAGACCGCCACCGCCTCCTCGGCTCCCTTCACGTCGCCCGAGGGCGAGGAGACGCCGACGAGCGCCTCGAGCTCGAGCTCGGCCCGGGCGGCGATGGCTGGGGCCGCCGCGGCCACCCAGGGATCGATCGGCATGGCGGCCAGCTTAGGCAGGGCGGACGGGTGCCGCGGGTGCGCCGCCCAACTTCACTGCCGACCCGCCCGTCACCCGGCGCGGGTCAGCGCTCACTCGCAGCCGCTGCGGACGTCCCCTCGATCGCCTCGGCAGGAATCTGTCCCCGTGCCTCCGTTCGAGGTGTCGTTGCGCTCCCGCCCGTCGCCCGAGTCGAGCGAGTCGTCACCGGCCTGGCCGGTGTGCCCGTCGTTGCCCGGCCCGCCCTCGGCGCTGTCGTCGCCGCCACCGCCGACGAGCTGGTCGTTGCCCTCACCGCCGTCGAGATCGTCGTCGCCGTCACCGCCGCGCAGGACGTCGTTGCCCGCGCCGCCGATGAGGACGTCGTCTCCGCCGAGGCCGTAGACCACATCGTTCCCGCCGCCGGCGCAGATCACGTCGGAGTTCTCGGTGCCTCGCAGGACCTCAGCGCGGTCGGTGCCGCGCATCGTGCAGCCCCTGCCTCCCGCTGCCGAGCCGCGTCCGTCGCCCTGGCGGGGGGAGCGCTCGAGCGTCGGCAGCTCGATCTGAGCGTTGAGCACGTTGACCGTGAACGCGTAGTTGCTCGGTCGGAGGAAGGGCTCGTCCTTGCCCAGCAGCTCGATCTTCGGCCGGTGGCCGGGCGCGAAGCGGTAGCCGTTGCCGAACAGCTGGAAGGTCACGCGGCCGGTCTGGTTGTTCTGGAGTCGATACGCACCGCGGCTGATCAGGCGCTGGCTGCCGTCGGGCGCGACGTCCCACAGCCGTGAGTCGAGCTGGCCGAATAGGCCGGTGGTCTCGATCTGCGCGGTGACCTTGGGCAGCCCCATCATCGTGTAGCCCTTCGAGCGCGGGCCCACGTAGACGGCAGTGCCGGCGGCGCGGGCCTTGGGCACCGTCCGGCACGCATCGCCACCGCCGGCGATCGGATCGACCGCGCTGCCGTACGGGTCGCCGTTGGCGGGCGAGGTCACGGTCTGGGGCGTCGAGCCGGAGAACCTGATCGTGCCCGGATGGATCCGCTCCCAGGAGCTCGCCTGGTAAGGACCGTCGGAGGGCGCGTCCTGCGGGCAGGTCTGGGTGAAGGTGGTCACCGCGCCTGGCTTCGGAACGCCGCTCGAGCCGCCGTTCTTGAGGTGGAAGGCCAGGAAGCGCGCGCCCTGGTCGTTGAAGAAGCGATCGCTGTTCTTCTTGTTCGAGCCGCGTGCGTGGCCGAGATCGCCGAACTGCAGCGATACCGGCGCCCTCGGGTTGCGGGCACGCTGCTGGTTGTAGATCCGCAGCGCCTCACCGACCGGGAAGAGGTCGTCGGTGAAGCCGTCCTGGAGCAGGAGCGGCGCAGGCGCGCCTCCGAGCCCGTAGCCCTGGTGGTGCTCGAAGATCTCGTTCGCGACGCGCCTCGCCGAGCGGTCGGGCGGCTCGCCCGCCGAAGCGCGGGCGAAGAAGAAGCGCAGGTTGGCGCTGAAGTCGGCGCACCCGAACGGGCCGACGCGAGTCTGGGCCTCCTCGCCGCAGTACGTGCCCGTGGCGTCGCCGCTGGCGAGCAGACCGTCCACGTAGGTCTCCTTCTTGATCCCGAGCGGCTTGCGGCTGTCGCCCTCGCGCGGAGTGCGGTCGTCGCGGAAGCGGCCGTTGGGCAGCAGCGAGTTGACGAGGTCGGACCACAGCCAGCGCGGGAACGCCGCAGAGATCTCCATCGACTTGCCCTTCGGACTGCGCCATGGTGCGAACGAGTCGTCGAGGCGGCGGATCCGGTTGCGCAGGAAAGCGAGCTCGAGGCTCTGACCGGCGCCGTAGGAGATGCCGGTCACGCCGATGTCGCGCGGTTTCGTCAGGCCCTGGTCGGCGAGCTTGCCGAGCAGGTGCTGGGTATCTCGGGCCTCCCAGCGCTGGTCCGCGAGATGCACGTAGCTGCGGTTCGTGCTGCACGGCGGTGAGTTCGGGCTTCCCGACTCGCCGCACGAGCCGCCGAAGCCGCGCGCGGAGTAGTTGATGACCGCGTAGCCCTGCTTGGCGAAGAAGTTGTTGTTCCAGTGGTACGTCGTGTCGTTATCGGCACTGTCGCCCTCGGGGCTCGTCTCCTCGAAGTCGGTCTTGCTGCCACCGTAGCCGTGCATCATCACGATCGTGGGGAACGGCCCGTTTCCGGTGCGCGGGAGCGTCACGTCGGCGTCGAGCGGTGCCCCGTCGAAGCTCGCCACGCGGTCGTCGAGCGACTGCGCGGGACAGAAGCGAACCCCGTTCTCGGGACGGCATTCGTTGCCGAACGGCCGTGGCGCAGCCGCCGCCGTGGACGGAACCGCAAACGCGGCGACGAGCGTTACCGCGACAACAAGACGGCGCATCGGTACTACCTCCCCGTTTGACTCCACCGGGAAGTTAGCCGAGCGGCCGCCGGCGTACGCCGGTAGACCGCTCGGTGAGATCGTTCCCGCCGACGCAGCGTCGGCTCAGCGGATCAGCTGTAGGCGTCCCAGCGCTGCAGCGAGGGCAGCGGATCGAACTGACTTCCGCCGTCGTACCAGCGCGCCGTCCACATCTCGAAGTGCAGATGCGGCCCGCTCGAGACGCCGGTCGAACCCACGCGCCCGACCTGCTGGCCCGTCCGCACGCGCTGGCCGGACGAGACGAACGCTGACGCGGATTCCCGCATGTGCATGTAGACGTAGTCGATCTTGTCGTCGCCCCGGACGACTACGTAGTAGCCCGCGCCACCGGCTTGGTAGCGGACCTGAACCACGACGCCGCTCGTCACCGCCACGAGCGGGGTGCCCGACGCGGCGGACAGATCCTGCCCCCGGTGGGTGCGAGAGCCGCCGCCGCGCGGCGCGCCGAAGCGCGAGGCCGAACCGCCGTAGGAGTGCGAGCCCTTGATCGGGAACACGTGGTCACGGGAGGCCGACGAATCTCGCTCGGCGGCTCGCCGCTGGATCGTCCTCTGCTCGGCGCGGCCCACGACGCCGTTCACGGTCAGGCCGGTCTTGGTCTCGTAGTTGCGGATATCGCTCTTGGTGCGGCTGGTGTAGTTCCCGGTGCGCGGCGTGAAATAGCCGAGCTTGGTCACGAGGCGCTGGAGAGTCAGCACGTCGCTGCCCTGCTTGCCCAGGCGCAGGGTGCGCGAGGCGAAGGCGTAGGAGCGCTCGGTCTCCGGCGTGGCCTCGCGCGCCCTCTTCTCGTCGGCCCGGCGCGCGATCGCGCTGCCTTCCCACTCCGAGACGACGCCGTCCACCCGCAGGCCGGTCGCGCGCTCGTAGGCGGTGATGTCGCTCTTCGTCTCGCTCGTGAAGCTGCCGGTGCGCGGCGTGGGATAGCCGAGGTAGGTGACCTCGCGCTGAAGTTCGAGTACGTCGTCGCCCTGGGAGCCCTGGCTCAGGGTTCGATCGCCGAGGCTGGCGAAGGCCGCTCCGGCGAAGCTCATCAGTACCGCGAGGGAGGCCGCCAGCAGCGTCAGCAGGCGGATGGGGATCGAAGATCTCATGTCGTGACTCCGTTCACTTCGTAGATTCCGTTCGGATCGTCAAATCGGGCGGGTCGCTTGAGACGTGCAAGAGTTCTGACGGGACGCCTTCGCCCCCCGGATGTGCAGCGACGACCGGCGGCTGCGGAGGCCCTCAAGGGGGTATCGCGCGTCGGCTGATCGCCGTTTCCCGGACGGCGGCGTTGCGAGACCGTAACCGACGAGCGGGCCCAGAGTTTCGCCGTGGGCGCGAACCTGCGCCCTCCTCGACTGAACGGCGCCCGGGCTCTGAGCCCGGGCGGCTGGCGGACGGTGAAGCCTCCGGTCGGGCGCGAGCCCTTCGGCCAGCGAGTACCCCCCGCGGCACCGCTCGTGTCGAAGCGCAGTCCGGCCACGGTCATGAACATGTGGCCGGGGTGCGAGTAGATGGTGATCCGCCAAGCTGATCCCTCCCCCTCGTCGCACCCTGCGGGCATCTGCGGCGTTGCTCTCCCCCTCGGCGGTCGCAGCCGGCGCAGGCTAGCGCGACGCCGTGCCCGCGGCCGCCCGCTCAGCGGGCGGCGACGCTAGGCGGGGCCCGACTCCGCGTCGGCCGAGTCGAGGTCCAGCGACAGCGAGTTGATGCAGAAGCGCTGACCGGTCGGGTTCGGTCCGTCGTCGAAGACGTGTCCGAGGTGCGAGCCGCATCGCCGGCAGGTGACCTCGGTCCGGGTCATGCCCAGGCTGCGGTCGGTGTGCAGCTCGACCGCCTCAGCCGTCGCGGGCTCGGTGAAGCTCGGCCAGCCGGTGCCCGAGTCAAACTTGGTGTCGGAGGGAAAGAGCTCGGCGCCGCAGGCGGCACAGCGATACATCCCGCTCTCCTTGGCGTAGTTGTAGGCGCCGCTGAAGGGAGGCTCGGTGCCGGCTCGGCGGAGTACCTCGTACTGCTCCGGGGTGAGCTGCTCGCGCCACTCCTGCTCGCTCTTATCGACCTTCGTGCCGGCGTCCATCGAAAACCTCCCGGTAGCTCTTGGCGACGGTCGCGGCCCGGCCCGATCGACGCTCTCTGACTCAACTGTAGAGCGGCCAGCTCGTAGCCTTTCGCTTACCCGACGTCCGGCAGCAGCACGTCGACGCGGTCCCATTCACTGATCTCGCACGCGTCGGTGCGAGCCAGGCGGCGATCGACCCGGCGGCCGTCGATCCGGCCGCTGATCCGCGCCTTGGCCGGGCCTCCGAAGACCTCGGCGCAGGCTCGCCCGCGTGCCGGGGGCGAGGTCAGCGACCCCTTGAGCTCGCCGAGGCGGCGGCACAGCTCGGGAGCCTCCGCGAGGCGCAGGTAGCCCGTCGCCTTGTCGGCCCCGGCCGCACAGTTGAG
>JBBSNG010000071.1:0-10238 GCA_038232755.1 Solirubrobacterales bacterium | reverse complement strand
CTCGAGCGCGCGCAGGGCGGCCGCGGTGTCGGTGGTGAAGAACGGGTTGCCGGTGCCGGCGGCGAAGATCACGATCCGCCCCTTCTCGAGGTGGCGCATGGCCCGGCGGCGGATGTAGGGCTCGGCCACCTCGGAGATGGTGATCGCCGACTGCACGCGGGTGCGCGCGCCGATCTGCTCGAGCGCGTCCTGGAGGGCGAGGGCGTTGAGGACGGTGGCCAGCATGCCCATGTAGTCGCCGGTGGCCCGGTCCATCCCCTCGGCGGCGGCGCGCAGGCCCCGGTAGACGTTGCCCCCGCCGACGACGATCGCCACCTGCACGCCGCGGTCGGTCACCCGCTTGACCTGCGCGGCGATGGCGGCGATGCGATCGGGATCGGCGCCGTAGGGAAGGTCTCCCATCAGCGCCTCGCCGGAGAGCTTGAGGAGTATCCGCGCAAAGGCGGGCACCTGACCGTTCGGCCCGCCCGCGTCGGGTCCTGGCACCGCGCTCACGCCGGGCGGCTACTCCTCGCCGACGCCGAAGCGCTCGAAGCGGCGGACGACGACGTTCTCGCCGGTGCGCGCGGAGGTCTCCGCCCGCAGCTCCTCGATGGTCTTGCCGCCGTGCTTCTCGGCGTTGACGTGCGGCTGGTTGAGGAGAACTATCTCTCCGAGCCACTTGCGCATGCGACCCTCGGCGATCTGCGAGCGGACGTTCTCGGGCTTGTCCTGGGCCTGCTCGACGAAGATCCGCAGCTCGGCCTCGCGCACGTCATCGGGCACGTCCTGCTCGGAGACGTAGAGCGGATTGGCCGCGGCGACGTGCAGGGCGACGTCACGGGCGAACTCCTGGAAGTCGTAGTTGCGGGCCACGAAGTCGGTCTCACAGTTGACCTCGAGCAGCACGCCGATCTTTCCCGTCGCGTGGATGTAGCTCTGCACGACGCCCTCGGTGGCCTGGCGGGCGCCGCGCTTGGCGGCCTGGGCCTGGTTGCGCACGCGCAGCAGCTCGACCGCCCGTTCGACGTCGCCGCTCGTCTCCTCGAGCGCGCGCTTGCAGTCCATCATTCCCGCGCCCGTGCGCTCGCGCAGGGCCTTGACGTCGCCGGCGGCGACCGGGGTGCTCATCGGCCGCCGCCCTGTCCCTCGCCGGCGGGCTGAGGCTGAGGGCCGGCGCCGGGCTGGGCCGCCTGAGCCACCTGCGACTCGACCTCGACCTCGGGTCCGGGCGCAGCCTGAGCGGCCGCCGCGGCTGCCGCGGCCTCCTGCTCCTGGGCCTCACGGGCCGCCTGGGCCTCGGCCTCACGCCGGGCTCGCTCCTCGGCCTCACGCTGCGCCTGCTCCTCGGCCTCGCGGCGCGCCTTCTCCTCCTCGGCGCGGAAGCGCGCGGCGCTGTCGCGGACCACGTCGCCGACGGCCTCGACCACGAGCCGGCACGAGCGCATGCCGTCGTCGTTGCCGGGGATCGGGTAGGAGACCGGACCGGGATCGACGTTCGAGTCCACAAGCGCGATGATCGGCAGGTTAAGCCGCTGCGCCTCGCGCACGGCGATCTCCTCGGTCTTCAGGTCGACGATGAACACCGCGTCGGGGACGCGCTGCATGTCACGTACGCCGCCCAGGTTGGTGGTCAGCTTCCCCAGCTCGGCCTCGGCGGCGATCCGCTCCCGCACCGGGAGGAGGTCGAGGGTGCCGTCCTCCTTCCAGTTGTGGAGCTGGTGCAGGCGATCGATCCGGCCCGAGATCGTTCCGAAGTTGGTCAGCAGGCCACCCAGCCAGCGCTGATCGATGTAGGGCATGCCGGCGGCCGAGGCGGTCTCGCGCACGGCGTCGCGCGCCTGCTTCTTCGTGCCCACGAACAGCACGCTGCCGCCGCGGGCGGCGATCCCGGAGGCGAAGTCGCGCGCCTGGTTCAGGAGCACGTCGGTCTTCTGGAGGTCGATGATGTGGATGCCGCCGCGTTCGCCGAAGATGAAGCGGCGCATGCGGGGGTTCCAGCGTCTCGTCTGGTGGCCGAAGTGGACTCCGGCCTCGAGCAGCTCTTTGATCCCTACGTCGGGCACTTCGTGGTCCTTCCCTTGGGTATGTGTCGGTGTCCGCTCGGGCGCTGCGCGGGACCCGGCGCCGTTCGGCGCTCGGGCAGGGTCCGCGCCGTCTCGGGCGGGGTTGAGGTGAACTGCGGGCCCGGAAGGATAGGGCACGTCCGCGCGGGACCTGCGCTCAGTCGCCGCGCCGCCCGGCGGGCGGGGACTCGGCGCGCGCGCGGTCGAGCACGGCCTCGAGATCGCCGGGCAGCTCAGACTCGTAGCCGAGCTCCTCGCCGGTGACCGGGTGGACGAAACCGAGCCGCGCGCTGTGCAGGAACTGGCGCTGGAGCCCGAGGCGAGTGCCGCTCCGCCGCCCCCCGTAGCGCGGATCGCCGCATACGGGGTGCTCGATGGCCGCGAGGTGAGCGCGGATCTGGTGCGTGCGCCCGGTCTCGAGGCGCAGCGCGAGCAGGGCCGTATGGGCGAGGGCCTCGCGGACCTCGAAGTGGGTGCGGGCGGAGCGGGGACGGTCGCTGGCCGTCGAGATCAGGGTGCGGTCGCCTCGGTCGCGGCCGACCGGTGCGTCGATGGTGGCACTGCGCGCGTCGGGGACGCCCTCCACCAGCGCCACGTACTCACGGCGGACCTCACGACGGCGCAGGGCCTCGCTCAGGGCCGCGTGGACGCCCTCGGAGCGAGCGACCACGAGCAGCCCCGAGGTGTCGCGGTCGAGGCGGTGGACGATGCCGGGTCGCTCGGGCGGCCCTCCGGCCGTCCGCCCCGCGAGGGCCTGGACGAGGGTGCCGTGGGCCTGCCCCGATCCGGGATGCACGACCACGCCGGCCGGCTTGTCGACGACGATCAGATGCTCGTCCTCGAAGACGACTGTGTGGGGCGCGCTCGCGTGCGTGGCCTCGCGCGCCGCGCGCTCGGGCGAATCGTCGAGCTCGACGACCACCTGCTCCGCGGAGCTCAGCCGGTGGCGCTTGAGCCGCCTCCGGCCGCCCACCTGGACGCGACCACGGTCGATCAGGCGCTGGGCGGCGGCGCGGCTGGCGATCTCCGGGCGGGCCGCGAGGTAGGCGTCGAGCCGCGTGCCCGCGTCTTCGGGCCCGGCGCTCAGGACGAGTCGTGGCACGGCGCCGATTCGCCGCCCGCGCGCGGGCGTGCGCCCGGCGCCGCGGCCGTGCTTCGGGGCGCCGGCTCGTCGCGGCGTCCCTCGGCGACGTAGAGGACGCCGAGCACGCCGAGCACGATCGCCACGTCGGCGAGGTTGAAGGCCGGCCAGAACGTCGGGTCGATGAAGTCGGTCACCGCTCCGGTGCGCGCCCGGTCGATGACGTTGCCGGCGGCCCCGCCGAGCACCATGCCCACCGGAAGCCAGAGCAGTGGCTGGTCGGCCCGCACCACGAAGAACACGGTGAGGACGGCGACCGCGACGGTCACGAGGCCGACGATCAGCGCCCCACCCGCCCCGGCCAGGGCGCCAAAGGCAATGCCGGTGTTACGCGAGAGGCTCAGGTCGAGTGCGAAGAACACGTTCTCCGCCTCGCCGGGAGCGAGCGACGCCAGCGCCAGCGCCTTGGTCGCCTGGTCGAGCGCCGCGACGACGGCCAGGACGAGCGCCGCGAGCGCGAGCGCCCTGACCCGGGAGGCCCTCCTCGGCTCGGCCGGGCCGTCCACGGCCGGCCTCAGCCCCGGATCAGGCCGACGATGATGCCCTGGAGGATGATCAGCAGGAAGATCCCGATGATCGGGCTGAGGTCGAGCGCTGCGGGCCCGATGCGTATGGGCGGGATGAAACGCCGGAAGAAGTTCAGGTAGGGACCGGTCACGTCCTCGACGAAGCCGACGACCGTGCGCAGGACCGGGTTGTAGGGCATGCGCGGGATCCACGAGAGGACGATCCGGACGATGATCAGGGCGACGTAGACCGTGAACAGAGTGTCGACGTAGGCCGCCACGTCCTCGCGGCCGATCGCGGCCAGGACGCTCATCGCCGCCCGGCCTCGACGACGGCCGTGACCGCGTCGGCAAAGGCGGCACGCAGGCCGCCGCGCTCGAGCTCCGCGAGCCCGCGGGCCGTCGAGCCGCCGGGCGAGGTCACGCGCCGGCGCAGCTCGCCGGGGTCGAGCCCGCCGTCGGTGAGCAGGCTCGCGGTGCCGGCCATGGTCTCGGACGCCATCAGGCTCGCGCGGTCGCTCGGCAGGCCGTGGCGCACCCCCGCATCGACGAGGGCCTCGACCACAAGCGCGAGAAAGGCCGGCGCGCAGCCCATGAGCGCGGTCGCCGGCTCGATCAGCGGCTCGTCGAGCTCGACCACCGTGCCGGCCCGGCCCATGAGCGCGAGCAGGTCGCGCTCCGGGCCGTGTCCGGCGAGCGAGCCCGGCGCGTAACAGATGACCCCCCGGCGAGCCTCGACGGCGAGGTTCGGCATGAAGCGATAGACCGGCACCTCGGGGTAGGCCCGCTCGACCGCGGCCACGGACGTGCCGCCGAGGATCGAGGCGACGGCGCGCGGTCGCGCGCCGAGGTCGCCCGCTACCTCGTCGAGCTGCGCGGGCTTGTGGGCGAGGACCACGACCTCGGCGCGCTCGCCGAGCTCGCTGGCCGAGCCGAGAGCCTCTCCACCGAGCTCGCGGGCCAGTGTCTGCGCCCGCGCAGGCTCGGCGTCGACCACGAGCAGGGGCTCGCCGAGCCCGCGCGCGAGCGCCGAGCCCATGTTGCCTGCTCCGATCAGCCCGATGACCATGGCCGGGGAAGGATAGGTGGGACCACGCCGGCGCAACGGGCGCGCGCCCGGCCGGTGGTCAGGACTGGTTGTAGAAGCCCTTCTCGATCAGCCGCGCCCGTTCCTCGGCCGAGACCTCGACGTTGCGCGGAGTGAGCATGAAGACCTTCTCGGCGATCTTCTGCATGCCCCCGTCGAGCGCGTAGGTCAGGCCCGAGGAGAAGTCGATCAGCCGCTTGGCCAGCTCGGTGTCGGTGCCCTGGAGGTTGAGGATCACCGGCAGCTCGTTCTTGAACTGGTCGGCGATCTGCTGGGCGTCGTTGAAGTTCTTCGGGACCACGAGATGGACCTGAACGCCGGCGCGGCCGTTGTCGGGTACCGCCCGGAGCTGGCGGGTCGGCTGTCGCTCGGCCCGCTCGGGCTCGTCCGAGAAGATGTCGTCGATGTCCTCGCCGCGGCCGCGGTTGCGCGAGAGCCGGCGCACGTTCGGGCGCTCGCGGTAGCGCGAGCGCAGCTGCGTCTCGGGCTCCGGCTCGGACTCGACCTCCTCGAGATCGGGCTCGTCGGGATAGCGGTCGTCCTCGGCCAGGCCGAAGTAGACGAGCGTGCGGTGCCAGGTGTCGCGCAGGGCCATCGCGGTGCCTTTCGCGCGCGCGAGCGAGAATCCTCGCGCGGACGGCGAAAATAAGCGACCGCCGAGGTTACAACCTGACCCTGGGAGCGACGGCTTGAACGACCACGGACCCAATCCCTTCGAGGTCCCGATCCCCGGCTCGGGCGCATTGGCCGGCGAGATCGCAGGCGGCGGCCACACCGTCGTGCTCCTGCACGGCCTCACGGCCACGCGGCGCTACGTGCTCCAAGGCTCGCGGGGCCTCGAGCGCCGAGGACACCGCGCGGTCGCCTACGACGCGCGCGGCCACGGCGAGTCCTCCCGCGCCCCGAGTCCTGAGGCCTACGAGTACACGGACCTGATCGCCGACCTCGAGCGCGTGCTCGATGACCTCGAGCTCGAGCGCTGTGTACTCGCCGGAAGCTCCATGGGTGCGGCCACCGCGATGGCCTTCGCGCTCGCCTCGCCGGAGCGCGTCGATGCGCTGGTGCAGATCACGCCCGCTTCGCCCGGTATGCCGACCGCGGACTCGGACGAGCTCGAGAGGTGGGATCGGCTCGCCGCCGGACTGCGCTCGGGCGGGGTCGAGGGCTTCCTCGAGGCCTACGACCCGCCGGTGGACGATCGCTGGCGCGAGGCGGTCGTGACCGCGACGCGCCAGCGCCTCGAAGACCACCACGACCTCGGGGCGGTGGCGGACGCCGTCGAGGTCGTCCCCCGCTCCACCGCCTTTGAGGGGGGCCTCGAGGCGCTGCGCTCGCTCGAGCTTCCGGTCCTGGTCGTCGGCAGCCGCGACGAATCCGACCCCGGCCACCCCCTCGAGGTCGCCGAGGCCTACGTCGAGGCGCTGCCCCGAGCCGAGTTCGCCGTCGAGGACGCCGGGCACTCGCCGCTGGCCTGGCAGGGCGCCCGGCTGTCGCGGACGATCGCCGACTTCCTGTCGCGCTGCCTGCCTCAGGAGGGAGCGGAGGAGGCGCCCTCGTAGAGCACGCTCCCGAGCCGGACGATGGTCGCTCCCTCGGCGACGGCGACCTCGAAGTCCTGGGTCGTGCCCATGGACAGCCGCCCAAGACCGTGCTCGGCGGCCAGCTCGGCCAGGCGGGCGAAGTGACGACGGTTGTCCTCGGGCCTCGCGACGGCGGGCGGCATGGTCATGAGCCCGGTCACCGCCACCGGCGCCCGCGCCCGCGCGATGAACTCGCCGAGCTCGGCCGGCGCGATCCCCGCCTTACCGTTTTCCTGAGCGACGTTGACCTCGACGAGGATCTCGGAGGCATGGTACTGCTCGAGTCGCCGCAGCGCCGAGTCGGAGGCCACCGAGTGGATCAGCCGGACCGCGCCGGCGATCTCGCGGACCTTGCGACTCTGCAGCGCGCCGATGAAGTCCCAGGTGAAGCGGCCCGCGTACTCGGCCTGCTTGGTGGCCAGGTCCTGAGCCCGGTTCTCTCCCACGAGCTCGATGCCCCCCTCGGCCAGGGCCGGCAGCTCATCGGCGGCGACGTACTTGACGGCGGCGCAGATCTCGACCTCGGTCGGGTCGCCGTCGGCGCCCGCGATCCGCTCGCGCACCCGGGCGAGGTTCGCCGCGATCCGCTCGGCCCGCAGTCCGGTGAACTCACGGCGGGTCGTGGTGGTGGTCATCCGGTCCGCCACACCATCCCCGCCTGACGACCGGTCACCCCGGCGTCGCGGCGGTGGGAGAAGAAGAGATCCTCGCGGCAGCTCGTGCACAGGTCGACGTCGTCGATCCGCGTCACTCCCGCGGCCTCGAGCCTGCGGTGAGCGACGGCGCGGATGTCCAGCATGCGGCCCTTGGCGACGCCGTCGAGATCCTCGAACTCCGCCAGCACCTCGGGCCCGACCTCGTAGCAGCAGCGCCCGATGGCCGGTCCCAGGGCCGCCACCGGCGGCTCGTCGAAGCGCGCGACCGCGGCCGCCACGATGCCCGCGGCGAGACCCCGCCAGCCGCAGTGCAGGATGGCCACGCGGCCCGGCTCGGCGAGGGCCACCGGCATGCAATCGGCCCCGAGGACGAGCAGCCCGAGGCCGGCGAGGTCGGTGAGGTGGCCGTCGACCTGGGCGAGCGGCGCACCCGGAGCGAGCAGGTCGTCCACTTCCGGGCGCTCGGTCCACTCGGCGAGCTCGGCCCCGTGGACCTGCCAGCCCATGGCCACCGAGCCGGTCTCGAGCCCGGCGGCGGTGGCGACGCGGCGGCGATTCTCGCCCACCCGCTCGGGCTCGTCGTCGGTGAGCACGCCGAGGTTGAGCGAGCGGTAGGGGCCCTCGCTGACGCCGCCGAGGCGAGTCGAGAAGGCGACCCGGGCTCCGGGAAGATCGAGCTCGATCGGCGCTGGAGTGCTCATGCCCGGCCATTCTCCCCGCGCGCGAGGGCGAGCGCGACGCGAAGCTCCTCCTCGCGCCCGTCGACCTGCCCGTCGAGCTTGCGCCGCAATGTCTCCTCCAGCGCACGGCCCAGGGCCGGAGAGGGCTCGACGCCGGCGGCGACCAGGTCGTGTCCGCCGATCGTGAGGCGCACGGAACGCAGGCCCTCGACGTAGCGGGCGATCGGCGCGGGAGGGGCGCCGAGGGCCAGGGCCAGGGCGAGCGCCTCGGGCGGCTCGGGCGCGAGCAGCTCGCGCAGGGCGGAGGCGCTCAGCGACCGGCCCTCGCCCTCGCCGAGCGCGGCGACCAGGGACGGCGCCGAGCGCGCTGCGCGGGCGACCCGTCCGTGTTCCTCGGCGCTCAAGCCGAGCCCGTCGAGGCGGTCCGTGTGTGCACCGGGCGCGGCGGAGGCCACCGCGGCGAGGGCGACCAGCGCCCGCACCGCGCCGGCCGCGCTCGCGGCGCTCGCGGCGCGAGCGGCGAGCCCGGGCTCGACCTCGAGCCCGAGTACGCGATCGAGCCCCAGGTCGACGAGCCGGGCGAGCGCGCCTTCCAGCCCTCCCTCGGCGAGGAGGAGGAGCAGCTCGGCCCCCAACCGGCTCCTTGACACGGTGTCTGACGCCCTGTCGGCGACGGCTGCCCGGGCCAGGGCCTCCGTCTCGGCGTCCATGGTGAAGCCGAGCCGCGCCTCGTAGCGGACGGCCCGCAGGAGGCGGGTCGGATCGTCGGCGAAGCTGCCGGCGTGCAGGACCCGAATCACGCCGGCCTCGAGATCGCCGCGGCCGCCGTGGAGGTCGAGCAGCTCGCCGCGACGGGCCGGCGCGAGCGCAGCGGCCATGGCGTTGACCGTGAAGTCCCGGCGGCGGAGATCGTCTTCGATCGGCGCGGGCTCGACCTCGGGCAGGGCCCCGGGACGCGGGTAGCGCTCCCGGCGGGCGGTCGCGAGGTCGAGCGAGAGGTCGCCGGCGCGCACGGTCGCGGTGCCGAAGCGCTCATGGCTCTCGACGTCGGCGCCGAGACGCGCGGCGAGCGCCCGGGCGATCGGGTCGGCTGGGCCCTCGACGGCGACGTCGAGGTCCCTGGTCGCTTCCCCGCGCAGGAGGTCGCGCACCGCGCCGCCGACGAGGTAGGCCGGAGACAGGCCGTCGAGGGCGGGCAGGATCAGGTCCATGCCCGGTAGCTGCTCGATCCCGGCGCGCAGGTCTGGAAGCGGACCGTGCATCGTCCTCAGTGTGCCGGACGCCGGGGCCGCGGCGCGCGGCGCGGCGTCGGGCTCAGCGTGGGCCTCGCGCCAGACCTCACCCTGGTCAGCGCGTCGCGCTCGCCCTGGCCGGGAGGCGGCGGCGAGTTCGGCTCGGAGGCGTGGCTCGAGTCGTGGTGCGAGGTGTCGAGCGGCCGTGCGCGCCAGCCGAGCTCTCCGAGGGCACGCTCGACGCGATCGGTCACGTCGCCCTCGCCCCGGTCTGAGCCAGCGTCAGGGCGGGCTCCCCGGCCCGCTCACGCAGCCCGTTGACGATCTCCTCGGCGCGGCGTCAGCTCAGCGACACCCTTGTCTCGGGGTCGTCCTCGCGGCTGAGCGCGTGGTTGGCGAGACCGCGATAGACCTCCGTGCGAAGGCGTCCTCGCGCAGGTCGTCCTCCAGCGTGCCGAGGTCGCGGACGAGCCGGTGCTCGGCCTGTTCGGCGGAGGATCTCGATGCCATCCCCGCCAGCTTCACCGGCTGCCGCTCACCCCAACCACCACCGCACGGATCGGCCCTAGGAGCCTGTCAAATAACCCCGCGCCGTCCGGCCCTCTCGAGACGATCTCGCCATGGCTATCGGACACGCACGCACAGGTGAGCAGACGCGGCAGGTGGAGATGGTCTGCGTCGACGATCTCGTCGGCTCAGACGACCCCTACCGGCGGATCGAGCAACTCGTCGAGTGGGAGGCGGTGCGCGCCTGCGCGGCGCCCTTCTACGGCGACCAGGGTCGGCCCTCGGTCGACCCGGTCGTGCTCGTCAAGCTCTTTCTGGTGACGGCGGTCGAGGGTTTCTCGTCGATGCGACAGACGCTGCGGATGGCCGAGCGCGATGTCTCGATCCGGCGCTTTCTCGGCTACGGGCTCTCAGAGCGCCTGCCCCACCACGCCACGCTCAGCTACGCCAACTGCGTGCGCTTTGCCGGCAGCTCGGTGTTCGAGCAGCTGTTCACCCAGGTGCTCGCCCAATGCCGCGAGCGCGGCCTGCTCGACGGCCGGCGCCTCGTCGTCGACGCCACCCACGTGGAGGCCGACGCCGCGCTCGGAAGCCTGCGCGCAGAGCTCTCCGTGGTCGAGGACGACAATCGTCAGCCCGAGCCCGAGCCCGAGCCCGACCCCGAGCCCGAGCGCCCGAAGCTCGGGCTGGCAGAGCCCCGCTCGGGCCCTACGCCGAAGCGCAAAGCCTCCAACGCAACCGCGGTCTCGCTATCGGACCCCGACGCCAAGCTGCGCCACAAGCCCGGCCAGCGCCCGCACCTCG
>JBBSNG010000070.1:0-10270 GCA_038232755.1 Solirubrobacterales bacterium | reverse complement strand
GAGGAGGCTAGAAACCGACTCGCTGCTGCTCGGTGTCGAGCCGGACGTAGACCACCTGGCCGAGGTTCACGGACACGTCCGAGTCCTCGGCCTCGAGCTCGTGCCAGCCCTGGCTGGCCGAGCGGACCTCCTCGCTGAGCGAGCGGTAGGCGGCGTCCGGGATGCGCAGGGACAGCACCTGGCCGCCCGAGAACCCGATGTCGACGCGCTTGGCGCGTTCCTCGTCGGCCATCTAGTGCGCCGCCTCCACGAGCTCGGTGAGCACTCCGGCGGTGGCCTTTGGGTGCATGAAGGCCACGCGACTGCCCTGGATGCCCCGCCGCGGCTCCTCGTCGATCAACCGCAGGCCGGCGGCCCGCGCCGCGTCGAGCGCGGCGTCGATGTCGTCGGTCCCGTAGGCGACGTGATGGATGCCCGGGCCGTTGCGCTCGATGAAGCGTGCGACGTTGGTGTCCTCCGAGAGCGGACGCAGAAGCTCGACGTGGCTCTCGCCGACCTCGAGCAGGACGGCTTCGACCCCGAACTCCTCGACCGTCTCGCGGTGCTGCTCGCGCATGTCGAGGCGATCGCGGTAGAGTTCCATCGCGGCGTCGAGATCCTCGACGGCGACTCCGATGTGGTCGATGCGTCCGAACACGGGCGCGGAGTCTAGGGCAAGGGGTGGATCACTCAGGCTCGCGGTCCGAGCTGCGGCGTGCCTGGGGAAACGGAGCGAACGGGCGCGCGGCCGTGACCGGGACCTCCGGGGCGGACCCGGGCGCGAGCCCGTGGTCGCCGGGCGCGGGAAGGGCGTCGAGAGGCGGTTCGTCCTCGAGGGCAGCCTCGCGAGCGCGCTCGTCGCCGACGATGCGCTGGATGTCCGCGCGCAGCAGCACCTCCTGCTCGAGCAGGGTGGAGGCCAGCGCGTCGAGCAGGGGACGGTGCTCGACGATGACCGCGAGCGCGTGACGCCAGGCCAGGTCGGTCAGATGCTTCTGCTCGTCGTCGACGAGGCGCCGCGTGGCGTCGGAGACCGAGTAGTCGTCGGCGGGCAGGCGCCGCGACATGAGCTCGGTGCCCATGCCGTACTCGGCGATCATCGAGCGGCTGAGCTCGTAGACGCGCTTGAGGTCGTCGGAGGCGCCGGTGGTGATCCGGCCGAAGACCACGTGCTCGGCCACGCGGCCGGCCAGCAGCACGGTCATGTGCTCGATCAGCTCCTCCTTGTCCTTGAGGTAGCGGTCCTCCTCGGGCAGGTTGAGGGTGTAGCCGAGCGCTCGCCCGCGGGGGACGATCGAGATCTTGTGCACCCGCTCGACGCCGGGCAGGAGCTCCGAGCACAGGGCGTGACCGGCCTCGTGGTAGGCGATCACCCGCTTCTCGTGATCGTTGATGACGCGGCGCGACTGCATCCCCGCGACCACGCGCTCGAGCGCTGACTCGAAGTCCTCCATGAGGATGGTCTCCCGCATCGCCCGGCCCGCGAAGATCGCCGCCTCGTTGCAGATGTTCGCGAGGTCGGCGCCGGAGAGCCCGCTGGTCTGGCGGGCCACCAGCTCGAGGTCGACCCCCCCGAGTGGCTTGTTGGCCGAGTGCACGCGGAGGATCTCCTCGCGCCCGGTCAGGTCGGGCGGGGATACGAAGACCTGGCGGTCGAAGCGTCCCGGTCGCAGGAGGGCGGGATCGAGCTTGTCGAGCATGTTGGAGGCGGCGATGACGACGATGTTGTCGGCACTGGCGAAGCCGTCCATCTCCACGAGCAGCTGGTTGAGGGTCTGGTCCTTCTCGCCGGAGATGTCCTTGCCGCGGGTCGCGCCGACGGCGTCGAGCTCGTCGATGAAGATGATGGCCGGGGCCTGCTTGCGCGCGATGCGGAATAGGCGGCGGATCCGCGCCGCGCCGAGGCCCGCGAACATCTCGACGAACGACGAGGCCGACTGGGCGAAGAACTTGGCGTTCGACTCGTGGGCCACGGCCTTGGCCAGCAGCGTCTTGCCGGTGCCGGGCGGGCCGTGCAGGAGGATCCCCTTCGGGACCTTGGCCCCGAGGCGCTTGAAGCGCTTGGAGTCGCGCAGGAAGTCGACGACCTCGCGCAGCTCGGCCTTGGCCTCGTTGACGCCGGCCACGTCGTCCCAGGAGATCGAGTCCGAGCTCTGGGGCTTGATCTCCTGCGGCTTGGTGCGCGGCATGTGCCGCAGCGTCACCGCGATCAGCACGACGATCAGGCCCATGAAGAGGATCGGCAGCCAGGTGAGCGCCCAGTTCTCGATGTCCGTCAAGGAGAGGGCGATCACGGCAGGGGCGGGCATGCTCCCTCTCCTATCGGCCGCTGAGCGGAGAGCATGAGAGGAAGCGAGCCGGTGCCCCGAGGCCCACGGCCCGCCCGGCGCAGCCGAAGAGGCCGTATCCTCCGCCGATGGCTTCCCTCGACGACATCCGCACCTCGCCCAAGAAGCGCCAGAAGGAGATCGTCGACCTGCTCGCGTCGGCCTTCTCGGACCTGATCGAGCTCAACCCGCGAGCCCTGCGGCGCAAGTTCCGCAAGATGTCGGCCGAGCCCTTCGACTTCTACCGCGGCAGCGCGCCGCTCTTCTACCACGACGTGGCCAAGCTCGACGATCCGTGGGCAACGGAGCGCACGAGCCGCGTCTGGATCCAGGGCGACCTCCACGCCGAGAACTACGGCACCTACATGGACGCCGAGGGGGTGCTCGTCCTCGACGTGAACGACTTCGACGAGGCGTACCTGGGCCACTTCACCTGGGATCTCCAGCGCATGGCCGCGAGCCTGGCCCTGCTCGGGTTCTCGAAGGCCTTCCCCGACGCGACGATCCGCGAGATGATCAGCACCTACGGCCACGCCTACCTCGATCAGGTTCGGAGCTTCACAGCCGGCGAACGGGACGAGGACTTCCGCCTCACCCTCGACAACACGGAGGGAGCCCTCTACAACATCCTCCGTGGAGCGCGAGCGGGGACCCGCATCGGCCTGCTCGACAAGCTCACGCTGATCGAGAACGGCGACCGGCGCTTCAAGGACTCCGCCGGGGACCGCCGGCTCGACCTGAACGAGCAGGCCAAGGTCGTCAACGCCTTCGAGGAGTACCTCGACACCATCCCCGAGCGCAACCGCCAGCAGAGCGTCTCCTACCAGATCAAGGACATCGTGACGCTGACCGGCGTGGGGATCGGAAGCGCCGGCCTACCGGTCTACACGCTGCTGGTCGAGGGCCCCACGCAGGCGCTCGAGAACGACGTGATCCTGTCCATGAAGCGAGCGGGCGTGCCCGCGCCGAGCGAGGTCGTCCGCGACGAGCAGATCAGCGACTACTTCGTCCATCAGGGGCATCGCACCGCGCTCTCCCAGCGCGCGCTTCAGGCGCACGCCGACCCGTGGCTCGGCTGGGCCGAGCTCGACGGACACGGTCAGGTCGTGCAGGAGCTCTCTCCGTACGCCAACGACGTCGACTGGGACGTGGTCACCGAGCCCGACGAGGTGATGCCGCTGCTCAAAGGGCTCGGACGGGCCACGGCCAAGATCCACTGCGTCTCCGACGCCTCGAGCGACGAGACGCTCGTCGACTTCGAGACCGAGCAGGCGATCCGCGAGGCCGTCGGCGACGACGCGGACGGCTTCGTCGAGTGGCTGTGCGCGTTCGGCGCCGGCTATGGCGACCTGACCCGCGAGGACCACCGGCTGTTCGTGGACGCCTTCCGCAACGGGATGATCGCCGGCGTCGAGGCCACCTGAGGCGCTACTCCACCGTCTCGAGCCGCCCGCTCGGCGTGTATCGGCGCCCCGCCTTGGCGCACTCGCGTCCATCGACGCGCACCACGTCGGCCGTGAAGTCGTTGCCGCCCTTGAGCAGCGCCGATCCCACGCCGTAGGAGTCGACCGGGGCTCCGATCGCCTCGAACGCGCGGATGCGGTCGGCGTCGAAGCCGCCCGAGGCCACGATGCTGACTCGCTCGTGGCCGGCGCCGTCGAGGGCGGAGCGCACCCGCTCGACGAGCTGGGGGTTCACGCCGGTGGGGTCGAACTCCCCCATCTCGGGCCAGAGTGCGCGGTCGACCATCGTGCCCGAGGTGTCGAGCCGGACGCCCCAAAGCCGGTCTCCGAGCGCGTCGGCGACCTCGAGCGAGGTGCGCACGGAGTCGTTGTCGAAGTCCACCAGCACGACCACGTTGGTCGAGTCGGCGAAGCGCCGCGCGAAGGCCGCGGCCGCGGCCACGGTGTCGCCGTCGTAGGCGGCGATCAGACCGTGCGGGACGGTGCCGATGCCCTTGCCGCCCCACCACGAGGCCTGGGCGTCCGTCGAGACCCCGATCGCGCCGGCCACGTGCGCGGCCCAGCCGTCGCCGGTCTGCACGAGCCAGTGATCGTGGCGGGCCGGGAAGAAGAGGATCGGCTTGCCGCGCGCGGCGTCGACGACCTCCTTGACGTTGCGCATGACCAGCGTGCGCCGCGCCATGCAGCCGAGGTAGACGGTCTCCAGATGGGCGAAGGCGGCGTAGTCGCCCTCGATCTGCATGACCGGCTCGTGCGAAGCGATCTCGTCGCCCTCGTGCAGCGCGCCAACGGTCAGCCCGGTCCAGCCGTCCTCCCACGAGCCGTCGGCAGCGCGGCGGCCCGAGCACAGCCTGAGGATGGCGACGGCCTCGTCGACCCCGCCGAGGACCGCATCCTTCTTCTGGAAGACCTGCATCGTGACGTGCGGATGATGACCCTCGGCCTCCAGCACCTCCTTGGAGAAGGTGAAGTAGGCGTCGGAGTAGTAGCCGTCGCGCAGGCGCTCGACGGGCAGCTGGAAGACGCTCGGGTCGAGCCGCTCGCGGACGCTCGTGGCCGACATGACGTCCCTCCTACGAGGCCGGAGCCTCCACCCGCACGATCTCGGCGAGGGCCGCCTCGCCGACCTCGAGCTGCGCCTCGGTCGGCTCGCGCGTACCCAGCACCCGCTGGATCTCGAAGCCAGGACGGCGCACCGCGCGCGCCACGCCCGAGTCGGGGTGGCGCTCGGCCAGGGCGAAGAGCTCGATGGCAAAGGCGACGCTGCCGAGTGCGACCGCGGTGTCGGCGACCGGGCCCTTGAGGCCGGCGCGGCGGACGGCGACGTTGCCCGTCACGGCGCTGGCCAGCAGCGGGGCGACGAGGTTCGAGCCGCAGCGGTCGTGCTCCTTGGCGGCGTCGGCGGCGCTTGCGTCGTCGTCCTCGTAGGCGGCGATGGCCGTGTGCTCGACGCCGTGGTAGGCGGCGAGGTCGCCGCCGCGCAGGGCCATGAGCGCCGGCAGGAGGCTGATGCCGGCCACGGCCGCCTCGCGGCCGAGCGTGCGTCCGGCCGCCCCGCCGCGGCGCAGCCGCTGGCCGAGGAGCGCGGCGGTGACCATGGCGGCGAGCGTCTTCGGGTCCTGCATCGGCAGCCGGGCCGTCGGCAGCGCGCGCTTGACCAGGGGGATCACCGCGATCGCCTCGGCCAGCTTGGTCACCCCGCGCAGGCCGGGCACGCGCTCGGTCGCCGCGGCGGCGAGCTCGGGCTTCGGCCCCGAGGCGACGCGCACCTCGCCGCCCGGGTCGCGGACGGCGGCGGCCCAGTGCGTCGGCCCGTGCACGAGCAGCCCGTTGCCCAGGGCCATGCCGCCGAGGCGGAGCTTGTCGGAGGGCGTCGGTCGCGTCATCGGCTTCCTAGACCTTGACAGACGGAAGCTGCTGGACCTGGAACAGGCTGGTCGTCCCGGGCCGGCCGCTCGGTAGGCCCGCGGTGATCCCCACCCGGTCCCCGGGCTGGCCCCAGCCGAGCTCGACCACCCGGCGCGCGGCGTCGGCGATGAGGGTCTCGGTCACCTCGTGGCGGCGCATCGAGGCGGCTTGGACCCCCCACATGAGCGAGCAGCGGCGCACCGTCTCGCGGCCCGGGGAGAGGGCGAAGATCGGAACGTGCGGGCGGTGGGCGGAGATCAGCCGCGCCGAGCGCCCGGACAGGGTGGGGATGATCAGGGCCGAGAGCTTCAGGTCGCGGACCGCGGCGCAGGCGTTGTAGGCGATCGTGTAGGCCGGGTCGCGCTCGTCGCGGTGCACACGGCGCTCGTTCCACACCCGGTACGGCGCGATCAGCTCCGTGCGCTCGGCCACCGCCGCCATCATCTCCACCGCGCCCACCGGGTACTCGCCGATCGCCGTCTCCTGAGAGAGCATCACCGCGTCGGAGCCGTCGAGGATGGCGTTGGCCACGTCGGCCACCTCGGCCCGGGTCGGGCGCGAGGAGGTGACCATCGAGTCGAGCATCTGGGTCGCCGTGATCACCGGCCGGGCGAGCTCGCCGGCGCAGGCGATGATGCGCTTCTGGACCACGGGGACGTCCTCGATCGGCAGCTCGATCCCGAGGTCGCCGCGCGCGACCATCACGCAGTCGGAGACGTGGCAGATCTCGCGGATCGACTCGACGGCCTGGGGCTTCTCGATCTTGGCGATCAGCGGCAGCCGGGTGTGGCCGCGAACCTGCCCGACGTCGGCGGGGCGGCGCACGAAAGACAGCGCCACGAGGTCGATGCCGATGCTCTCGCCAAAGGAGAGCTGGCCGATGTCCTCCTCGGGCACGGCCGGCAGGTCGGCGAGCTCGCCGGGGATGTTGAGACCCTGGCGTGAGGCGACCGCGCCGCCGACCTCGATACGGGTATCGACCTCCCCCTCGCCGGCGCGCACGGCCTCGACGCGCAGGCGCACCGATCCGTCCGCCAGGTAGACGATCTCGTCGGGCTCGAGGGCCTCGGCGAGGCCGGCCCAGGAGACCGACATGCGGCTCGCGTCGCCGGCGCCGTCGGAGTCGGCCACGAGGGTGAGCTGGGCTCCGGAGTGAAGCTCGGCGAGGTCGTTCTCGAGCGGGCCGATCCGCAGCTTCGGGCCGGGGAGGTCCTGGAGGAGGGCGACCTGTCGCCCCGCCTGGCTGGCTGCGCGGCGCACCCGCTCGGCCGTCTCCTGGTGCTGATCGCGCGTGCCGTGCGCGAAGTTGAGGCGGGCGACGTCCATGCCCGCCTCGACGAGGCGTGAGAGAGTCTCCGGGTCGCGCGAGGCGGGACCGATGGTGGCGACGATCTTGGTGCGGCGAGCCATACGCGCCAACCTACTCCGAGCGGCGATGCGCCGGGGTCAGCGCAGGACCTTCTCGACGAGCTGCGCGTAGAAGCGCGCGGCGAGCCCCAGATCGGAGACGGGTATGCGCTCGTCGGCGCCGTGAACCAGCGGCGCGGCCTCGAACAGGTCCATCTCACTCTGGGGGAAGAATCCGTAGGCGACGCAGTTGGGAAAGGCCTCGCGAAACCAGCGCGAATCGCTGAACCCCGGCAGGGCGACGGCGGCGGCCTCCGCGCCGGGCTCCTCGGTCGCGACGAACTCGCGGATGTGACCCATGAACTCGGTGTCGATGGCCGAGCGGTTGCCGACCACGGTCTCACCGAAGTCGATCCGGTATCCGTCGTCTCCGAGCACCTCGGCGATGGCGCCCCGGGCCTCGTCCTCGCCGAGCCCGGGCGGTACGCGGCAGTCGACCGAGAGCTCGGCGTGCGAGGGGATGACGTTGATCTTCTCGGAGGCGCGCACCATGGTCGGCGCGAGCGTGACGGACAGCAGTGGCTCGAGGAGGATGGCCACGCGTGCATCGACCTCCTCGACGTGGGCCACGGCGCGGGCGAGCGCGGGGTCGGAGCCGTCGCCGGGGTCGACCCCGAGCGCGTGCATCAGCGCCTCGGGCTCGGGGCTCAGGCGGTAGGTGGCGCGGCGCTCGCCCAGCCGGGCGATCAGCGGGGCGAGCTTGGTCAGCGCGTTGTCGCCGATCCGCGGCAGCGAGGCGTGGCCGGCGCGGCCGTCCGTCGAGAGCTTGAAGCGGAAGACTCCCTTCTCGGCCACGCAGACGCCGTACACGCGGCGGCCGTCGAAGCCGATGACCTGGCCGGCACCCTCGTTGACGACCATGTCGCAGCGCACCTTGTCCGCCTGCTCGGCGCACAGCCACTGCGCGCCGTGCTGCGCGCCGGTCTCCTCGTCGCAGGTGACGATCACGAGGAGCTCGCCGCTCTGCGGGCGCCAGCCCTCCTCGGCCAGCGAGACCACCGCCGCGATCTCGGCCGCGGTCTGGCTCTTCATGTCGAGCGCGCCGCGGCCCCAGACGAGTCCGTCGCGAACCTCGCCCGACCACGGGTCGACGCTCCACTCCTCCGGGTCGGCGAGCACCGTGTCGACGTGGGAGAGCAGGGCGAGGCGCGGACCGTCGGAGCGGGCTCTGAGACGGGCGACCAGGTTCGGGCGTCCCTCGACGGCGTAGAGCAGCTCGCACTCGAAGCCCGCTCCCTCGAGCAGTTCCTTGAGGTGGAGCTGCGCCGCCTCCTCGTCGCCCGGCGGATTGACGGTCTTGAAGCGGATCAGGCGACCGAGCAGCTCGGTCGTGCGCCGCTCGAGTTCCGCCGGCTCGGGCACCGGTCGAGTATACGGTCGCCGGCGCGCCACCGGGTGCGAGAATCGCGCCCATGGAGCAGCTGTTCGAGACCGAGAGTGGGGCGGGCGCCCGGACCCCGGTCCCCGCCGGCGACCGGCCGCTCGCCGTGCGCATGCGCCCGATCTCGTTCGAGGAGGTCGTCGGCCAGGAGCACGTGCTGGGCGAGGGCTCGGCCCTGCGGCGGGCGATCGAGGAGGGACGGCCGCACTCGATGGTCCTCTACGGCCCGCCCGGGGCCGGCAAGACGACGATCGCCCGGCTGTTGGCGGCCAACGCCGACGCCGCTTTCGAGGAGGCCTCGGCGGTCGAGGCCGGCCGCGCCCAGGTGCGCGAGGTCCTCTCCCGTGCCGAGGAGCGTCGTCGCGGCGGCGGGCGCGGGACGATCTTCTTCCTGGACGAGATCCATCGCTTCAACAAGGCGCAGCAGGATGCGCTGCTGCCCGCGGTCGAGGAGGGGTTGGTCACGCTGGTGGGGGCGACGACCGAGAACCCGTACTTCGAGGTCAACTCGGCGCTGCTCTCGCGGGCGCAGGTCTACGAGCTGCGCGGACTCTCCGACGAGCACGTGCGCGAGCTGCTCGAGCGGGCCCTGGCCGATCCCGAGCGCGGGATCGCCGACCCGCCGGCGGTCGCGGCCGAGGCGCTCGACTTCCTGGCCGCGCGCTCCGGGGGCGACGCACGCTCCGCCCTCGCCGCGCTCGAGCTGGCCGCCGTCAACGCGACCGGGCGGGCCGGGGGCGACGGCGGCGCCGAGCCCGAGGTCACGCTCGCTGACGCCGAGGACGCCATGCAACGCAGGGCGATCCTCTACGACAAGGGCGGCGATCAGCACTACGACACGATCTCGGCCTGGATCAAGGCCACTCGGGGCTCCGACCCCGACGCCTCGCTGCTCTACCTGGCCACCATGCTCGAGGGCGGCGAGGATCCGCGCTTCATCGCCCGGCGGATGGTCATCCTGGCCAGCGAGGACGTCGGCAACGCCGATCCGCGGGCGCTCGAGGTCGCGGTGGCGGCGGCGCACGCCGTCGAGCACGTCGGGATGCCCGAGTGCGCGCACAACCTCGCGCAGGCGGCGGTGTACCTGGCGCTCGCGCCGAAGTCGAACGCCTCCTACCGCGCCCTCGCCGCGGCTCGGGCCTGGGTGCGCGAGCACGGCGCCCCCGCGGTCCCCGACCACATGCGCAGCGCCGTCCACGGTGGCGAGCGGCGCGAGCTCGGCCACGGCGCCGGGTACGACTACGCCCACGACCGCCCGGGCGCGCTCTCGACGCAACAGCTCATGCCCGACGAGGCCGTGGGCGAGCGCTTCCTGGCGCTGAGCGACCGCGGCGCCGAGCGGGAGCTGGCGGAGCGGCTCGCGGAGATCCGCCGCGTCCGCGCCGGCGCGGACGCGGCGCCCGGGCACGACGACACGCCGGCCTGACCGGCCCGACCGGGTGACTCGCCGCCGGCTCGCGTTGCTGCTGTTGGTCTGCGCGCTGGTCGGCTCGACCGCCCTGCGGGTCGCCGGCGGCGCCGACAAGCAGGGCTTCACCCACGACGAGTCGATCTCCGTGCTCGCCGCGGCCTGCCATCAGGGCGACTACACGCGCCTGACCTCCTCGGCCCAGCCTCCCTTCGGCCGCTGGGTTCCGGCCTCCGAGTGGAAGGCGCTGATGCGTCCGGACCGGGCGCTGTGCCTGAAGGAGATCGGCCGGGACCTCGCCCATGAGGACATCCATCCGCCGCTCTACTTCTGGCTCCTGCACGGGTGGACGCTCGCCTTTGGGGTCGGGCTGTGGACCGGGCTCTCGCTCAACGTG
>JBBSNG010000069.1:0-10506 GCA_038232755.1 Solirubrobacterales bacterium | reverse complement strand
GGCGTCGATGCCGTCGCCGTCCTCGCCCGGAGCGCGCGGCTTGACCGCGAGCGCGGCTCGCGCCAGCCCCTCCCCCACCGCGCGCGCGGCGTCGGCGCCGGTGGCGCCGTCGGCGAGCTCGAGGGGTGTGCCGTCGGGGAGCGTGATCTTCATCTTGCGAATCAAGGTTAGGGGGCGGCGCCGACGCTCGATTGCGCCCGTCGAAGCGCCGTTTCGGGCCGGTTTGGGCGCTTTGTTGCAATGTGACGTGACTCACGGGGACCACTTCTTCGCGTCCCTAGCGTCCCGCTCGCCATCAAACGGCCACGGCCTGGCTGCGCAAACCAGCGCGCGCCAACGCCCGCGGCCATCGCGTCTCTTATCCCGGAGCGCCGCCCGCACGTAAAGCCGGCGGCCAACCGTCCACACAGGGCGACCGGGAGGAACGGACTCGTACCCGAGCAGGAGGTAGGACCCGATGAAGAAGCTGCTTGCTTCAGTGCTGGCCCTCGCCGCGATCGGCGGCTCCGTGACGGCCGCGCTCGCCGCCGAAGGACGAGAGGCCGACCGGCTGCCCTCGCCCTCCGAGGTCGAGAGCGAGGTCGTTCGCTTCCGGGCGGTCGACCAGGTGATCGAGCGCCGAGCCGAACGCCGCGAGCGCCGAGCCGAACGCCGCGAGCGCCGGGCCACGGAGCGCCGGCGTGAGCGCGACGGCGGCGCCTCCCCCGCCCTCGAGGCCATCGCGGCGTGCGAGTCCGGCGGCGACCCGAGCGCGGTCGGCGGCGGCGGCACCTACCGCGGCAAGTACCAGTTCAGCCGCGAGACCTGGGCCGGCGTCGGCGGGTCGGGCGATCCGGCGGACGCCTCCGAAGGCGAGCAGGACCGCCGCGCGGCGATGCTCTACGCCCGCACCGGCGCGAGCTCCTGGCCGGTCTGCGGAAGCGGGTAGCGCGTCGCCCGAGGCGTGGCGTCGGGGCGGGCTCGCCCCGGCGCTGCGCCGCGGCGCTCAGCCGCTGCCGTCGGTCCCGCGCGTCGGGTCGGAGACGGTCGGAACCGGCAGTCCCTCGTACCGGGACTCGCCGTGGCGCACCGCGCTGCCGGCCACGATGTCGTCGCGACCGGTCTCCTCCCAGCGCACCCAGGCCTTGTGTCCGCCGTCGTAGTCCGGCCCCCAGAGGATGAGGGTGGCCGGCTCCTCGCCGACGTGACAGACCCCGGTCCCCTCCTCGCCCTGGCCGCGCCACAGACGGATGAACGCGTTCTCCTCCCACTCGGCGCCGATCGTCGTCGGGCCGGAGTGACCGGGGTGAACCCGGGTCTCGGGCGGCAGCTTCATCAGCACCTGCATGATCGAGCGGTGAAGGTCGTCGAAGGTGGTCGAGCCGGGCGCGCGCACGCCGCCGACCGACCCCTTGAACAGGGTGTCGCCGGTGAAGACGTGCTCGTCGCTGACCCGGTAGGCGACCATGCCGTCGGTGTGACCCGGGGTGTGCAGCGCATCGATGCGCAGGTCGCCCACGGTCAGGAGCTCGCCCGGCTCGATGGCGCGATCGACGTCGCCCAGCCGCTCGGCCTCGAGCGGGTGGGCGAGGATCTCGACCCCGAAGCGCTCCTGGTAGACGTGGTTCTCCGCCACGTGGTCGGCGTGGTGGTGGGTGAGCAGGAGATGGGTCGGGGTGACCTCGTGGCGCTCGATCTCGGCCAATAGCGCCTCGGAGGGACCGCCGGAGTCGATGATCACCGCGGAGCCGCCCGGGCGGTCGGCCACGAGGTAGGCGTTCGACAGCCACTCGGGGTGCATGGAGCGCTCGACGATCACAGGTTCGCACCTTAGCCGGAGGCCTAAGATCGCCGGGTGGCCGCGATCGAGGACCTTCGCGACGAGTTCCCGGTGCTCGCCTCGAAGGCCTACCTGAACGCGGGCACGCAGGGACCGGTGCCGCGCGGGTCGGTCGAGGCCGCGGCGCGCGAGCTCGAGGCCGAGCTCAGCGAAGGGCGCGGCACGGCCGCGCACTTCGAGGCGATCTTCGCGCTCGTCGAGCGGCTGCGCGCGGCGGTGGCGCCGCTGCTCGGGTGCGAGGCCGGCGAGGTCGCCCTGACCCGCTCCACCACCGACGGGATCAACGTCGTCCTCGGCGCCCTCGAGCTCGGTCCGGGCGACGAGGTCCTGACCTCCGACGAGGAGCACCCCGGCCTGCTCGCCCCGCTCGCCGCCGCGCGCGCTCGGCGCGGCTTCGCGCTTCGGGCGGTGCCCTTCGCCCGCCTGGCCGAGGAGGTCCGTGAGGACACGGCGCTCGTCGCCTGCTCGCACGTCTCCTGGGTCTCCGGGGCGATCGTCGACGGCCCTGCCTTGAGTGCCGCCGCGCGCGCTGAGGGGGCGCGCATCCTGCTCGACGGCGCCCAGGGCCTCGGCGCGCTCGCCTTCGACGTGCACGCCCTCGGCTGCGACTTCTACGCGGCGGCTGGCCAGAAGTGGTTGTGCGGGCCCGACGGCAGCGGCTACCTCTACGTCCGCGGCGACCTGTGCGCGGACATGATGCCCTCGTGGCCGAGCTTCGTCTCGCTCGCCGACCCCGGCCGCCCGAGCGAGCTCGCCCTCAAGCCCGGCGCCGCGCGCTTCGACCTCGGGGTGACGGCTCGGTCGCAGGCCGCCGCGGCGCTCGCGGCGCTCGAGACCCTGGCCGAGGCGGGCTGGGACCGGGTGCTCGAACGCGGCCCGGCGCTCGCCGCCGGGCTGGCCGCTCGCCTGTCTAAGCGCGGCACGAGGGTGGTTCCGCGCGGGGCCTCGACGCTCGTCGCCTGGGAGTCGGACGACCCGGCCGGCGAGGTGGAGCGCCTGGCCGGCGCCGGCTTCGTGGTGCGCGAGCTGCCGGGCGCTCGGCTCGTGCGGGCCTCGGTCGGCGCCTGGTCGAGCGAGGAGGAGCTCGGGAGGCTGGTGGAGCTGGTGGCGCGGGACTGACGTCGAGCGCTCAGACCTCGAACCCGACCGCGTCGAGCTCATCGCCGAGCTCGCGGCGGAACAGACCCGCGGTCTCGGGGTCGAGCTCGTGCCTCCAGCGCCCGACCGAGCTCTCCGGCGAGCTCGCGCTCACGTGAGCCTTACGCATCTGCACGTCGCCGCGGGCCGCCTGCGGATCGAGTTCGATCCCGAGCTGGGCCTCCAGCCGCCGCGCGACCGCCGGGGTGTCGAGCACGAGCTGGTCGTAGCGGACGACCGAGGGGTCGCCGTCCGCGAGCAGCTGCGCGACCCACCGCAGTCGCTCGCGCTGACGGGCCAGGAGCTGATCGAGGTGCTCGCGATCGCTCGAGACGCGCTGGCGCCCGAAGGCCGCCGTCCCGCGCTTGCGGTTGAAGGCGTTGATCGATACGTAGGTGTCACGGGGATCGCGGAGCAGCACGAGCAACTCGATCGGCGGGAGCTCGTCGCGGTCGACCAGGTAGGTGTCGAGATGCTTCTCGGCGTAGAAGCGCACCCCCGCGGCGTCGCCGCCATCATCGACGCTCGCCCGCGCCGCTCGCGCCGAGAACTCTCGCCACGCGAGATCGAAGCAACGGCGCGACATCGACTCCTCGCCAGGCGGGGACTCGATCAGCGAGCGCGGATGCCACGGTGGAGGTCCGAGTAGAGGCACATGTCGCTCCTGGGTAATCGAGGCGAGGGCGCTCGGGCTCCAGGTCTCCGAGGGCCACTGGCCGCGCTCGAGCATGCGCGACCAGCGCCACAGGTAGTTGAAGTACTTGCGCTCGTAGGGGTACTGGGCCTCGACCGCGACCTGCGGCGAGGTCGCGAGCAGGCGCATCATGAGCGTGCTGCCGTCGCGGGTGAAGTAGTCGACGAGGATCGGGGTGAGCCACGGCGCAGGCTCCGGCGGAGCCGACCCGTTGGTCGCGACGACAGCGGCGGCGACCGCGGCGCGGGCCGGGGTCGGAGCGACCGTCCGGCGCGGAGCACGGCGCGGGGGCCATCGACCCGCCGCGAAGCGCTTTCGCCACTCGGCGTAGCCGCGCCAGGCCAGCCCGCCGAGCAGCGCCTGTTCGCGGCGTAGCGTCTCCGTTCTTCCGAGCCATCGCCTCGGTGAGCGAAGCACGAGCCAGCCGATCGCCCGCTCAGGAGCGGCTAAGCGCCTCACCGTCCGGCGCTTGGCCGGCGCCATGGCCGACCCGCAGCGCATGTCGACGACCTTGGCCGTGAGCATCGTCCCGCAGTAGTGGGTGAAGTAGAAGTGCCGCATCCCGCGCGGGACGCGCACCAACGCCAGCCGCGCGCGAGCGCCGCGCACGCCGTTGCGCGCGGCGGCACCGCCGCGCAGCATGCCGTTCGCGCGGGCGTGCCCGAGCACCGCGCCCTCGTGCTGGACGTAGTCGTAGAGCGGCGTGTCGACGTACGCGACCCGGCCCAGGGCCATGGCCACGAGCGCGACCCAGTGGTCGTGATAGTTGGCCTCGTAACGGGGCGGGAAGGGCAGGACGTAGTCGAGCAGGTCGCGCGTGAACAGCGATGCCGCTCCGGTGACCGTGTTGGCCATGAGGAGCGAGCCGAAGTTCGTGTGATTGTTACGGCGATAGCTCCAGTAGCTGTCGAAGCGCACCTCGCCGGCCCGCGTGACGATCCGCATGTCGCTGTAGGCGAGCTTCACTCCCGAGCGCAGCCTCGCTTCGAGCATCTCGAGCTTGTCGGGGTACCAACGGTCGTCCTGATCGCACATCGCGACGTGGTCGGCCTCCGGCGGGACGAGCGCGAGCGCGCGCTCGAAGTTGCCGTAGAAACCCAGACGGGCGGACGCTGGTGAGACCGAGAAGCGCTCGTCGTCGCCGATGACCTCCCGCATCTCGGCCAGGCGCTCAGGCGAGCTGTGGTCGTCGCTGATGACGCACGTCCAGTTGTCGTAGGTCTGGTCGCGGATCGAGTCGATCTGGCGGCGGAACAGGTCGATCGGCGGCTCCCAGGTCGCCATGCAGATCGCGATCAGCGGTCGTGGAGCGCGCGCCCGAGGACCCCCGTCCGCCGCCGCGCGGCGGACGCGCTGAGAAGGCGCGGCACTGCCCACCTCGACGTTTGGGTGCAGCTCGACCATGCCGAGGTCCCCCACGCCCTCGCCGCCGCCGGCCAGGCGAGCACGCAGGCGCAGGCGCACGAGCCGCGCTCGGGGCACGGACTCGAGCGGGATGATCGCCCACCAGTAGTCGCCGCCTTCGAAAGCCCCCGGCGGTGGCATCCCGGCCCCCAGGACGGGGTGCTCGACTTCGTCCACGCAGACACGCAAGCCGGAGAGCGGACCGGTCGGGTGGGAACAGAGCCCGTCGAGGAAGACCGCGGTTCCCTTTCCGACCGCGATGCGCTCGGGTAGCGGGTTGACGGGACTGAGCCGCAGCGAGGTCGCCGGGGCGGCGCCGCGGGCGGCGAGAGCTGCAGCAGAACCTCCCACGGAGTCCGATGATAGTGACGTGGACCGGTGGCTCGACGCGCCCGGGAGCGCCTCGGAGCGCCGTTCTGCTGCCCTATCCTGCGGGAATGACGCGAGCGACGGCCATCGAGGTCGCAGACGTGGCCAAGTCGTTTCGAGTCCCCGGCCAGGGCGGGGTCTCAGCCGCCGACCGACTGCGCCATCCTCTGCGCAAGGCGCCGGGCCGAACCCTGTCCGTGCTTGACGGGGTCTCCTTCGACGTCGCGGAGGGAGAGTTCTTCGGCGTGGTCGGGCGCAACGGCTCGGGCAAGAGCACGCTGCTCAAGCTGCTCGCGAGCATATACCGCGCCGACCGCGGCCGCATTCGGCTCGCCGGCCAGCTCGCGCCGTTCATCGAGCTCGGCGTCGGCTTCCATCCCGAGCTCGTCGCACGCGACAACGTCGTCCTCAACGGCGTGATGATGGGCCTGACTCCGACCGAGGCACGCCGCCGCTTCGAGGAGATCGTCGCCTTCGCCGGGCTCGAGGAGTACACCGACCTCAAGCTGAAGAACTACTCCTCGGGGATGAAGGTGAGGCTCGGGTTCTCGGTCATGGCCCACGTCGACGCCGACGTGCTCCTGATCGACGAGGTCCTGGCGGTCGGCGACGCCGCGTTCCAGGAGAAGTGCGGAGAGGTCTTCCGACGGCTGCACGCCGAGGGCAAGACGATTCTCCTGGTCACCCACTCGATGCCGCTGATCGAAGGCTACTGCGACCGCGCCATGCTCATCCACGACGGCGTCGTCCACCAGATCGGCGACCCCCACGAGGTGGCCAGCCGCTACCTCGAGCTGAACTTCCTCGAGGGCGCCGGTAGCAGTGGCGATCCTGCCGCGGCGGCTCTGCGCGAGCGCGGCGAGCTTCCAGCCCGGATCGCCGAGCTCGTCGTCGAGGGCGAGAGCGGCGCCGCGGTCGCCGTCGCGGAGGGCGCGCCGCTCGAGCTGAGCGGCACGGTGGAGATCCTTCACCCCCTCGAACGGCCGGGGTTCTTCGTGGAGATCCAGACCGAGCAGCGGCGCAAGGTCTTCACCTCCCCGGTGTGGGAGCTTCGCGACTCTGCGGGGCGGGTCGAGCCGGGTGACCGCCTTCGGGTGCGGGCCACGATCGACAACCGCCTGACGGCGGGCGGGTACCTGCTCAAGTGCGGTGTCGCCGAGGAGGGCGCCGATGGGGATCCCGTGCTCCACTCGGCGCCCTGGTTCGCCCGCTTCGACGTCACCGGTCCGAACCGGTCAGAGGCGCTCGTGACGCTCGAGCACGAGGTCGACCTTCGCCGCGAGCCGGTCGCCGAGGTCGTCGAACGATGACCTCGACCGCCGGCGATTCCGCCCAGACCGGCGAGACCGGGCCCGAGCTGCGCGAGATCCGCGGCCCCTCGGCCTTCGGGGGCGAGCGCAAGCGCTTCTTCGAGCTCCTGTGGCTCACCTCCCTGACCGAGTTCCGGATCCGCTACATCGGCTCCTCGCTCGGCTACGCGTGGACGCTGCTGCGCCCGCTCCTGTTCTTCGGGGTCATCTTCGTCGTGCTCCGCCAGCTGATCGGCTTCGGCGCGAACATCGAGAACTTCGCGGCCATGCTCATTCTGAACATCATCCTCTTCCAGTACTTCTCCGACGCCACGAACCGAGCCGTGCGGTCGGTCTCCGCGCGCGAGAACATGGTCAGGAAGATGCAGTTCCCCCGCATCGTCATCCCGCTCTCGGTGTCGCTGACCGCGGGCTTCACGCTCCTGCTCAACCTGGTCGCGGGGTTCGTCCTGATCGTGGCCACGGGGGTCTCGCCGAGCCCCACGTGGCTGCTCTTGCCGTTCGTCCTGCTGGCCCTCGTCGTGCTGACGACAGGCGTGTCGCTGATCCTCTCGGTGGCGTTCATCCGCTCGGAGGACGTCGCGCAGATCTGGAACCTGATCTCGCGCATGCTCTTCTACCTGACGCCGATCCTCTACCCGATCGAGCTCGTCCCCGAGCAGCTTCGGTCGATCGTCACCCTCAACCCGCTCGCACCGATCTTCGTGCAGGCCCGTGAGTGGGTGATCGATCCCGGCGCGCCGAGCGCGGTGGCGGCAGGCGGGGGACTCGCCGGCGTCGCCATTCCGCTTCTCCTCCTGGCGGCGATCGCCGTGGTCGGAGTGTGGCTGTTCGAGCGCGAGGCGCCGCGGGTGGCCGAGGCGCTGTAGCCGCGGGATCCGTCGCTAGGCGGCGGCCCGGTCGCCGCCCGAGCGACGTTCCGGACTCGACATCGGTGCCGCTCGCGGCGGAGGAACCCGGTCGCCCAGGACCCGTTCGAGCGCCCGTCGGCCGCGCAGCCGGACGCCCTGCGGCGCGGCGCGGCGCAGGAGGCGCCACCAGCCCGGCTCGATACCACCCCGGCCGCCCCGTTCGAGGGCACGGTGCGCTCGCTCGAGCGCCTCGGCGGTGCGGGCCTCTCGGGCCTCGAGATTGGCGACGCGCCGGCGTAGACGGGCGATCACCTCGGCGTCGAGGGCCGGGGCTCGGCTCGAGGTCTCGCGCGCGAGCGTGTCGTGCACGAAGAAGCGCTCGCCCACCCGGTTGACACCACCCATGGCGTGGGCGGCGACGAAGTAGGCGTTGCGGTAGGCCTCGTCGCGCACGTCGAGGAGTTCCTCGGACAGGCCCTCCTGCGCGTAGAACTTGTCGAGCAGGCGTGTCTGCTCGGCGGCTCCGCGCAGGCCCGGCGCCGCGTTGGCCGACCCGGGGTGCGATCGCCACGAGCCGAGCGGCTCGCGCACGAGGCGGAACGGCCCGAGCGCGCTGGCCCGCAGGAAGAAGTCGAGGTCGGCGACGTAGACGAAGCTCGGGTCCCAGCCGCCGATGCGGTCGATGACGCTGCGGCGGTAGATCGCGCCGACGTTGACGATGCAGTTGTGCAGACGCAGAGCGTCGACGGTGCGGTACTCGGGAGGCGTCATCGTGGTGACGACCTCGCCCGCGTCATCGATGACCGTGAACGCCGGGTAGGCGACGACCGCCTCGGGGTCGCTCTCGAGCGCGGCGGCGAGCTGGCGCAGTGCGCTCGGAACGAGCACGTCGTCCGAGGACAGGTAGCCGACGTACTCGCCGCGCATCATCTCGAAGCCGCGGTTGAGCGTGCGGGCCTGGCCCATGTTCTCGTGGCGGTCCCAGCGGAAGCGATCGGGATGCTCGGCCGCGTAGCGCTCGAGCACCTTCGGCGTGCCGTCGGTCGAGCCGTCGTCGAGCACGAGCAGCTCGACGCGCGGGTAGTCCTGGGCGAGGACGCTGTCGATGGTCTCCTGCACGAGCTCGCGCCGGTTGTAGGTCGGCACGATGATCGTGACCAGCGGTTGATCCTGCGGCTCCGGCGCGGCGCCGGCGGGAGCGGTGGATGTCTGCTCTGGCGTGCTCATGTGTCCGCACCGAGGCTATCTGCGGTGCGGACCGGGTCCGCCGTCGCGCCGGCGGGGCCGTCCCCGATCCGGTGCCCGACGGCAATCCGCGCCACCGTCGCGCTCACCTCGGAGGCCAGGTACTCCGGGGGAGGCGTCCACGACGGTCGCGAGGAGAGCGCGACGCGCGCGCAGCGGTAGATCGCCTCCGGCTCGACGCCGCTGAGGACGTTCGAGCCGCACTCGACGGTCTCGGGACGCTCGGTCGTGTCGCGCACGGTGACGGTCGGCACGCCGAAGATGCAGCACTCCTCCTGCACGGTGCCGCTGTCGGAGAGCACGAGCCGCGCATGGCGCTCGAGCTGGACGAAGTCGAAGAAGCCGAACGCGGCGTGCACCTGCACGCCCTCGCTCTCGAGCGAGAGCCCGAAGCGCTCGAGGCGGTCGCGCGTGCGCGGGTGCATCGAGCAGACGAGCGGCAGCTCGAGCTCCCGGGCGACCGCGACCACGCCGCTGACGAGCGATCCGATCCGTTCCTCGACGTCGACGGTCTCCTGCCGATGGGCGGTCAGGAGCAGGTAGCCGCCGCGCTCGAGCCCGAGGCGCTGAAGCACGTCGGAGCCCTCAATGCTCGCCGCGTGGTGGTCGAGCACCTCCTTGATGGGGTTGCCGGTGACGTAGATCCGATCCGAGCCGACGCCCTCGCGCAGCAGGTTGGCCCGCGAGCGCTCGGTGTAGGGCATGAGCACGTCGCTCGAGTGGTCGATCACCCGCCGGTTGACCTCCTCGGGGACGCGGTCGTCGAAGCAGCGGTTGCCCGCCTCCATGTGCAGAACGGTGATGCCGAGCCGCTTGGCCACGAACGCGGCGAGGCCGCTGTCGGTGTCGCCGAGCACGAGCAGCCGGTCAGGACGCTCCTCCCTCAGGAGCGCCTCGGTCGCCGCCATGAGGAGGCCCAGGCGCTCGCCGAAGCTCGTGCCGCGGAGGCCGAGGTAACGGTCGGGCGCGCGCACCCCGAGCTCCGAGAAGAAGACGTCGCTCAGGGCCGGGTCGTAGTTCTGTCCGGTGTGGACGAGCACGTGCTCGCAGACCCGATCGAGGCGCTCGATGACCCGGCTGAGGCGGATGATCTCGGGGCGCGTCCCGAGCAGCGTGAGGACCTTCACGTGACGAACTGCGGCTCGTGCTCCGGCAACAGCCGGTTGCCTCGCAGCAACTCGGCGACCGTCTCCGCGTCGACGACCTCGTCGCCCGAGGAGTACTCGCGGCCCCCGAACGGGCGGCCGGGCATCGGATCGGGCCGAAGCTCGGGCAGGATCGGGAGGATGGCCAGGTTGCGGTCGTGCTCGTAGGTGCGCGAGGCCTCCTCCTCGGAGATGAGGATCTCGTGGATCTTCTCCCCGGGACGGATGCCCGTGAGCGCGGTCTCGATCGGCTCGTCACCGATCAGAGCCTCGGCCAGGTCGGTGATCCGGGCCGCCGGCACGCGCGGGATATAGGTCTCGCCCTGATGGCCCTCGCGCACGGCGTCGAACACGGTGTCGACCGCCTGGTCGAGGGAGAGGAGAAAGCGCGTCATCTCCGGTGTGGTGATGGTGAGCGGACCGCCGCGACGGATCTGCTCGTGGAAGAGCGGGATGACCGACCCGCGCGAGGCCAGCACGTTGCCGTAGCGGACGGCCATGAACCGCGTGCCCGGCGAGTCGATACCGGCCT
>JBBSNG010000068.1:0-10539 GCA_038232755.1 Solirubrobacterales bacterium | reverse complement strand
GCCATCGTGCCCGGCCAGGCCGACTTCCTGGGCACGATCTACGCCTTCGGGGCGATGCTCGGCTTCACCATGGCCCACGTCTCGCTGATCCGGCTACGGCTGCTCGAGCCCGATCGACCCCGCCCGTACCGGGTGCCGGGCAACCTGCGAATCGCGGGGCACTCGATCCCGCTGATGGCCGTGTTCGGCGGGCTCGGGACGGGGACCGCCTTTGTCGTGGTCACCGTGCTCGACCTCCGCGTGCTGATCTCGGGGGCGGTGTGGATGGTGGTCGGGGTAGCGGGCTACGTGCTCTACCGGCGCAACCAGGGGCTCTCGCTGACCCAGACGGCGAAGATCGTCACCCCCAAGCCGGTCGTCGAGCACGAGGTCGAGTACGAGTCGGTGCTCGTGGTCGTCGAGGACGACGCCTACCACCCCGAGGACGTGGCCACGGCGATCAAGCTCGCCGCCGCCCGGCGACGGGGGATCCACGTGCTGGTGACGCTGACCGTCCCCGCCAACGTCCCGATCGACGCCGAGCTGCGCGACGAGGAGACCGAGGCGCGACGGACGATCCGGGCGGCGCGAGCGGTCGGAGGCCGGCGCGTGACCGGCCACTGGGAGAAGGTGCGCCGCGGCGAGGCCGGCCGGCGGATCGTGGCCGAGGCGCGCGAGATCCGGGCCAAGGCGATCGTCATGTCGCCGCCCCAGCGACGGACGGGACGGTCGGTGTTCGGTCCGACGCTCGAGTACGTGCTCGCCGAGCGACCGTGCCGGGTCATCATCGAGTCGCCGCCGGGCGACCCACCGCGGCGAAACGGCGGCCCGAACGGCGGTCAGCGGGCGCGGGAGCGGCCCGCGACGGCCGAGCGCTGAGGCGCGGCGGCGTACCATGACCGGCGTGCAGCGCGCCCATCGCCAGTCGACCCGGGCGCTCGCTGCTCTGCTCGTGCTCCTCGGCGTCGCGATGGTGGTCTCAACGGTAGTGCGGGGCGGTGGCCCGCTCTCGCTGGGGGTCGTCCTCGGTGTCCCGCTCGCCCTGCTCGGGGCCGGGCGCCTCTACCTCAGCCGCGCCGAGGGGCACCCGCGTGCCGGGGCCTGAGCCCACGCGGCTCGCGCCGGCCGACCGGCTACGCACCGGCATTGGCTGAGCCGGGCGACCTCTCCGCCGCCTCGCGGCAGGACGGCGCCGCTGGGCCCGCGGGCTCGCGCTCGAGTGCGGGACTCCCGTCCGCCTCTCGCCGGGCGCGCTCTCGGGCCGTGCTCGCCCGCTCGCTCGGAGTGCCGGCCCTGTTCACCATCGCCGCGGCGGCGATCGGCTCCTCGCTCTACTTCTCCCTCGGCCTCGTCGCCCGCGGCGCGCTGGAGCTCACGCCGTTCGCCTACCTCGCTGCCGGCGGGTTCTTCGCGGTCACGGTCATGACCTACGTCGAGGGCAGCTCGCTGCACCCCGAGCGCGGTGGAGCGGCGACGTTCGCGCGCTACGCCTTCGACGAGTTCTGGAGCTTCGTGGCGGGTTGGGCCATCCTGCTCGACTACCTGATCGTCATGGCCATCGGCGCGCTGGCCATCTCGCACTATCTCGCGGCCTTCTGGCCGGAGCTGGGGCGGCCGGGAACGGAGATCGCCGTGGCCGCAGTGGCGCTCGTGATCGTCGTGCGGGCCAACGTGCGCGGGCTGTCGCCCGGACGTCTGCGCCGGATCCTCAGGCTCCAGCTGCTCAACGCGATCGTGCTGCTCGCGATCATCGTGGTCGGAGCCATCGTGGCGGCCGGTTCGCCCGCCTCGGCGGCGCCGGCTTCGCTGCCGGTCTGGACCGAGTTCGTATTCGCCGCGATCATCGCCTCGGTCGCCATGACCGGGATCGAGGCGGCATCGGGTCTCGCCGGCGAGATCCGGCCGCGCGCGCGTGAACTGCGACGGGTCGTCGCGATGATCGCGGCCACGGCGCTGGTGCTGTTCCTCGGCGTCTCGATCGTCGCGCTCGCCGTGACCGGCGATGCCGCCGCCCTCGGAGGACGCTACCTCGAGGCGCCGGTACTGGGTGTGGTCGCGAGCTTCGAGCCCCCAGCCCTCGCGCAGGGCTTCGGCTACGCCGTCGGCGCGCTGGCGGCGTTAGTCCTCTTCGTCGCGATCAACACCGGCATGCTCGGGCTGTCGCGTCTCGTCTACTCGCTGGCCACGAACCGTCAGATCCCACTGGCCGTCGGGCGCCTCCACGGGTGCCACGGCACTCCCTCGGTGGCCATCGCCGGCGCCGGCGCGATAGCCCTGTTGCTCGTGGGAACGGCCGACCTCGAGTTCCTCCTGCGGCTGTTCGCCTTCGGGGCGATGCTCGCGTTCGCCATCGCGCACGTCTCGCTCATCAGGCTGCGCTTCATCGAGCCCGAGACTCGGCGCGCCTACCGCGTGCCGCTCTCCGTCGGCTTCCGAGGCGCGCAGGTTCCGCTGCCGGCGGTCATCGGAGCAGTCACCGCGATCGCGGCCTGGATCGGGGTGCTCGCCCTGAGCGAGGGGGCACGGATCGCCGGTGCGGTTTGGATGGGCGCCGGCGTCGTGCTCTACGTCGTCTACCGCCGCCGCCAAGGGCGTTCGCTGCGCGCGCGCGAGACCGTCGAGCCCGAGGCCCTCCAGGAGACGGGCGCGATCGCCTACGGCAGCATCCTCGTGCCGGTGTTCGGGCGGGCGCTCGACGACGACATCGTCGGCACGGCGGGCCGGCTCGCGAGCGAGGAGGGTGAGCCGGGTGAGGCCGGCCCGATGATCGAGGCGCTGTACGTGTTCGAGATCCCGATGGCCCTGCCGCTCGACGCGGAGGTCCCCGAGGAGCGCCTCGCGGCCGCGCGCCAGGCCCTGGCGCGCGCCAAGGAGGTGGGGGAGGAGTACCACGGCGTGGAGGTCGCTACGGCGACGACGCGCGCCCGCGCGGCCGGGACGGCGATCGTCGAGGAGGCGCGCCGGCGTGGCGTGGAGGCGATCGTCGTGGCCGCCGAGGAGCCGACGCGGATCCGGGGCGGGGCGCTGCTCGGCGGGCGCGGCGGCGCACGCCAGCGCTTCGTGGGCGAGATCACCCGCGAGGTCCTGGAGCGCTCGCCCTGCCGGGTCATCGTCACCGCGCCCCCGGCGCCCGAGCCGGGCGACGAGGCCGAGGCGGAACCCGGCGAGACGTAGCGAAACCGGAGCCCCGACGTTAGAGTGGGAGCATGTTCATCGTGATCGTAGGATGCGGGCGCGTCGGCTCGGCCGTGGCCAAGTCGATGCTCTCTGACGGCCACGACGTCTCGGTCATCGACGAGGACCCCGAGGCCATCGCGTTGCTCGAGAAGGGCCAGGACCGCAGCTGGGAGGAGCTGGGCGGCTCGTTCACCGTGGGCACCGCGCTCGAGGTCGACGCGCTGCTCGAGGCGGGCATCGAGCGCGCCGACGCCTTTGTCGTCTCGACCGACGGCGACAACACCAACCTTGTCATCGCCCAGGTCGCCCAGCGGCGCTTCGAGGTGCCCAAGGTGGTCGTGCGCGTGCTCGACCCCGCGCGGGCCAAGTGGTACCGCGAGCAGGGCCTCTCGACCATCTGTCCGACCCAGACCGCCATCGAGCTGCTCGAGGAGGCGGTTCGCGACGGCGCCGGCGATCGCCGGGAGGCCGCTTAGATGTACGTCCTCATCGTCGGCGCCGGCAAGGTCGGCTGGAACCTGGCGCGTGAGCTGCTCGATCGTGGCCACGAGGTAACGATCGTCGAGTCCGAGCGGGGACGCTACGCGACGGTCGAGGAGGAGCTCGGTCACTCCGTGCAGTCCGGCGACGGCTCGGAGCTTTGGGTGCTCGAGCGTGCCGGGATCGAGCGCGCCGACATGGTCGTCGCGGTGACCGGCGACGACGAGGACAACATCCTGATCTCTCAGGTCGCGCGCGAGAAGTACGGCGTCGAGCGCATCATCGCCCGCTGCAACAACCCCCGTAACTTCCAGCACTTCGAGCTGCTCGGGGTGAGGCCGGTGGTCTCCGCCACCGACCTGATCCTGCGCCTGATCGAGCACGAGGTGCCCAAGTACGGTCCGCTCCACCTGCTCGACCTTCACCAGGAGCGCCTCGAGATCATCGAGCTCGACGTCGACGAGGGGTCGGCCGCGGCCGGATCGCGGGTCGAGGACGTCGGGCTTCCCGACGGCGCCCTGGTCATCTCGATCCTGCGCGAGGGCACGGGCTTCGTGCCCACCGGCGAGTCCGTCATCGAGGCCGGCGACGAGGTTCTGCTCGTACTCGACCCAAACCTCGAGGAGTCGGTCACCGGCTACTTCATCTCGGCAGCGGGGACGCGCGCGGCGTGAGCGCCGTGGGCCCGGGCCGGGTCGCCCTTCGCGCCCCTCGGCGCGCTCGCGCCTGAGCCCCGTGGCTGAGCGAGAGGCCGACTTCCTGGTCGTCGGTGGCGGGATCGCGGCCGCGAGCTGCGCCGAGACTCTCCGAGCCGAGGGCGCCGACGGCTCGATCCTCGTGATCGGCCGTGAGCCCGACCCGCCCTACCACCGACCGCCGCTGTCGAAAGGGTACCTCCGCGGCGAGGAGGGCCGCGAAGCGCTACTCATCCACCCCGACGGCTGGTGGGAGGATCAGCGCATCGAGCTCCTGACCCGCACGAGCGTGATGAAGCTCGACCCCGGCGAGCGGACCGCGCGCCTGTCGACCAAGGAGGTCGTCCGCTTCGATCGCGCGCTGTTGGCCACCGGGGCGAACGTGCGCCGCCTGCGCATCGACGGGGCCGACCTCGAGGGCATCCACTACCTGCGCGCGGTCGGCAACAGCGACGCCATCCGCGCTGACGCGGACGCCGCCGAGCGGGTGCTCGTCGTCGGGGGCAGCTACATCGCCTGCGAGGTGGCGGCGACGCTGGCCGCGCGCGGAGCGAACTGCACGATGATCATGCAGGAGGCCACGACGCTCGAACGCTCCTTCGGCGCGGACGTCGGTCGCTTCTTCCAGCGGGTCCTCGAGGAGCACGGGGTGTCCGTTCTCACCGGCGACGAGCTCGAGCGGCTCGAAGGCGACGGCGAGCGGGTGGGGCGGGCGGTGACGGCGGGAGGCCAGGAGCTCGAGTGCGGCGCCGTGGTCATCGGCGCCGGGGTGATGCCCGACGTCATGCTCGCCCGCCAGGCCAAGCTCGAGCTCGGGGAGAGCGGCGGGATCATGTGCTCGTCCGGTCTCGAGACGAGCGCGGAGGGGATCTTCGCCGCCGGTGATGCGGCCGAGTACGACTCGTCCCTGCACGGGGAGCGGGTGCGCATCGAGCACTGGGAGGTCGCCCGCGAACAGGGAGCGACCGCCGCGCGGAACATGCTCGGGCGCGGGATCGCGCATGAGAGCGTGCCCTACTTCTGGTCCGACCTCGCGGACTGGGCGTCGCTGGAGTACGTGAGCGGCGGCGGGAGGGCCGAGGGCGACCCGGTCGTGCGCGGCTCGCTCGAGGACGGCGCCTTCAGCGCGTTCTGGCTTACCGGCGACGGCAGGTTGAGCGCCACGCTCTCGGTCGGGCGATCAGGAGAGATCGAGGAGGCGCGGCGCCTGATCGCCGATCGGGCCTCGCCGGACCGCGACGCGCTCGCCGACCCCGACCGGGAGCTGCCTCCAGCCTGAGGGACGCGGGCGGCCGCGAAAGCTGTGGCGCCGGTCCGCGCGCTGGTCAGGCCGCCGCGGCGATCCGCCGGCCGCCGCCGGTCAGTCGCCAGTGATCTTCTGGCGTTCCGGCGCGCAGGGCAAGTCCCTCGGCCTCGGCGTCGGCCAGCGCGCTCTCGACCCGCCACAGCGGATAGAAGCCACCGAGCAGCCGGAAGATCGTCTCGGTCGTGGTGGACCGGCCGAGGTAGTCGAGCTCCCACAGGGCGGCGAGGGCCCGGCGCTCGACGAGGTCCTCGAGGCCGTCCGCTCCCGAGACCAGGCTCAGCGCTCCGCGGCGCTCGTCGAACCGGTTCAGCGGGATGCGACGAGGCCGCCCGTCGCCGTCTCGGCCGTCGCGGCAGTACGCCCACCCGGAATCGACGGAGATCACCAGCAGCGGCCCGCCGGGCCGGCGGAGGCCGTCGTCGTTCCAGACCTGGCCGGGGGCGACGCGGGGCGCCGCCTCATCTCGTCTCATGCCACTCGGAAGGGTTCGCTGACTCATGTCCGCGCTCTCCAGTTCGCCGCTCGGGTGATCCGACCTGCGTGGTCCTCCGTCGTCAGGTAACGGCGCGGCCTTGATTGCGACGGCCGAAGCTGGCCGTCTGACGGTGGCATCTTGATCGTCCCGGCTATCCTGTCCCGCTCTCGTTGCGGGATCGTCTAATGGCAAGACGCTCGGCTCTGGACCGAGAAATTGGGGTTCGAATCCCTGTCCCGCAGCTCATCCCGACCATGCGAACCTAAGCCCCCGGCCGGACGGAATCGCCCCCGCGGAGGCCGGCTTCTCAGCCGACCGCCTGGTCGGCCCAGTCGCGGTACAACCTGGCGTACGCCCCGCCCGCGGCGATCAGCTCGTCGTGCGTACCGTCCTCGACCACGCGCCCCCCCTCGAGCACCAGGATGCGCCCCGCGCGGCGGATGGTCGACAGGCGGTGGGCGATGACGATCGCCGTGCGCCCGGCGAGCAGCCGCCTCAGTCCGTGCTCGATGCGCCCTTCGGTCCGCACGTCGACGTTGGCGGTCGCCTCGTCGAGGATGAGGATGCGCGGATCGGCTGCGGCGGCGCGGGCAAACGCCACGAGCTGGCGCTGGCCGGCCGACAGGTTCACCCCCCGCTCGCCCACCGTCGTCTCGTAGCCCTCGGGGAGAGCCGCGATGAACTCGTCCGCGCCGACGGCGGCGGCCGCCGCGGCGACCTCGTCGTCCGAGGCCCCCGGACGTCCAAAGGCGATGTTCTCGCGCACCGTGCCCGAGAACAGGAAGCCCTCCTGGGGGACGAGCCCGAGCTGAGAGCGCAGCGAGCGCTCGGTCACCTCGCGCAGATCGTGCCCGTCGACGAGCACCCGGCCCCGCGTGGGGTCGTAGAAGCGGGCCACGAGCTTGGCCAGGGTCGACTTGCCGGCCCCGGTCGCGCCGACGAGGGCCACGGTCTGACCGGGGGGGATGGTCAGGTCGAGGCCCTCGAGCGCGAGCGCGCCGTCCTCGCCGCCGTAGGCGAAGCAGACTTCGTGGAAGGCGATCTCTCCGCGCACCCGCGGGAGCTCGACCGCCCCGGGGCGCTCGACCACGTCGGGCTCCTCGTCGAGCAGTTCGAAGATCTTGTCGAGCGCGGCCATGCCCGACTGGTACGTCGTATAGAGCTGCGAGAGCTGCTGGATCGGGTCGAAGAACGAGTTCAGGTAGAAGACGAACGAGGCGAGCACGCCGATGGTCACGCCGTCGCCGGAGATCACCTGCGCGCCGCCGTAGAGCAGGATCGCCGCGGTGGCCACCGCCGACAGGAGCTCGACCGAGGGGAAGTAGGCGGCGTTCAGGTTGACCGTTCGCATGTTGGCCTGGCGGTTGTCGTCGTTGAGCTCGGCGAAGCGCTCCTTGTGGCGCTCCTCCTGCCCAAAGGCGCGCACGACGCGCACGCCCGAGAGCGTCTCCTGGAGGTAGGCGGTGACCCAGGCGACCTTCTCGCGGGTGAGGCGGTAGGCCTCGGCCGAGACGATTCGGAACACGATGCTGCCGCCGAGCAGGAGCGGGAACACGAGGAAGGTGACGAGCGCGAGCTCGGCGTCGAGGAAGAGGAGGATGATCGTCGTGCCCAACAGGGTCAGGGAGGACGCGAACAGCGTCTGCACGCCGTCGGTCACCAGCTGGTCGAGCGCCTGCACGTCGTTGGTGATGCGAGAGATCAGCACGCCGGCGCGGTTGCGCGAGTAGAACCCGATCGACAGGCTCTGAAGGTGCGCGAAGATGCGCGAGCGCAGGTCCTGGAGGGCGCGCTGGCCGACCCAGTTGACCAGGTAGGTCTGCGCGTAGGTGGCGACCCAGGCGATCAGCGCGCTCGCCACGAAGAGGATCACCACGACGACCAGCGCGCGTGTGCTCTGACCGCGGATGCCGTCGTCGATGGCGCGGCCGAGCAGGTACGGCGGTGCGAGTGCGGCGGCGGTCGCGATCGGCAGGCAGATGAACAGGAGCACCACGCGTCCGCGGTAGGGGCGCAGGAGCTGAACCAGGCCGCGCAGCTTGCGTCCGCGCCCGTCGCGCGACCCGCGAGCGCGACGGAAGAGCGAGGCGCCGGCGCGCATCCCGCTCACAGCCCCGCCACCTCGGGCTCGAGCTCCTTCTCGGTCAGGAAGACCTGGTCGGGCATCCCCCGCTCGGCGATCTCGCGGTAGAGCGGCGAGCTCTCCACGAGCTCGGCGTGCTCCCCGCGCGCGGCGATCACGCCGTCCTCGAGGACCACGACCTCGTCGGCCAGGGCGATCGTCGACATCCGGTGGGCGATCACGAAGGTCGTGCGCCCGCGCATGACCTCGGCCAGCGCCCGGCCGATGTGGGCCTCGGTGGTGGCGTCGACGCTCGAGGTGGCGTCGTCGAGGATGAGGATGCGCGGATTGCGGATCAGCGCCCGGGCGATGGCGATCCGCTGGCGCTGGCCGCCCGAGACCGTCAGCCCGCGCTCGCCGATCAGGGTCTCGTAGCCCTCGGGCATGCTCTCCACGAACTCGTCGATCCCGGCGCGACGCGCCGCCGCACGGATCTCCTCCTCGCTGGCGCCGGGCTTGGCGTAGGCGATGTTCTCGCGCACGCTGGCCGAGAACAGGAATGGGTCGTCGGAGACGAAGGCGATCTGCGAGCGCAGCGCGGGCAGGTCGACCGAGCGCACGTCGGCGCCGTCGATCGACACCGACCCCGCGCTCGGGTCGTACAGCCGCGGCAGCAGCCCGACGAGCGTTGTCTTGCCCGAGCCCGTCGCGCCCACGAGCGCCACGGAGCGGCCGGCCTCGACGGTCAGGTCGACGCCGCGCAGGACCGGCTTGTAGGCCTCGCCGTCGCCGAACCCCGACTCGACGCCGCGCAGCTCGACCCGGCCCTGGCCGGCCGGCAACGGCGGCGCGTCCGGCGGTCCGACGATGCGCGCCTCGCGGTCGAGCAGCTCGAAGACCCTCGCGCCGGAGGCCACCGCTCGCTGGGCCATCCCGAGCGCGACCCCGAGCATCCGCATCGGCCCCACGAGCACCACCACGTAGCCGTAGAAGGCGACGAACTCGCCGATGGTTATCCGGCCGTTGATGGCCTGGATTCCGCCCACCAGCAACAGCGCCGCGAGCCCGAGCTGCGGCAGAAAGGCGATCAGCGGGTTGTAGAACGCGCGCAGCCGCGTCGAGACCATCGACTGGGCGAAGACACGGGCCACGGCCCCGCGGAAGCGGACGAGCTGGCGCTCCTCCTGCGCGAAGGCCTTGACCACCCGCACGCCCGAGATGTTCTCCTCGGCCTCCGCGGTCAGTTCGGCGAGGCGCTGCTGAACCTCCTGCGAGGCGGGCCGGTTCAGCCGCCCGTAGCGCCCGGCGGCCCAGATGACCGCGGGCACCGGCGCGAGAGTGACGAGGGCGAGCAGCGGGTCGACGACGATCATCACCACCGCCGCGACGACGATCATCACCACCGACTGCATGATGAACACGAGCCCGTAGCCGAGGAAGAACCGCACCGCCTGGAGGTCGACGGTGGCTCGCGACATGAGCTGCCCGGTCTGCTGCGAGTCGAAGAAGCCGAGCTCGAGCGACTGGAGGTGGGCGTAGAGGCGGTTGCGCAGGTCGTACTCGACGCCGAGCGAGACCCGGCCGGCGACCACGCGCCGGACCACGCTGAACACCAGCCGCAGCAGCCCGGCGACCACGATCACCGTGGCCAGCGGCCACAGATCCGGCTCACCGCGCCGGATGCTGTCGATGGCGCGCCCGACCAGGAAGGGGATGAGCACGCCGGTGCCCATGGCCGCGGCCGCGAGGAAGAGCGACGCCGTTACCCCGGCGCGGTAGGGCCGCAGGAAGCCGAGCAGGCGCCAGAAGGTGGTCATACGGCCTTACTTTACTTTGTGAAGGACGGTGCTCAGGCTTCCAGCGCGCGCGCGACCTCTTCGACCCGGAAGTCGAAGATCCGGTCGAGATCGCGCTGTACGAGCACGCGGCGGGCGACCTCCCCGAGCGGCCCGAGCGGCAGGGCGAAACGGACGACGTCGCGCATCACGGTGCCCTCGCCGTCGGGCTCGAAGGTGTGGGTGTGGTGCCAGAGCCTGTAGGGCCCCGAGAGCTGCACGTCGACGAAGCGGTGCGGCGGGTCCCACAGTGCGATCTCGGTGTGCCAGCTCAGCGGGATCCCGTGCAGCTTCAGCCGGTAGTCGATCAGTGTGCCGCGGCGCATCTCGATCGGCTGAGGAGTGACGATGCGAAAGCCGATCCACGGAGGCGTGATGCGTTCGAGGTTCCCGGCGTCCGCGAAGAACGGGAAGACCTCCTCGGGCGGAGGGGTGAGGCGCTGGACGCGTTCGAGGACGTTGAGGCCGATACCGCGGTTACGGAGTCAGCACGAGAACGGTTCTCGGCCCGCCTCGCCGGTCGCCCGCCT
>JBBSNG010000067.1:0-10709 GCA_038232755.1 Solirubrobacterales bacterium | reverse complement strand
GTCGAGCGCGAGCTCGCGCGAGTCGCGCACGCGCAGGCGACGTTGCTCGGGCGAGTCGACGAGGACGAGTCCGCCGAACGACCAGAAGGCCTGACCCCCGAGCGAGGCCTCGGGCTCCTGGTCCACGAGGACGACGCGGCGGCCGGCGTCGGCCAGCTCGGCCGTGGCGACGAGACCCGCGAGGCCCGCCCCGACGACGATCACATCGGCGTCGAGACCCATCGGCGCAGACTACTTCCGCAGAGCGCCCGCCAACTCGATTACACCATATGATGTAACGTTCAGACTCGGAGACGAGCACGGCCAGCACCCGACGAACGACCCACACCATGACCCAGCTCGACGCCCCTACCGCACCCACCGAGGCGGACCCGCTCCCCGACCACGTGCGCATCGCCATCGTCGGTGCGGGCTTCTCGGGCCTCGCCCTCGGGATGCGCCTGCTCGAGGAGGAGATCGACGACTTCGTCGTGCTCGAGCGCGCGAGCGACGTCGGCGGCACGTGGCGCGACAACACCTATCCCGGGTGCGCCTGCGACGTGCCGTCGCACCTCTACTCGTTCTCGTTCGCACCGAATCCCGACTGGACCCGCACCTACTCGCAGCAGCCGGAGATCTACGAGTACCTCCGCCGCACGGCGGCGGAGCGGGGAGTCGACTCCTACGTGCGCTTCGGCCACGAGGTCCAGGGGTCGCGCTGGGACGAGGATGCCCAGCAGTGGCACATCGAGACCTCGGGAGGAGAGCTCACGGCCAACCACCTCGTCTCCGCCATGGGGCCACTCAGTACCCCGGCCTGGCCCAAGGTCGAAGGGCTCGACTCCTTCGAGGGCAGGATCTTCCACTCGGCCGAGTGGGACCACGAGCACGATCTCACCGGCGATCGTGTCGGCGTGATCGGGACGGGCGCCTCGGCGATCCAGTTCGTCCCCGCGATCCAGTCGCAGGTCGGCAAGCTCGACGTCTTCCAGCGCACGCCGCCGTGGATCCTGCCGCGCCCCGACCGGGCCACTACGCGGCTCGAGCGGCGCGCCTACCGGCGCTTCCCGTGGCTTCAGAAGCTCACTCGCACGCTCGTCTACTGGCGCCAGGAGCTGCTGATGGTTCCCGGCCTCGTCTACCGCCCGCAGATCATGAAGGTTGCCGAGGCCGCCTCGCGCTGGCACCTGCGCCGCCACGTGCCCGACGAGAAGCTCCGCGAGGAGCTCACCCCCGACTACCGCCTCGGCTGCAAGCGCATCCTCATCTCCGACGAGTGGTACCCGGCGCTCGCGGCCGACAACGTCGAGGTCGTGCACTCCGGCATCGAGGAGGTCCGCGCGCACTCGATCGTCACCGCCGACGGCACCGAGCGCGAGATCGACACGATCATCCTCGGGACGGGCTTCCGCGCCACCGACATGGTCGGCTCCGAGCACATCTACGGGCGCGGCGGCCGGAGCCTGCGCGAGACCTGGCAGGGAAGCCCCCAGGCCCACCTGGGGACGACCGTCGCCGGCTTCCCGAACCTGTTCCTGCTCGTGGGGCCGAACCTCGGTCCCGGCCACACCTCGGTGGTCTTCTACACGGAGTCGCAGGTGCGCTACCTGCTCGAGACCCTCAAGGCGCTCGAGCAGCGCGGAGCGACGAGCTTCGAGGTCCGCCAGGACGTGCAGGACGCCTACAACGCCGATCTCCAGGAGCGGATGCGCAAGACGGTGTGGACGACGGGCGGCTGCAACAGCTGGTACCTTGACGAGACCGGGCGCAACACCACCCTGTGGCCGGGCTTCTCGTGGGAGTTGCGCATGCGCACGCGGAGCTTCGACCCCACGGAGCACCACGTGCGCCAGAACGGCTCGCAGGTCGCGGCCGGAGCGTCGGCGGCGGCCTGACCGCTCGTCCGCGAGCGCCGCTCGACGCGCGGGTCAGGTGATGGCCAGGACGAGGACGGCGGCGTCGTCGGCGAGCGGCTGCGGCGAGGCGTCCGTCACCGCTCGCTGGATCGCTCGCGTGGTCGCGGCGGCCGACGGCCCGGCTCCTTCGATCGCGCGCTGAATGCCCTCGAGGCCGAAGCGGCCTCCCGTCACGGTGCGGCGCTCCGAGATCCCGTCCGTGTAGAGGACGAGGCGCTCGCCGGCCCTGAGTGGTCGCTCTTCGGCGCGGAACTCGTGTCGCCGCCCGGCTCGGCCGAAGGCCGGATGCCCTCCGGTGATGAGCTCCTCGAGCGCACCCCCGGGCGAGGCGAGCAGCGGCGGCGGGTGCGCGCAGATGACCCACCGCAAGATTCCGCTCGGCGCGTGCCAGTGCGCGACGATTCCCGTGGCCGAGAAGTCGGCATCCCCGACCTCGTGGACCACCCGGTCCATGTCGCGCGCGGCCTGCTCGAGGCCGGCGCCGGTGCGCCGGGCGGCCCGCAGGGCGCCCAGCACGATCGACCCGAGGGCGGCCGTCTCAGGGCCCTTGCCGGAGACGTCGACGATTGCCAACCACGCCCCATCTCGGTTCTCCACGAAGTCGAACCAGTCGCCGCCCACGTCGTAGCTCGGCAGCAAACTCCCGGCGAACTCCGCGCCCGCGACCCTGGCGTTGCGGGGCGGAAGGAGGTTGAGCTGGATCTCCGCGGCGGGGCTCGTCTCGCGCCGGCGCCGCGCGATCTCGAAGACGTCGGTGTAGACGCCGGCGAGCTCGAGGGCGGCGGTCCCCTGCCTCGCGATCTCGGCCAGCGGTTCCTGCGGCGTGCGAAGGGCGAGCAGGACGCCGATGGCTCGCCCGCGCAGCCACATCGGGGCCGGCGCGCACCCCGGCAGCATCGACTCGAAGCGAGCGTTGAGCTCGGGGATGGCGTCGGGGGCGATCTCGGGACCGACGGCGAGCGGTCCCTCGAGCTCCGGCGGGAAGTCCTCGGAGCCGGCGAGGAGGCGCAGGCGGGAGCCGTCGATGTCGACGACGTACAGGGCGACCGGCACGCCGGCGATCCGTCTGGCCTCGGTCACGAGCTGCTCGGCCACGAGGTGCGGTGGCACCTCGTTGAGCACGTGCGTGGCGTCCACCACGATCGGCGCCTCCCGCCCGAGCTCGCCCGGCGGCTGGAGCTCGCCGAGCTCAGCGCCGGTCAGATCGCTGGCTCCCGGCGGCGCGGCGATCACGAGCCCGCCGGCCCGGAGCTTCGACGGCAGCTCCGACGGGTCCTCCGAGCCGGACTCGGCCGCTCGCCGCTCGAGGGCGCCGTCCAGGTCCTCGCGCGCCGGGAAGTGACGAAACAGCGTGGATCGGCCCACGCCCGCCGCGTCGGCGACCGCTCGCATGCTGGCGCCGGGTTCACGCGCGTACAGCGACGCGGCGGCGTTGAGGATCCGCTCGCGGTTGCGGCGAGCGTCCGCCCGGCGTCGGGAATGCTCGCGACCTCCGCCGCCCGCGGTCCTTCCTTCACTCATGTCGTTCGCCGGTCGACTCTGCGTCTCAAATCCACTTCCACTCGGCCGTCGGGTTGACCAGTAGTCCCATTTCCGCTGAAGATACCGCAAGTTTACGGTAAGTGGGACCACCCTGGCCGCCCACTAGGCGGTAATGCTCCCAGATGTGGTAAGAACGGCCCTACCTGGTGAGACTTTCGCCGGATCGGCCCGCGTCCCAGCTAAGAGGAGTTCCACTTGCAAGTCACCGACACTCTGACCAACCTGCTCAGCACGGTGTTGCAGGCGATCCCCGTGATCATCGTCTTCCTGCTCATCCTGCTCGTCGGCTACATCGTCGCGAGCATCCTGCGCAAGGTCACCGCGAGGATCCTCGAGCGCGTGGGCCTCGACAAGACGCTGCACGAGAACCAGTACGGCCAGTACGTGGAGAAGGCGAGCCCGGGCGCGAGTCCCTCCCGCCTGATCGGCACCGTCGTCTTCTTCTTCGTCCTCCTCGGCGCGCTGTCGGTCGCCATCGCCTACACCGGGAACCCCGGGCTGACGGCATTCCTCGCGGGCATCTACGGCTACTTGCCGAAGGTCGCGGCCGCAATCCTCATCTTCGTGATCGCCGCGGCGATCGCCGGTGCGGTCGGAGGGCTGGTCCAGCGCACGATGGGCGATACGAGCACCGGCAAGATCGTGCAGGCCGTCGTCCCCGCCGTCGTCATGATCATTGCGACGTTCATGGTCCTCGACCAGCTCGAGATCGCTCCCGAGATCGTGCCGATCCTGTTCCAGGCACTCATGTTCGGGCTCGCGCTCGGGCTCGCCCTCGCCTTCGGGCTGGGCGGCCGTGGCGTCGCCGAGAAGCTCCTCAACGACGCCTACCAGAAGGGCCAGGAGCAGCGCGAGCAGGTTCGCCGCGATCTGGAGCAGGGCAAGCAGCGCGGTCAGCAGGACACCGAGCAGGCCAAGCAGCGCGCTCAGCAGGAGCACGCGTCGCGGAGCGGTGGAGAGCAGGGCGGCGGCGGGCAGAGCGGCGGCGTCGAGCAGCCTCCCCCCGGTGGCGGACGACTGCAGCCGGAGGAGCCGACCCGCGAGGCGTCGCGCTCGCAGCAGGGGCAGCGACCCGGCGGCTCCTACCGCCAGCAATAACACAGAAGGACGAAGGAGATCAGCTGATGACGGACTGGCGCGGAAGGAAGGTCGTCGACCCCGACGGCGGGAAGGTCGGCAAGCTCGAGAGCGTCTATCTCGATCGCCAGACCGATACCCCGAAGTGGGGCCTGGTGAAGACCGGCCTGCTCGGTGGCCGCAAGCTCGCGCCCCTGTCCGACGCCTCGTCAGCCGGGGACGATCTCGCGGTTCCGACCTCCAAGAAGAGCATCAAGGGCGCCCCGAAGGCGAGCAGCTCGGAGGAGCTGTCGCCCAAGCAGGAGGAGGAGCTCTCGCGGCACTACGGCCTCGGGGGCACGAACGGCGGGACGGCCGAGCGCGGAGGGCATGAGCGCGAGCGGTCGTCGGGCAACGGCACGCGGCCGCGCGGCGCCGAGGGCTCCGGCGAGCAGGGCGAGGAGCAGGTCTCGACCGCGCGCTCGCGCGAGCGCGCGGCGAGGCAGGGCGAGCGCGAGGAGTTCGGTGGCTTCAAGTTCGGGGCCGCGCTCTTCGGCTGGGTCGTCGCCGTCGTGCTCACCGTCATCCTCCCTGCCGTCGCCGGCGTCATCACCGGGCTGATCGGACTCCCCTCGGCGAGCAGCGCCGGCGTGGCGGCCATCGTCAGCGCCGTCGTGCTGCTCATCGTCCTGGCCCTCGCGTACTACATCGGAGGCTACGTCGCGGGCCGTATGGCGCGCTTCAACGGGCCGAAGCAGGGGCTCGGCGTCTGGGTGATCGGCCTGGCCGTCGCGCTGCTCACGGCGTTGGCCGGGGTGATCCTGGGGGCTCAGTTCAACGTGCTGTCGCAGGTCGGCAGCTTGCCGAGCGTTCCGCTCACCGCGAGCTCCCTGACCATCGGGGGCGCGATCACCCTGCTCGTGGTCCTGGCCGGGACCCTGCTCGCGGCCATGGCCGGCGGCAAGGCCGGCACGCGCTATCACCGCAGGGTCGATCACGCGGGAGAGGAAGGATGACGCCCGGGGCGGCGGGCGCTGGTTACGCCACCAGCCGCCCGTGAGTACCGAGGCAGCGAGGTCGGGGGACACCGACCGGGGGCGAAAAGCCCAGGAGGAGGAGAAGCACTCCAGCACCGGCCTGTACGGCGTCGACGCGGGCGCGAACATGGCCCGCACGGCGGCCCGGAGCTCGTGGGGACGTTCATCCTCGTCCTCACGGGGATCGCGGTCGCGGTCGGCGCCCTGCTCGACCGCGCGACGGCCGGACCGGCCTACGACTCGCTGGCCATCGCGCTCGCCTTCGGTTTCGCCCTCGCGGCCGTCGTGGCGTCCATCGCGCACGTTTCGGGCGCCCACGTGAACCCTGCGGTCACGCTCGCGCTGGCGGCCACGAAGAAGCTCCCGTGGTCGCTCGTGCCGGCCTACGTCGGCGCTCAGATCGCCGGAGCCGTGCTCGCGGCCCTCGTGACCTGGGGTGTGTTCGGAGGCTCCGCGCGCGGCTCGGCGGGTGGCTTCCTCGCCAGCACCGCCCCGGCGTCCGGCGTGACCGCCGGTCAGGCCGTCCTCGTCGAGATCTCGGTGGCGACCGCCCCGCGGGTCGACGAGGGTGTCGCTCCCGTAGCCGTCGGCTTCGCCCTCGCGTGCGGCGTCTTCATCGTCGGCCCGATCCCCGGCGGAGCGGTCAACCCGGCCCGGGCGCTGGGCCCGATGATCATGTCGGGCAACTTCTCCGACGTGTGGATCTACATCGTCGGGCCGGTGGTCGGAGCAGTCGCCGCCGCCTTCCTCTACGACAGGTTCATCGGGCACGCCACCCCGCCGGGGGACGAGCCGGTGACGTGAGCCCGGTGCGTCCGTCCAGGCCTCCCACCCCTTCGAAGCCCCGCCTGCGCAAGCGCGCTCGGCTACCACGAGGTCTTCCGCGCCCTCGCGGGCGCCGCCCTCCACCACGCGCAGACAGCCGCCCTCGTCGTCTCCTCGGGGCGACCCGGCCAAGGCGACGGGCCCGAGCGGCGACAGGGCAACGGCGAGGCACGACGACTCGGGGCCGCTCCATGAAGGACCACCTCGGCCCCGCCAACCTGCTTATCAGCGGCAGTCTCGCCGCTGGGTTCCTGGCGCTGATCCTGGCCACGGAGGGTGAGTTCGGGTGGGCCGCCGCCGCGGTCGCGGCGGCCGGTAGCCTCGACGCGGCCGGCGGGCTGGCCGCGAGGCGGCCGGCCACCGACGACGGCGGCTTCGGGGCGACCCTCGGCTCGCTGGCCGGCCTCGTCTCGTTCGGAGCGGCTCCCGCTCTGGCGCTCCATCGCTCCGCGCTGGACGAGATACCGATCGCGGGGATGGCTGCATGCGTCGCCTTCGTGGCCTGCGTGTCGTGGCGGGTCGCCCGCCTTCCGTTCGGCGAGCGCCCTGGTCGCTCCGCCGGCCTGCCTCTCCGACCGGCCGGAGTCGCGGTCGCCGTGGCCGCGGCCCTCGGACCGCCACCCGGTCTGGTGCTCGCCGCGACCCTCATGCTGGCCGTCCTCATGGTCCGAAATCCGTTCTTCCCGACCGCGTCCCGCCATCCTCGGTCGAGCCTGGCGGGTCAGCCTCACGGGCGAGCCGGGGCGTCGCGGGGCGGCGGCGGCCAGTCGGAGGCCGCCGGGAGCGGTGCTCGCGGTTGATCGACGCCGCTCGCGAGGCGCCGGTTCGCCGAGGCGTTCGGTTCTGGGAGACTGCGGCGCCGTGACCTACGTCCTGCTCGCCGTCTCCTTCGTCCTCATCGTCGTCGGGGCGTTCTTCTTCACCAACGCCGTCGAGTGGGCCGGGGTTCGCCTCGGCCTCGCGCAGGGCGCGGTCGGGAGCCTGCTCGCCGCCGTGGCCACCGCTCTCCCGGAGTCGGTCATCCCGGTGATCGCGCTGATCCAGGGCGGATCGATGGAGCAGCAGGAGATCGCCATCGGCGCGATCATCGGCGCGCCGTTCCTGCTCGGCACGCTGGCGATGGCGATCGTCGGCTTCTCGGCCTACATGTACAAGAACCGGCGCGACCAGGGCGAGGACATCCGCTCAGAGGTCGAGACCGGCCAGCGCGACTTCGCCTTCTTCGTGGCCTTCTTCGGCCTGGCCATCCTCATCGGCGTCCTCGGCCTCCCCACGGGCCTCCGCATCGCCGCAGCGGTCCTCTTCGTGATCGCCTACGTGGTCTACACGTACTGGACCGTCAAGCAGGGCAAGGGCGGCGAGGCCGAGCCCGATGCGCCGCTCTACTTCGACTGGACCCGCGACGACCCGCCGAACAACTTTCAGCTGATCGCCCAGCTCGTGTTCTCGATCGCCGCGATCGTCGGCGGGGCCAACCTGTTCGTGGCCGAGATCGAGGCCGTGGCCATGAGCATCGGCGTCCCGATCCTCGTGCTCGCGCTCGTGCTCGCCCCGCTCGCGACCGAGCTCCCCGAGAAGCTCAACAGCGTCATCTGGGTGCGTGAGGGCAAGGACAGCCTCGCCCTCGGCAACATCACCGGGGCGATGGTCTTCCAGTCGACGCTGCCCGTGGCCATCGGTATCGCCTTCACGCCCTGGGAGCTTCAGCCCGAGGCCATCGTGGCCGGGATCGTCGGGCTCGTGGGCGGGTCGCTCGCCTGGTGGCGCCTGCACCAGCGGAGCTTCGGCGGCCGCTACCAGCTCGCCTGGCTCGCCCTGTTCGTGGGCTTCGTCGTCTACGCCCTCGTCGCGGCCTGATCCGAGCCGGGCGACCCGGCTCCCTGCGGGCTCGCCGCGGCTAGGATCCCCCGGCCGTGGACCAGCGTCGCGAACCGATATTCCTGGAGACCGACCGCTACCGGATCGAGGGCAAGTTGACCCTCCCGCGCGAGGGCTTCCGCAGCCGCCTGTCGGACTACGTCAACCAGGGCGAGCGCGACTTCTTCTCGATCGAGGATGCCGCCGTGACTCCCCTCGACGGCTCGCGCGAGGCTCAGCAGGTCGGCTTCATGCTCGTGGCCCGGCGCCACGTGCGGCTGGTGATGCCGATGGAGGACGGCGACCGCAGGTAGTTGCGGGCGCTCGTCCGCGGGTATACGGTCCTCGCATGCAGAGCCTCCCTTCCGCGGTGACGTTTCCCGTCATCCTCGTCGCCGGCAATCTCGGCAAGAAGCTGGCGGCCAAGCTCTGGAGCAAGGCGTTCGGCGAGGATCCGCCGGATACCGCCCAGCAGGACGTCCGTCTGGCTCCCCTGGTCGCGGCTGCGGTCGTCGAGGGCACGATGTACATGCTCTTGCGCATGCTGGTCGACCGGACTCTGCGGCGCGCGGTCTTCGGAATGAGTGGCAACTGGCCGGGAGAGCCCGGCGACGGGGAATAGCCGGCTCGCCCGCTCTCAGGCCCGCTGGGGCACGCCCGCGCGAGCGACCTCCACGAACGAGCCGATCACCCGGCTGTGCACGTCGACCTCCGGGTGCCACAGCGTGCCGAGCGCGAACCGGCGCTCCGGCGACTCGAGCGCCTCGGCGACGTCGTCCTCGACCGAGACACCGCTGACCACCAGGCCCTCACCGATCTCCCCCGCCCCCTGGTGGTGGTGTGACCTGACCGTCGTCCGCTCGCTGCCGACGGCCTCGGCGGCCAGCGATCCGGGCTCGAGGCGAACCTCGTGCGCGCAGAATACGCCAGGCTCGACGCGGTGGCGATCGCTGCCGAGCACGTCGGGAAGGTGGGGAACCAGCGTCCCGCCGGTGGCGACGTTCAGCAGCTGCATCCCGCGGCAGATCCCGAGCACGGGCAGATCGCGCTCGAGCGCACGGTGCGCGAGCGCGACCTCGAAACGGTCGCGCGCCGGGTCGGTCCCGGTGACGCTCGGGTGCGGCGAGGCGCCGTAGGTGAGGGGGTCGATGTCCGAGCCTCCGGCGAAGAGCAGGCCGTCGAGCAGGTCGAGCAGCTCGTCGGGTCGCTCGGCGACCGCGTCGTCCGCAGGCAGCAGGATCGCCAGCCCGTCGGCGCGCTGGACCGATTCGGCATAGGCGCGCGGGAGCATGGTCGCCGCGTCGTTCCAGACGCGATAGCTCACGTCCTCGACGGCGGCGCAGAGGCCGATGACCGGGCGTCTCACCCGGGCAACGCTAGCGAGCGCGCCGTCGGCCTCGGACTGCGCCGCCTTAGCGGAGAGGGAGGGATTCGAACCCTCGAGGCAGGTTAACCCCGCCCACGCGATTTCCAATCGCGCTCCTTAAGCCACTCGGACACCTCTCCCGAGGACGGCAAGGCTAGATGATCGCGGCTCAGAGCCCCAGCTCGCGCACGCCCTGCTCGTTCCATCCGAGGTGGTGGGCGAGCTCGTGGCGCAGGGTGCGCTCGATCTGTCGCCCGAGGAGCTCGGGATCGTGGCCGAAGTCGCGCTCCAGCGTGTCCTGGTAGAGGACGATCCGATCCTCGTGATGGTCGCTGGCGATCGTCCCGCCGAAGTAGTGCCCGTAGGCGCCGGCCTCCCGCCCGCGCTGCGAGACCACGACCGGTGTCTCCGCGACGAGCTCGCGGAACTCGTCCGGCAGCCGGTCGATCGCCTCGCCGACGATCCGCTCGAAATCGGTCGGCTCGCGGCCGCGGGCGGGGAGACGAGCGAGCTCCTCGCTGCGCTCGACCACGCGCTCGAACTCACCCTCCTCCATGCCTCGGCGCCCCCCGAGGGCCACGGTCGCCCACGCGGTCACGAGGACGAGCGCGAGCGCTCCGGCGACAAAGGCGACGAGCTCTCCCGCGCCCGAGAGCGACGGGGGATTGATCAGGAAGAGGATCGTCCCCACGACGAAGGCCGCGCCGGCGGCGGCGCGAAGGACGGGCTTGAGCGCTTCGAGCACGCGGGCAAGGTTAGGGCCCGCGTCAGGCCGGCTTCGTTGGCCGCGCCCCGGGGCGCGGCCTATTTCGGTCTAGCCCGCGTTGGCGGGATTCCCGGTCGCCTGGCCGTCCTCGTTGGGCACGCCCGCGTTGGCCTCGGCGGCACCGCGTGCAGCGTCCGCCTGACCCTCTTCGTCGTCGGCGGCCTGCTCGGGAGGCGCGCCCTCGGGGCGCTTGTCGGATTCGTCGTGCTCGTTGTCCATGCTCAAGCACCTACCCGCGTTTCGCTCGCCTCGAACCGGCAGGCGCGCTGCAGTTGCTCACGTCGGATTGAGGTGCGGCGCGAGGCGAGCCCGGAAGCCGAGCTCCGCGGCGGCCTCGTTGAACCCCTCCTGGGTCTCGAGGACCT
>JBBSNG010000066.1:0-10750 GCA_038232755.1 Solirubrobacterales bacterium | reverse complement strand
GCGAGCCGAGGAGGTTCAGGCCGAGAGCGTCGAGCGCCTCGAGGAGGAGGGGGTCAGCGCCATGGGCGAGACCGGCGAGTCCGATCCCATCCTGGCCATCCAGGATGCGCTCGCGACGTTCGACGCCGACGAGATCGTCGTCTTCGACCACCCCGAGGGCGAGCGCAACTGGCGCGAGAAGGACGTTGTCGGAGAGGTCGAGCGGCGCTTCAGCCTGCCCGTCCGCCACGTCGAGTTGAGCTGAGGCGAGTCCCTCGGCGCGCCGGGCTCAGCGTCCGGCGATCCGCCCCAGGTTGTCCTCGCCCTTCTCGACGGCCTCGTCGTCGGTCTCCGGGTTGCCGGGCGGAGTCGTGTTGTGCTCGGGGTCGCCGGCGTTCGCGCGGCCGGTCTCCTCGGCGTCGCGCTCGTCCTCCCGGGACGGACCGGCCGGACGTCAGTCGGCCGCCGGGCGCGCCCCGGGGCTGACCGACACCGCCGCGAGCTGCTCGCCGCCGCCCGCCTGCTCCACGCTCGGATCCGAGCCGGTCTGGACCTGGAGCGCGACCATCGCGATGTCGTCGCGCGGCGTGCCCGACTGGAGTCTCACGACGGTGCGGTCGACGCGGTCGACGAGGGCGTCGGCGTCGAGCCCACGCGAGCCCTCGAGCAGAGCCGCCAGTCCCCGCTCGCCGAGCAGGCCCAGGGCTGTCGGCGTCTCGGTCACGCCATCGGTGTAGAGCAACAGTGAGTCCCCGTCCTCGAGCTCGAGCTCGACGTCGTGGAGATCCGGGTCGCGCGCCACGCCCAGCAGCATGCCCGACCTCCCGACGGGCTCGACCTCACCGGAGGCGCCGAGGCGCAGCGGCAGGGGGTGCCCGCCGCTCGCCAGCGCCAGGCAGGCACCGGCCGCCGTCGGCCTCAGCCGGCCGACCACGGCGGTGCAGAACCGATCGCCACCGTCGGCCTGGTAGGCGAGGATCGCCTCGTTGAGGCGGGTGAGGACCGCGCTCGGCGCCGGATCGTGGGCAGCGGCCTCGCGGACCGTGTAGCGGGCCAGGGCGGTGACCGCCGCGGCCTCCGCTCCCTTGCCCGAGACGTCTCCCATGACGATCGTCCAATCCCCCGCGGCGGTCGCGAACAGGTCGAAGAAGTCGCCGCCGACCCGGTGGCTCTCGCCGGCGGCGCGAAAGCGGGAGGCGACCGCTACGCCCGGCAGGCGCGGCAGGCGCGGCGGCAGCAGGCTCGCCTGGAGAGTCGCGGCGATCCGGCTGCGCTCCTCGTGGACGCGTGCGTTGTCGATGGCCAGGGCGGCGCGGCGGGCGATCTCGCGGGCGAAGGAGAGGTCGTTCTCGTCGAAGCGCCGGCCCGACTCGCCCAGCAGAGAGATCGCCCCGAGCGTTCGCCCCCGGGCGTGGAGGGGCACGATCATCGCCGCGTGCGGTGCGAGCTCGCGCAGGACGGCCAGGTGGTCGGCGTCCTCGGCGGCCGCGGCGAGCAGGGAGTCCGGTACCTCTGTCGCCAGCTCGGCCTCGTTCATGCGGATCGCCCGGGTCAGCCCGTCCGGACTCGAGGTCTCGGTCCCGGGTCGCCGCTCGAGCTCCCGGGCCAGTGCGGCACGCTCGGGGTCGGCGTGCGCCACGGCGACCCGTTCGATCCGCCGACCCTCCCCGACGATGTCGATCACGCACCAGTCGGCGAGTTGAGGCACGCACAGCGCTGCCACCGCGCCGATCGTCGCGCCGAGGTCGAGCGCGGCGGTCAGCTCCTCGCCGGCCGCGGCCAGGAGCTCGGTGCGCTCCTCGGCCCGCTTGCGGTCGGTCGTGTCGCGAACGTACCCGACGAACGCCGGCGGCTCGTCGAGCCCCATGCGCATGATGGTCAGCTCGATCGGGAACTCGGCGCCGCCGGCCCTCAGGCCGGTCAGCTCGAGGCGGCGGCCGAGCAGCGCCCCGCCGCCCGTCTCCACCGCCCGGGCGAGGGCGGTGCGGTGCGCCTCGCGCAGCGACGGGGGCACGATCAGCTCGGCCATCTCGCGGCCGACGGCCTGCTCGCGCGCCCAGCCGAACACGCGCTCGGCAGCCGCGTTGAACTCGACCACCTCACCCCGCGCGTCGATGGTGATGATGGCGTCGAGGGCCGCCTCGAACACGGCGGTCTTGCGCGCCTCGCTCGCGCTCACCGCCTCCTCGGCCCGCCGACGGCAGAGGTACTGGCCGATCTGGTGCCCGAAGGTCTCGGCGAGCGCGAGCGCACCCTCCGCGGGCGCGCCGACCTCGCGGTTGAGGAACTCGATGACCCCGAGGACGCGGCCCCGGTCGCGCACCGGGAATCCGAACGCGCCGCGCAGCCCGTCGCGCTCGGCGGCCTGCGTCCGCGTGAAGCGCTCGTAGGCGAGCACGTCGGGAACCGAGATCGCCGTCTCCAAGGCCCACACCCGGCCCGGCAGGCCTTCGCCGAGCGCAAAGGCGTGGCTCTGATTGAGGCGGCGGAAGGTCGGTCCGACCGCGGGGTCGCCCCAATCGGCCCGACAACGCAGGACCCCCTCGCGGTCGTCGACGGTCCACAGGAAGCCGAGCTCCCAGCCGAGGCCGCGGCCGATGGCCTCGAGCAGTCTCGGACCCGCCTCCTCGAGGGTCGGCGCCTCGGCCAGGATGCGCGCGACGGAGCTCTGCGCGGCGAGATCGGCCCGCAGGCGCGTCAGCTCATCGGCGGGCTCGGCCGCTTCGCTCTCTCTGCTCATCGCCTTCAGTCGCCGTGCCGGCTCGACGGCCCGACCGCCTCGCGAGCGTCCACGTGCCGCGGTCGCCGCTTGAAGCGGAAGAGCACCTCGTCGGCCGCAGCCAGCAGGCTCGTCACGTCGTCTCCGGGCCTGAGCTCGGCCGTCCCGCAGGTCAGGCGGACGGTCCCGCCGTCCGGTCTCGGGTACGCCTCGCTCGCCGCGGTGCAGACGCGCCGGCGCACCTCGGCGGCCTCGGACGCGCTCGTCTCGGGCAGGACGACGACGAACTCGTCGCCGCCCCAGCGAAAGCACTGATCCTCGGTGCGCGAGGCCTCCCCGACCGCCGCGGCAACGCGCCGTAGGCACTCGTCGCCGCCGGCGTGGCCGGACGCGTCGTTGATGGCCTTGAAGCCGTCCAGATCTCCGATGATGAGGCTGAGCGGGCTGTTCTGGCGCCGGGCGCGGGCGACCTCGATCTCGAGCGTCTCCTCGAGGCGCAGGCGGTTGCCGAGGCCGGTCAGAGCGTCACGGCGAGCGAGCTGGTGAGCCTGCTCACGCGCCCGGCGCAACCCCGACCGCTGACCGCGAAGGAGGGTGAAGACGATCCGGCCGGCCAGGGCGAGGACGGCGAGCAACATGAGCTGGCCGACGATGTCGGCCGGCAGCAGCTGGGACGGTGGAGCATAGAGAAGCGGCGCCCACACGACGATGGCCACCAGGACGAACCCGAGCACCGCGCGCCGGCGCGGCTGCACGGTCGCGGCGTAGATGACCGGCAACGCATAGAGCTGGTGGTAGGGCGAGGTACGTCCGCCCGCGAGCCATTCGAGTATGGCGACGGCGATGACGGCCATGACCGTTCCCGCGAACAGCGCGCCGAAGCCGGAGGGCTGGGCGCCGCGGAGACGGTGAAACCCGACGGCGAGCCCCGCGGCGAGGAGGATCGCGGCGATGAGCCAGCCGATCGGTCCGAGAGCCCTGTCGGGCGGCGCCAGCGCCAACATCGCGAGGCACAGAAGACTGCCGGCGATCCACAGCAAGCCTCCCATCGGAGAGGCGATGCGCATGTCGACCTCGAGATCGGGGTCGTGGCGCCGGGCGTAGAGGCTGCGCGCGGCCTCGCGCAGGGAGGGACCGTCCTCGGTCAGCCCGGTCTCACCGGCGATCGGGGACGGGCCCATGGTCTCGCCCGCTCGCGGCGATGGCGTCTCGGCGGCCTTCAACGCGTCGATTCCCCCATCGTCTCAGTATCGGCACGGGAGGGGCGCCGGATGAGCACGGGGCGGCGCCTGCCCGGGACCGGCAGTCTCTAGCCCGAGAAGCCCCACGCGGCCGCCTCGGGGGCGCCCCGATCTCCGGGAAGCCCCGACTCGGGCGCGTACACGAAGACGTCGGCGCGGCCGCCGGCCTCGAAGGGGAGGCAGAACCGCTCGGTGGCGCCGGGAGGGATGCGGATCGTGTCCTCGGGGGGTCCGGCGCACCGCCCGACGGGGTCGTAGAGGCGCTCGGCCTCGCCGCCGTTGCGCAGGGTCACGGAGGCGGCCTGGAGCGGCTGGTCACGGTAGGGCGCGTCGCCCACGTTGCGAACGGCGAGATCGACCCCGACGCCGGCGCCCGAGCTCGACGTGGCGGGGAAGCGCACGAACGCGACCGGCCGTACATCGATGGTCGTCAGGTACGTCTTCAGCCGGACCGTCTGACCGAAACGGCGCGCGGGGCGTCCGGGCGGGCCCGAGCTTCGCTCGCCGGCCGAGCTGCGGTCTCCGTAGGGCGTGTCCGGCGCGGAGCCGCCCACGAAGAGGAGGACCGCCAGCACGACCGCCGCCGCGCCGAGCCCGGCTGCGGCGATGATCGCCCCTCTCTTCACTCTGGATCGGCTCACTTCCCTCGCGCCGACTCTTAGCAGAGGCGTGACGCCCGGTGCGGCGCTCGAAGGCCGCGGCCGTTGCGCGGGGCCGCTGGCGCTGTCTGGCTGACCAGCACCGGCAAGCGCTCGCTCACAAGTCGAGCGTCGCGTATGCTGGGCGCCGAGCTTGCTCGAGGGAGGTATCGGGTTGACCGAAGGAACGCACAGCGTCAGGGACAGACTGCGGCTCGGGATCGCCGCCGGGCGGATCGTGCGCGTCTCGCTGCTGACGGCGCTGGTGGTCCTCGTCGGCGGCGCCGGCGCGCTCTGGATATCGGCCGACCCGGTGACCCCTCAGCGCACGGCCGCGAAGGTCGATCGACCCGAGCCACCGCCGGCGCTCCGGCTCGACACCCTGCCCGCGCCTCGGTCGTCCGAGCGTCGCGAGGAGCGCTCGACCTCGGCCAAGGCGTCCCCGGTGATCGGCGTCGGCACCGAGGAGTTCAACGAGAGCGAGAAGCCCGGCCAGAGCGAGGCGGGCAGAGCCACTGACGCGATCGTCGAGGTCGACGGCGAGAAGCCGAGCGAGGAGATCGCCTCGGATTCCGAGATCAGGAGTCAGCTTGCCGCCCTCGAGCGCGAGAACGCGCGCATCGAGGCCGCTCTGAGCGGGCCGCAGGGCCCGGCTTCGGGTACCGGCAAGCTGATCTGGCCGCTCCGCGTGGGCAGGATCAGCTCTCCGTTCGGACCTCGCTCGGGGCGGCTGCACTCGGGTGTCGACATCGCCGCGCCGACCGGAACGCCCGTCTACGCCGCGGATTCGGGCCGGGTCGTGGTCAGCGGCCCGACGGGGGCCTACGGCAACTACATCTGCGTCCAGCACTCCCGCACCCTCACCACCTGCTACGCCCATAACTCGAGTCTGGGCGCAAGGAAGGGCGAATCGGTCAAGAAGGGCGACGTGATCGCGAAAGTGGGCTCCACCGGGCGCTCCACCGGCCCCCACGTCCACTTCGAGACCCGGGTCGGAGGCAAGCCGGTAAACCCGATGCGCTACTTCTGAGCCCCAGCGGCTCGGTCGCATCGACCCATGAGCTCGCAGCCCGAGGAGACCCCAGACACGCGAAGTGCGCCGCGCCGTCGGCAGCGTCGGCGGGTCCGGGTGGCCCCTCAGACCATCGAGTCGTACATCAGGGCGAACTCGGCGCCGCGCTACATGCGGCGGCTACGCGACATCGAGGCGGCCTACCGGGCCGAACGGCGGCGCCTCGAGGCAGCCTACTGGCAGCTCCTCGAGGCCCTCGGCGACGATCTCGGCCAATTCTCGCAGCACTGGCGCAAACGAGCTCAGGGGTGGCGCTTCGACCGTCTGAACGAGCTGATCGCCGAGCACAACGCGTGGTACCCGATGGAGGCCAACCTGCCCATGGATCCTCGTACGCGCGACTACCGACCGATCCGTGGAGCCTCCTACCGGCGGCTCGAGCTGGGGCCGGCGTGGGTGCTCGAGCACTTCCCCGCCCCGCCGCGACCCGGCGGGCCGAACCCTCCCGTCCACGCTCCGCGCGAACCGCTCGGCGTGACGCCGGCGGTCAGGCGAGCCTGACCAGTCCCTGCACGCCGAGATAGGCGGCGAAAGGGAAGGTCAGCACGGGGATGAAGACGCGCTCGTGCGCGGCCACGAGCTCGTGGATCCGCTCGAGCGGTGCGCGGAGCGCCCGTCCGACCGGACCCGGGGGCAGGAGCGGCACGAGAGCGGGAAGCATGGTCGCCAGGAAGAGCAGGCCGACGGCCGCGACCCTCCCCACGAGACCCGCCCGCGAGACGCCGATCTCGTGGATCGCCGGGAAGTACAGCGCCAGGCTGGTGAAGTTGGTGGCCATCATCGCGACCCCGACCGCGAAGGTGCGCAGCCGGCTCTCGGGCCGCGAGGAGCTCGAACCTCCGGCCGGGTCGGCGGGCCGGCGCAGCGACCACAGTCCGTAGGCCGCGAGGACGAGCGCGAGCGCGAGCTTGACGATCCCGACGGCAGTGGGCGAGCTCTCCGGGCCGCCGGTTCCCGCGGCCAGCGCGAGGGCCAGGCCGGTGACCACGACGAGGACGGCCGCACACCCGGCGGCGAAGACGACGCCGGTCCCGCGCGAGCCCCCTGCTCCCCCGCAGTAGCGAAGCTGGAGCAGAAGGATCGTCGGAGTAACCGAGGCGCCCGCCGCGAACGGCAGGATGCTCGCAACCAGACCCAGCATCTCTCGGGGGCGACTCGTCGCGCTACGGCGACGTCCTCGTGCGCGCGGTCTCGAGCTCGGCCTCGGTCAGCCGCCTCGCGCGCCGGCACGCCTCGCGGTAGAAGCGCAGCTGATTGGTCCGTCCCAACATCCGGAATCCCAGCCGCAGGATCCGCGAGCCGCTGTCCGCGGCCTTCGAGAACGCGTGGACTCGGAAGGCGACGGCGCCGGTGTCGAGCCACTTCCACACCTGGTAGTGCATCCGTCCCTGCTCGAAGTGGCCCTGGAGGGTCGCGTAGCTCCAGCCGAAGACGCACGCCGGGCGGCCGTCGACTTCCCGCGTCTCCTCGTAGACCTCGCCGACTCGCACCCCGACCTTGATCGGCACGCGGAGGAACCTGATGCGCAGGAGCATGTCGCGGCCCTCGAGCGGCGCGTCGCGGCGATAGCTTGCCCGGACGACCGCCGGGTCGGCGAGCTGGTAGTCGACCATCAGCTTGCGGCACACGCGGAAGCTCCCGTCCTCGACCGGAGGCCCCGACGGCTCGTGGGGCAGCGGCTCGACCATGTCGTCGACCCGCCAGCCGTTATCGGGCGTGTGGCGTTCACGGGTCTCGTCGAAGTTGACCTCGCGAGCCGCCAGAGCGGCGAGCGCTGGCTCCGGCTCGCCCTCCGGCTCCTCCGTCCCTCCTTCGAGCTCGGCGGGACCGACCCGGCGGGTGGTGATCACCATGCCGCCCTCCATGCGGCCGCCGGAGAGCTCGACCACGCGCGCGAGCACGGAGGTCCACATGTGCAGCTGCACCTCCTTGGCCAGCCTGATGCGGGTGAACAGGAGGTCGCTGAAGCGGTCTCCGCTGCGGGCCCACGACTCGATCTTGAATCCGAGCAAGCGGTGGTCGGAGGTGGCACGGAACTCGATCTGTCCCGCCTCGAGGTGGCCGTCGAGCGTGGCCAGCCGGAAGGAGGTCGAGCTGACCGCGATCACCCGCACCGGCCCGTCGTAGGGCCCGGGCATGCGGACCGTGTACTCGTCGCCCACCTCCAGCCGCTCGCCGCCGGCCACCTTGCGAAAAGACGCGAACTCCGACGGGGCGACCGCGTCGAGATCGTTGGTGATGCGACGCAGCAGCTCTTCGGGCGAGAGCGACGAGCCGACGATCCGCGTGCGGTAGAGCCGGTGCATCAGGGGTCCCGCTCCGTCACTCGAGCGCTGGAGCTCGCTCAGGTCGACGTCGTCGGGCAGGCCGGGCGGCGCGTCGGCCGACGCCGAGCCGGCGAGCTCCCAACGGTGCATCGGAGTCGTCCGCCACATGTAGCGCCAGGCGGTCAGGCCGATCCCCACCGGCCAGCGGGCCGCCGTGGACACCCGGTTCGTGAAGGTCAGGCCGCGCGGCACGTCTTCGGTTCTACTGCATCCGCCTCGCTCGAGACCGCCCTCGCGCTCCCCGCGATGGGGATGCGTCAAGCTGTACCCGCCATGACCGACCCCTTCGACGCCGCACCCGGCCGCCCCAGTCGCTACCTGTACGCGAGCTCGGTCGGGTCGATCGTCCTCTGCATCGGCCTATGGATCCGCGCCAAGACCGTCGGTGAGGACGAGCGGGGGAACGCCGAGCGCCGCGCGATCTTCGTCGGTCTCTGGCCGCCGATGTTCTGGCTGATCGGCGACGCCGCCCGACGCTCCGAGCGTCGGCGCCGCCGGCTGGTCGGCCGCGGCTGGCTTCGGCGCTCCTGACGTCCGCCGATCCCGGCGGTGGCCGCCCGCGCTTACGCGCAAACGGCCCCGGGTACCCTCGCGACATGACCACAAACGCCGGCGCCCTCGCCGAACCCTCTCACTCAGGCGCCGCTCACAGTCGCGCCCACCAGATCACCAACTTCCTGGCCATGGTCCTGCCTCTCGGGGCCTTCGTGGCCGCGGTGTTCCTCCTCTGGGGCAGCCTCGTGACCTGGATCGACATCGTCGCCCTGGCCGTCGCCTACACGCTCACCTGCATCGGGATCACCGTGGGTTTCCACCGGCTGCTCACCCACCGCTCGTTCCAGACCTACCGCCCGGTGCGCTACACGCTCGCGGTGCTCGGCACCTTGGCCATCGAGGGCTCGGTCATCAAGTGGGTGGCTGACCACCGCAAGCACCACGACCACACCGACGAGGAAGGCGATCCCCACACTCCGCACCACAACGGCGGCGGCGTGCTCGGTGCGCTCAAGGGCCTGTGGCACGCCCACGTCGGGTGGCTGTTCAACACCGTCGGCCAGGCCGACCGGCTTCGCTACGCACCAGACCTCCTCAGGGACCGCGGCCTGCGGCTGATCGACGCTGCGGACAAGCCGCTCATGCTGGCCGGACTGATCATCCCGTTCCTGGTCGGCCTGCTCGTCAAGGGCACGATCACCGGCGGGCTGCTGACGCTCCTGTGGGTCGGCCTCGTTCGGGTCTTCCTGCTCCACCACGCGACCTTCAGCATCAACTCGATCTGCCACTTCTTCGGGCGCCGCCGGTTCCCGACCGACGACTACTCCACCAACGTGGGTTGGCTCTCGCTGGCGACGTTCGGCGAGTCGTGGCACAACAACCATCACGCCTTTCCCACCTCGGCCTTCCACGGGCTGCGCCGCCGCGAGCTCGACCTCGGCGGTCTGTTCATCAGTGCTCTAGAGCGGATTGGGCTGGCGTGGGACGTCGTGCGGGTGAGCCCGGAGCGCCAGCGCGAGAAGGCGGCAGCGGGGACGGCGTAACGCTTGGCCGTCCGCGCGCAGCGGGCCAGCCTCACCCATACCGCCCACCGGCCGTGGCCGCTTCCCGACGGTCCGTGGGTGATGGCTCAGACCTGGGAGGACCTGCTGTTCGCCCACTGGCGGGTCCCCCTGTCAGCGCTGCGGCGCGTCGTGACACGATGGCCGACCCGCTCGGCCTCAGGCTCGAAGGCAAGCCCCTCCTTCACTTCGCGCGTCGGCAGGACGTGCTGGTCTGGCCGCTGAGCCCCGCCGACGGGGAGAGTTGACGAGGATCAGCCGTTGACCACGGTGCCTCCGTTGGGATGGAGGACCTGTCCCGACATGAACGACGCGTCGCTCGAGGCCAGGAACACGTAGCTCGGCGCGATCTCCTCCGGCTGACCGATCCGGCCCATCGGGGTCTGCTCGCCGAAGCTCTCGACCTTCTCGGCGGGGAAGCTGGCCGGGGTCAGTGGCGTCCAGACCGGCCCCGGTGCGACGCCGTTCACCCGGATGCCGCGGCCCGAGAGGGAGATCGCGAGCGAGCGAGTGAGCGCGGTGATGGCGCCGTTGGTCGACGCGTAGTCGATCAACGTCGGATTGCCCTGATACGTGGCCGCGGCTGGCGCTGCTGGTCGGGTTGGCCGTGGCGTTCGCCTGTGATCGCCTGGGGCGGCTAGGCGCGCCGGCCGCGATCGCGGCAAACCCTCCTCCTCCTCGTAGCCGTCTCGCTGCCCCTGCGGAGCTCGCGTCTCCTGCAAGCAGACCCGGTGGTCCGATATTCGACGTGTCAGCAGGGCGCGCGCGTCGACGCCGCTCGCTGGCTGCGCGCCAATACGGCGCGGGACGCCGTGTTCTCGATCTCAGACGCAGGCCTGGTTCCCGCCCGATCCGGTGGTCGAACCGCCATCGATCAGCTGTTGCTCAACGAGGAGCTGATTCAGCGCACCGGCCGTTTGCCGCTCTCCGGTCGAGTGAACTACGTCTATGGGCGCGACCGGACGTCATGATCCTGGCCAGCCGAAGACCCTCGCTCCGGTGGCTTCCAGCTGGCCGACGTCGCGCGCGGGAGCGGGAAGGGCTGCCGCTACCACCTGTTCATCCATAGGCCCGGCACCGGGCTCAGGTGAGTCGATCGCCGAGGAACGACCGGCATCCTCTTAGCGAGGCCCGCGGCGCGACATGGCAGTCAAGACGAGGGGCAGGAGGAGTCCGTCCACGCCGACGATCAGAAGAATCTGTCCGACCATCTGGACG
>JBBSNG010000065.1:0-10750 GCA_038232755.1 Solirubrobacterales bacterium | reverse complement strand
GACGGGGATCATCTACATCGACGAGGTCGACAAGATCGCCCGCAAGGCCGACAACCCGTCGATCACCCGCGACGTCTCCGGTGAGGGCGTCCAGCAGGCGCTCTTGAAGATCCTCGAGGGCACGACCGCCTCGGTGCCGCCCCAGGGCGGGCGCAAGCATCCTCACCAGGAGTTCCTGACCATCGACACCACGAACATCCTGTTCATCTGCGGTGGCGCCTTCGCGGGACTCGACAAGGTGATCGAGCGGCGCGTCGGCCACAACGGCGTCGGCTTCGGCGCGGCGGTGACCTCCAAGGCCGACAAGGACGCCGGCGACGCCTTCGAGGCGGTGCTCCCCGAGGACCTCGTCGAGTACGGGCTGATACCCGAGTTCATCGGCCGCCTGCCGGTCATCTCCGTCATCCACCAGCTCGAGCGGGACGACCTCGTGACCATCCTCACCGAGCCACGCAACGCGCTCGTCAAGCAGTTCCAGCGGTTCTTCTCCTTCGACGGGATCGAGCTCGTGTTCGCCGAGGAGTCGCTGCGCTCGGTGGCCGACCGCGCGCTCGAGCGCGAGACCGGCGCCCGCGGCCTGCGCTCGATCATCGAGGAGGTCCTGCTCGAGGTCCAGTTCGAGCTGCCCTCGCGACGGGACGTCACGAAGTGCGTCGTCACCCGGGAGACCATCGAGCGGGGCCTGAAACCAACTCTGGTGACCGAGGCGGCACCGGAGGAGGACGAGGAGGACGGGGCGCAGATCGAGGAGTCGGCCTAGGCGCCTGCGAGTGGGAGGCGGCACGAGCACCGCGTAGGCTGCGCGCCGCATGCGTCAGCTCGTCGAAGGCGTCCACCAGCTCCGCGGCTTTCCGCCGAACGCGATCAACGCCTACCTGGTTGGCGACGTTCTGGTCGACGCCGCGAGCCGCCACGCCGAGCGGCGGATCCTCCGCGAGCTGGAAGGCCGGGCCCTCGCCGCCCATGTCGTCACCCACGCCCACCCCGACCACCAGGGCTCGAGCCACGCGGTCTGCGAGCGCTTGAGCGTTCCGTTGTGGTGCGGTGAGGCCGATACCGAAGCGATGGAGAGCGGCCGTCTGGCCGAGCGCCAGCCGCGCCACCCGATCAACCGGCTCTCGGAGTGGGCGTTCGCGGGACCGGGCCATCCGGTCGCCCGGCGCCTGCGCGAAGGTGACGAGGTGGCGGACTTCGTAGTGCTCGAGACCCCCGGTCACTCCGCCGGGCACATCGCCCTGTGGCGCGAGGGCGACCGCACGCTGATCGTGGGCGACGTGCTGTTCGGATGCCATCCGCTGACCGGTATCCCGGGCCTGCACGAGCCGCCGAGCTTCTTCACTCCCGACCCGGTGCGCAACCGCGAGTCGGCGCGGCGGTTGGCGGCGCTCGAGCCCGCGCTCGTCTTGTTCGGGCACGGGCCGCTTTTGCGCGGCCGCGGCGCTCTGCCCGCCTTTGTCGCTCGCCTCGCCGACTGAGCTTCTCGAGACCGCTTCCCGCGGCGCGGAGACCCTCCGCATTCGCTCTCGGAAGCCTGTCCAGCGCAAGGACCACCGCGTTCAAGTCGCCTCTGGGGGCTGTCGACAGGACACGCATGTCACTCTTTCGACCCACCCTCGACCAGACGATCGAGCTCGCGCCGGAGGAGGAGCAGGAGGTGTTCCTGCCGCCGGGGTCCTCGAAGCCACGACGGACCGATCACGCCTCGGCGCCGTACCTGGAGGCCGTTCAGGCCTACGCGGAGCGCTCGCCGGGCCGCTTCCACGTCCCCGGTCACAAGGGCGGAATGGGCACCGACCGCGCGCTGCTCTCCGCGCTCGGCGCGAACGCGATGTCGCTCGACGTGCCGATGGTCATCCACGGGATCGACGTCGGCCCGTCGCCCACCCCGCTCGAGCAGGCTCAGGAAATGGCCGCCGACGCCTGGGGAGCGAAGCAGACCTACTTCCTCTCGAACGGAGCCACGCAGGGCAATCAGGCGATCTGCCTCGCTCTCGCCCAGCTCGGGGGAGAGGTCATCGTTCAGCGCAACGCCCACGCGAGCACGATCGACGGACTCGTCACCTCGGGTCTGCGGCCCATCTTCGTCGGCCCGGAGCTGAACCCCGAGCTCGGCATCGCCCACTGCGTCACGCCTCAGTCGCTCGAGCTAGCTCTGGCCGACTCTCCGGGCGCGGTCGGGGCCATGGTCGTCTCGCCCACGTACTTCGGTGCCGTCGCGGACGTCCGCGGGCTGGCCGAGGTCGCGCACGTCTGGGGGGTGCCGTTGATCGTCGACGAGGCCTGGGGGCCTCACTTCTCCTTCCACGACGCCCTGCCCGAGGACGCGCTGTCGGCGGGGGCGGACATCGTCCTCTCGGGCACCCACAAGCTCATGGGCAGCCTCACGCAGTCGGCGATGCTCCACCTCGGACACGACTCGGAGGGACGCATCGAGGAGACCGTCCTCGAGCGGGCGCTCACGCTGGTGCGCTCGACGAGCCCGAGCTCGCTGCTCCTGGCCTCGCTGGACGCCGCGCGTCGGCTGGCCGTCACCGGCGGGGAGGAGGCCCTCGAGGAGTCGATCAGCGCCGTGGCGGCCACGCGCAAGGCGATCGCGGCGATCCCGGGCTTCGAGGTCCTCGACGAGCGTCTCCTCAAGCACCCCGGCGTCTACGACTACGACCCGCTGCGCCTCGCCATCGACGTCCGCGGCACCGGCGCCACCGGCTACGAGCTGGCCGACCTCGTGCGCGTGGACGCCGACGTCCACCTCGAGCTCGTGGCACCGCGCATGCTCGTGGCCATCTTCGGGATCAGCGGGTCGGCGCGGGAGGAGGGCGGGCGCCTCGTCGAGGCCCTCGCCCAGGCTGCCGACCGGGTCGAGGTGGGCCGAAATCTCGGGCGGCGGGTCGCCCCGCCGCCGGAGTGGGGGCCGCTCGTGATCAGCCCCCGCCAGGCCTTCTTCGGTCGCCAGGAGCAGGTGCCGTTGCAAGCGGCGATCGGGCGGGTGACCGCCGAGTCGCTCGCCGCCTACCCGCCGGGGATCCCCAACGCCCTCCCCGGCGAGCGCCTGACCGCGGCGACCCTCGCCTATCTTCAGAGCACGCTCGAGCAGGGCGGGGTCGTGCGCGGGTTGAGCGACCCGACGCTACGAACCGTCCGGGTCAGCGTCGAGGCGCAGTAGGCGTCGCGTGCGGTCGCTGCGGGCGCACGCGAGGAGTCGTCCGAACGTCAACGCGCCCGCCGTGGACTCAAGGGATCGAGACGCGAAGCCGATGCCGAAATCAATGACCAAGCGGCTTCGGCAATCCCCTCCGGTCTGGCGCGCCTACCTCGTAATCGGGATGCTTGCCGTCCTGATCGACTTCGTGGTCAGCGGCGACCTGCCCAAGCACCTGATCTACGACGCGCTCGCCCTCTCGTCCGCGGCGGCGATGATCATCGGCGTTCGCTGGTACCGGCCGTCGAATCCGCGGCCGTGGTACCTGTTCGCGGCAGGACAGGTCTCGTTCGCGCTCGGGGACTCGATCCGCGCCTACTACGAGGTCTTCGGCGGCGGCGAGGCCCCGTTCCCCTCTCTGGCCGATCCCTTCTACCTGCTCGCCTACCCGCTGTTCGCCGCGGGCCTGCTCGCACTCATTCGCGACCGCGATCCGACCCGCGACCGCTCGAGCCTGATCGATGCCCTGATCATCATGGTGAGCGTCGGGGTCATCGCCTGGTTCTTCCTCATCCGGCCCTACGCGGGCGACCCGAATCTGACCCCGCTCGAGCGCGCCGTGTCGATCTCCTACCCGCTCGCGGACCTGATCCTCGTCACCTTTGCGGCCCGGCTCGCGATCGGACCGGGTGTCCGCACCCAGGCCTACCACCTGCTCGGCGCGAGCATCCTCGTCCTGCTCGTAGGCGACAGCTGGTACTCGGTGCTGCTGCTCAACGGGACCTACCAGACCGGCGCCCCGCCGGATACCTTCTTCCTGCTCTCCTACGTGCTCTGGGGCACCGCTGCGCTGCATCCCTCGATGCGGGCGCTCTCGGATCCGGCGCCCAACCCCGAGGTGAGGATCACCGGCGGACGCCTCGCGTTACTCGCGGGTGCCTCGCTCGTGGCCCCAGGGGTTCGAGGCGTCGAGGCCCTGCGCGGTAGCGACCAGGACGTCGCGGTGACCCTCACCGCCACCGTCGTTCTCTTTGCGCTGGTCCTGATGCGCATGTCCGGCCTCGTCAACGTCCTGAGCCAGACCCTCGTGCGCCAGCAGGAGGCCGAGGCCAAGCGCCGCGAGAGCGAGGATCGCTTCCGCTCGCTGGTGCAGAACTCCTCCGACGTGATCACCGTCACCGACTCGCTCGGAGTGATCACCTACCAGTCACCGGCGGTCTTCGCCATCCTCGGCTACAGCTCCGACGAGCTCGTCGGGCGCCGGCTCGAGGAGCTCCTGCACACCGACGACATCGATCAGGTCTCGACCGTCTGCCGCGCCCTCGCCGAGAGCGAGGGTCGCGACCAGGCCCGGCTCGAGTTCCGCTGGGCCCACCGCGACGGGTCCTGGACCGACGTCGAAGCCACGGTGGCGAACTCGATCGACGATCCGAGCGTGCAGGGCCTCGTGTTCAACACACGTGACGTCTCGGAGCGCAAGGAGCTCGAGGAGCAGCTCACCCACCAGGCCTTCCACGACCCGCTCACCGACCTCGCCAACCGCAGCCTGTTCCGCGACCGCGTCGAGCACGCGCTGGCTCTGCGCCGTTCCCTCGACGAGCCGATCTCCGTGCTCTTCCTGGACGTCGACGACTTCAAGACGGTCAACGACAGCCTCGGGCACTCCGCGGGCGACGAGCTCCTGCTCGAGGTCGCCGACCGGATACGGGGCTGCCTGCGCGACGGCGACACGGGCGCCCGCCTCGGCGGCGACGAGTTCGCCATCCTGCTCGAGGACGGCAGCGATCCACCCTCGGTGGCCGAACGCCTGATCGAGGCCTTCATGGAGCCCTTCCGGGTCCAGGGCAAGGAGCTGACCGTGACCGTGTCGATCGGGATCGCGCGCAACGTCCAGAACGGCGACGGGGCCGACGAGCTCCTGCGCAACGCGGACGCGGCCATGTACGCGGCCAAGGGACGCGGCAAGGGCTTCTACGAATCCTTCGAGCAGGACATGCACACGACCGCCCTGCGCCGCCTCGACCTCGAGGGGGATCTCCGGCGAGCGATCCAGCGCAAGGAGTTCCGCGTCCACTACCAGCCGATCATCGGCCTGGCCAGCGGCCGGATCGCCGGCTTCGAGGCACTCGTGCGCTGGGCCCATCCCTCACGCGGGCTGCTCTCGCCCGCCGACTTCATCGGGATGGCCGAGGAGACCGGCATGATCGTCTCGATCGGGCGCTCGGTGCTGCGCGAGGCCTGCCGCCAGGCCGTGGTCTGGCAGACCCAGTGGCCGAGCGATCCGCCGTTGACCATCAGCGTCAACCTGTCGGCCGAGCAGCTCGATTCCTCGGATCTCGTCCGCGACGTCAAGGCCGCGCTGCGCCAGTCCGGACTTCCCCGCGAGTCGCTAGTGCTCGAGATCACCGAGAGCGTGCTCATGCGCAACACCGACAAGGCGATCGCCCGCCTCGAGAAGCTCAAGAGCCTCGGCGTGCGCCTCGCCATCGACGACTTCGGCACCGGGTTCTCCTCGCTGTCCTACCTCCAGAACCTGCCCTGCGATTCGCTCAAGATCCCCAAGCCCTTCCTCGACAGGCTCGGCGACGGTGGCCGGGCCGCTTCGCTGGTCCGCGGGATCATCGAGCTCGGCCGCACCCTGGGGCTGACCGTGGTCGCCGAGGGGGTCGAGCAGGCGCGCCAGTGGGAGTGCCTCGAAGAGCTGTCCTGTGACCTCGTGCAGGGCTACTACTTCGCCCGCCCGCAGAGCGCCGAGCGCATCGAGGCGCTGCTGCGCCGGCACTCGGTCGCGCAGATCGCCTCGCCGCGTCGCTCCGGGGCGTCTGATGGGTCGGACCCGCACGCGGCGCCTGCGGCGGGCCTCGCCTAGGAGCGAGAGCTTGTGCAGCGTCGGATTCTTGGCCCGCAACGCGTTCATCCGGCGTTGGATGCCGACTGGATTGGCCAGCTGCTTGACCCGGAAGGAGTCGTCCCACATGCTGGCGATGGCCGAGAGCTGGGCCCGGCCCGCCTCGTCGTAGGCCCGCGTCAGACGGTCGTTGAGGTACTGGGTCATGAAGAGCGCGAGCGCAGCGATGACTGCGAGCACGATCAGGCCGATTCGAGCTCGCAGCGTCCTCAGCGGGTTCAGCGTCTTGCGGGTCGCGCTCATCTGTTCCTTCCCTGAGTCCTGGCCCGGATTGCGTCATTGCAGACGCTCAGGTCCCTATTTCGGTCGGAACGCCCGCGAACCTGACCGGGAGCGGTCGAGCCTCGACCTCAGAGACGTCCGGGCGGGCTCGTGGTGCGGGCTCATACACTGGCGCGGTGGGACCCGACCGCCTGCAGATCCTGCGAGAGCGCACGCGCTACTCACCCGGCGAAGTCGAGCGTCGAGTCTTCGGGCGCTGGGAGGACGCTGGGATATTCCGTCCCGAGCCTGGGCGAGACTCGGCGACGGAGGGCTTCTCGATCGCCGTGCCGCCGCCCAACGTGACCGGCGCGTTGCACATGGGACACGCGCTGAACTCCACCATCCAGGATTCGCTCGTGCGTCTCAACCGCATGCGGGGCCGGCGCACCAAGTGGATCTTCGGCACCGACCACGCGGGCATCGCGACCCAGGTACAGGTCGAGCGCCAGCTGCGTGAGGAGGGTGCGAGCCGTCAGGAGATTGGCCGGGAGGCGTTCGTCGAACGGGTGTGGCATTGGCGTGAGCGCTACGGGCGGACGATCGTCGAGCAGTTCAAGCGCCTCGGGGCCTCGCTCGACTACGCCGACGAGCGCTTCACCATGGACGAGGCCTACGCGCGCGCGGTCGCGCGCGTCTTCATGTGCCTGCACGAGAAGGGGCTGATCTACCGCGACAACTACCTGGTCAACTGGGACCCGGGCACGCGCTCGGCCATCTCCGACCTCGAGGTCGAGCAGCGCGAGATGCGCGACACGCTCTACTCGATCGATTACCCGCTCGAGTCGGGCTCGGGCTCGATCACGGTGGCCACCGTCCGGCCCGAGACCATGCTCGCCGACACCGCGATCGCCGTCAATCCCGACGACGAGCGCTACACCCGCCTCGTCGGCGAGTCGGCGATCCTGCCGCTCGTGGGGCGCCGGCTGAAGATCATCGCCGACCCCTACGTCGACCCGAGCTTCGGCACAGGGGCGCTGAAGATCACCCCGGGCCACGACCCCAACGACTTCGAGCTCGGGCGCCAGCACCGCCTCGAGGAGATCATCGCCATCGGCGAGGACGGGCGTATGACCGAGGCGGCCGGCCGGCGCTTCGCCGGGCTCACGGTCGACGAGGCCCGAGACGCGGTGGTGGCCGCCCTGCGCGAGGAGGGACTGATCTCGGGCACCAAGCCCTACGTCCACGACGTGCCGCACTCCCAGCGCTCCGGCCGGCGCATCGAGCCGTTGATCTCGCTGCAGTGGTTCTGCGACATGGAGCGCCTCGCGCCGCCGGCGATCGCGGCAGTCGGCGACGGCCGCGTGCGCTTCCACCCCGAGAAGCCCTGGACCGGGGTCTACCTCGACTGGCTGAAGCGGATCCGGCCGTGGTGCGTGTCGCGCCAGCTCTGGTGGGGCCACCAGCTCCCGGTGTGGTACTGCGACGAGTGCGACGAGACCTACGTCGCCGACCCGGCGAGCCCGCCCGAGCGCTGCGGCATCTGCGGCGACGAGCTGCGCCGCGACCCGGACGTGCTCGATACCTGGTTCTCCTCGGCGCTGTGGCCGTTCGCCACGCTCGGGTGGCCAGAGCCCACGGCCGAGCTCGAGGCCTTCTACCCGACCGACGTCCTCTCGACGGCGCGCGACATCATCTTTCTCTGGGTCGCCCGGATGATCATGTTCGGGATCGAGTTCACCGGCGAGGTGCCCTTCGCCGACGTGCCCATCCACTCGGTCATCCAGGCCCCCGACGGCCGCCGGATGTCGAAGTCGCTCGGCACGGGGATCGATCCGCTCTCGGAGATCGACGCCTACGGCGCAGATGCGGTCCGCTTCGGCCTGCTGGCCATGGCCTCCTCGCAGGACGTGCGCTACTCGCCGGATCGAGTCGCCCAGGGCCGCGACCTGGCCAACAAGCTGTGGAACGCCTCGCGGCTGATCCTGCTCCAGGCCGGCGAGGCGCTCGGCTCCGAGGGCCGGGTCTCGCCCGCCGGCGAGCCTCCGCCCGCCCGCACTCCCGAGGACCGCTGGATCGTCTCGCGGCTCGAGGGAGCGAGCGCGCAGATCACCGATCTGATCGACCGGTTCGAGCTCTCGCGCGCGGCGCGCGAGCTCTACGCCTTCGTATGGGGCGAGGTCTGCGACTGGTACCTCGAGCTCGTCAAGCCGCGGCTCTACGAGGGCTCGCCCGACCGCCGCGAGGCCGCCGAGATGGCACTCTGGGTCCTGCGCCGCGTGCTCGTGCTCGCCCACCCCGTGCTCCCGTTCGTGACCGAGGAGATCTGGTCGTTCGTCCCGGGAGTCGATGAGGGGCGGCTGCTGGCCGTGGAACCCTGGCCCGAGCCCGCGCCGCAGCGAGTGGATCCGCAGGCCGAGCGTGAGGTCGACGAGGTGATCGAGGCCGTCACCGCCCTGCGCCGCTACCGCGACGAGGTCGAGGTGCCGGCCTCCGCGCGGATCCCCGCCCGACTCGAGGCCTCGGGGTTCACGGCCACCGCGGCGCATGTTGCCCGGCTCGCCCGGCTCGAGCTCGCCTCCCCCGCGACGGAAGCGGAGCCGATCGCATCGGTCGCCGTGCCCGGCGGCGCCGTCCACGTCCTCGCCTCGGCGGCGCTCGACGTGGGGGAGGTCGAACGCCGCCGGACCGAGCGCCGCCACGCGCTCGAGGGAGAGATCGCTCGCGCCGAGGTCAAGCTCGCCAACCGAGGCTTCGTCGAGAAGGCGCCGCCCGCGGTGGTCGAGGGCGAGCGCGAGAAGCTCGAGCGGTTCCGCGCGGAGCTGATGGAGCTCCGGTGACCTCGATGAACTATGCCCAGGCCGAGAACCACCTGCTCGACCTCGAGCTCTTCGGGATGCGATTCGGGCTCGACCGGATGCGGAAGCTGATGACGGTGCTCGGCATGCCGCAGCGGCGCTTCGCCAGCGTCCACGTGGTCGGCACGAACGGTAAGTCCTCGACGGCGAGGATGATCGCGGCCATCCTCGAGAGCCACGGGCTGCGCACCGGCGCCTACACCTCGCCCCACCTGACCGGGTTCCGCGAGCGGATCGAGGTGTCGCAGGCGCCGATCGCCGAGACCGACTTCGCCGAGGCGCTCTCGCGAGCGGCGCGCTCCACCGAGCTCGTCGACCGCACGCTCGAGGGCGACGACCGCGTGACCCAGTTCGAGCTGTTGACCGCCGCCGCCTACCACGCACTCGCCCGAGCCCGGGTCGAGGTCGCGGTGATCGAGGCCGGCCTCGGCGGTCGGCACGACGCCACCAACGTCATCCCGTCGAAGGTTCAGGTCCTGACCGGCGTCGCGATCGAGCACTCCCGCTGGCTCGGGCCCACGCTGAGCCACGTGGCCGAGGAGAAGCTCGCCGTCGTCCCCGATCACGGCCTTCTCGTCTCGGGCGAGCTCGGGCCCGAGGCCGATGCGGTGGCCGAGCGGGTGGCGGCCGAGCGCGGGGCCCGCCGGATCCGCGTAGTCCCGGGCGGCGAGGCCGAGGTGCCGCCGATGCCCCGCGCGCCCGGTGCCTACCAGCGGCGGAACTTCGCGCTGGCCGAGACGGCCGCCCGGGCCTTCCTCGGCAGGGAGCTCGACGGGGAGGCCGTCGCCGCCGCCGCGGCGCAGGTGTCGGTGCCGGGTCGCCTCGAGCCGGTGGCTGAGCGCCCGCTCGTCCTGCTCGACGGCGCCCACAACCCGGCCGGCGCCGAGGCGCTCGCGGCATCGATGGCCGAGATCGTCGGCTCACGCGCGCTCATCGGCGTGATCGGCGTGCTCGACGACAAGGACCCGGCGGGGATCCTGGCGCCGCTGCTGCCCCTCATGGAGTGCGTCGTGCTGACCCAGCCCGCGCTCGAGCGGGCCCTGCCGGCCGCCGTCCTGCGCTCCCTGTGCGGGCAGCTGGCCCCCCGCCTCGGCGCCGAGGTGGTGCGCGCCCCGGCGGCGGCGCTCGAGCGGGCGCGGGCCCTGGCGGGTGTGGACGGGGCCGTGCTCGTCACGGGCTCCCTGCACCTCGTTGCCGATCTCGTGCGCGCACCCGAGACCCGGGCTTCGGTGCTGTGAGCACTTCCGGCCCACAGCCGCCCCGCCGCCCTTCCCCGCCCGCGGGACGGCCAGGCGGGGAGGCCCCCGGGGAAGGCTCAGGGCCCGGCCCGTCGCGCGCAGCCGCGTCCCGTCCGCCACGCCCCGACGGCGAGGGACCTAGCTTCATGGCCATGATCGGCGTGGTGGCGGTGGTCGTCGCCCTGGTCATCGTCGTCTTCTTCGTCGTCGGCTACGTGCTCGGACGAGTCTTCCTCTGAGGAAGAGGCGGCGGGCCGAGCGTGAACGAGCGTGAACGTGACGTGACTTCCCGCGCTTCTCGGTAGAATCTCCTGCTCATGCGGTCGCTCGCCCTCTTCGGCATCGAGAACAACGCGCTCAGCCTGGTCGCCGGGCTGCTCGTGCTCTTCCTCGTCGCCCTCTGGCT
>JBBSNG010000064.1:0-10857 GCA_038232755.1 Solirubrobacterales bacterium | reverse complement strand
TCGGTCATGGCCGCGCCGCCGTACTTGATGACGATCGTGCGGCCGTGGAACTCGCGGATGTAGGGCAGCGCCTCGAGCAGCGTGGCGACCTCACGGGGGCGGGCCTCGAGGTGCGGGAGGGCGTCGCTCATGTCGAGTAGTCGGCGTTGATCGACACGTACTCGTGGGTGAGGTCGGAGAAGAAGACCTCGGTCTCGCCGCCCGAGCCGGGCACGGTCAGCTCGATCTCGACCTCCGGCCCGGTCACCTCGCCCTCGAGCGCGGCCCACTCGGCCGGCGAGAGCTCATGCTCCTGTCCCGCCGACGCGACTCGCCGGCCCTCGATCTCGAGATCGACCACGAACGGCGCTCGGCCGGCGAGGGCCTGGCCGGCGGCCTGGAGGATGCGTCCGAAGTTGGGATCGCACCCCGCGAGGGCGGCCTTCACCAGCGGCGAGTCGGCGACGGCCCGGGCCACCGGCTCGACGAGCTCGTCCGCCCCGCGGACCACGACCCGCCCCACCCTGCTCGCGCCCTCCCCGTCGGCGACGATCTCGAGCGCGAGCTGGCGCAGGAGCGCGTCGAGCGCCTGGCCGAAGCGGAGCTCGTCGTCGGTCTGCTGCTCGACCCGGACCCCGCTGGCGCCGCTGGCCAGTGCGTAGACCGTGTCGCTGGTGGACAGCTGTCCGTCGACGGAGATGCGGTCGAAGGAGCGTTTGACGCAGACGCCTGTGAGCAGATCGAGGGTCTCGGCGTCGAGCGCAGCGTCGGTCTGGACGAAGCAGAGCATGGTCGCGAAGCGCGGCGAGATCATCCCCGCGCCCTTGGCCTGGGCGGCGAGGCGCACGGTCCCGGACGGCAGCGCGAGCTCGAGCCAGGCCCGCTTGGGCCCACGGTCCGTGGTCAGGATCGCCTCCGAGAACCCGAGGCCGTCCGTGCCCAGGTTGGCCACGGCGGTGGCGATCCCCTCGATCAGGCGCTCCTGCGGCAGCTCAACGGCGATCTTTCCGGTGCTGGCCAGCCCGACCTGCTCGGCGGAGAGGTCGAGCAGGTCGGCCGCGACGGCCTGCGACTCGCGCGCGGTCGCCATACCGCGCTCGCCGTCGGAGACGTTGGCGTAGGCCGAGTTGGCCACGACCGCACGCAGACCGCCGAGGGCGCCCTCGGCGGAGACCGCGACCGGCGCCCCGACCAGGGCGTTGGTGGTGAAGCGCGCGGCCGAGGTGGTGCCCGGCTCGTCCGAGACGAGCACGCCGACGTCCGTCCCCCTGCGCTTGAGCCCGGCCGCCACAGCGGCGGCGCGGAAGCCGCGCGGGAGGGTGCCGGGCTCGAGCTCGCGGGCGGAGACGGGGGGCTCGACCCAGCGGGAGCGGAAGAAGCCCGACGCGACGGCGGCAGCGCCGAAGTCGCCTGCCCGCGCCTGAGCTCCGCTCACGAGGCCACCTGAGCCCCGCGGCCGACCGCGGGCGCCGGAGCCGCCCGCCGCGTCGCGGTCTGCCCCAGCCCCTGCTCCTCGGCGAGGCCGAGCATGAGGTTGAGGTCCTGCACGGCCTGGGAGGCCGCGCCCTTCCACAGGTTGTCGATCGCCGCGAAGACCAGGACCCGCCCCGTCGCCGGCTCGACGGTCGCGTGCAACCGGCAGAGGTTGGTCTCGCGCACGTCGCGCACGCCCGGAGGGCCCTCGGCGAGCTCGACGAAGGGCTCGTCGGCGTAGGCCTCGGCGAAGACCTCGCGTACGTCCGCGGCGGAGAGCTCGCGCGTGGGGGTCACGTAGCACGAGGCCAGCAGCCCCTGGTCGATCGGGAGCAGGTGGGGCGTGAAGGTGATCGGGAAGCTCTCCTCCCCGTCTCCGAGCTCGTGCTCGAGCTCGGCGCGGTGGCGGTGGCCGTCGACCTTGTAGGCAGTCACGTTCTCGGAGACCGAGACGAAGTGCGTCGTCCCCGTGGCCTCGCGGCCCGCCCCCGAGACCCCGGACTTGGCGTCGACGATGGCGTCGCGGGCGAGCTCGCGCAGGGGCCAGAGGGCGAGCAGGGTGGCGGTCGGATAACAGCCCGGGCCGGCCACGAGCTCGGCCTCGCGCACGCCCTCGCGGTGTCCGATCTCGGGCAGCCCGTAGACGGCGCCGTCGAGCAGGCCGGGCGCCGCGTGCGGCCCGTAGTAGCGCTCGTACCGGCTGCGATCGAGCCGGAAGTCAGCCGAGAGGTCGACGACCTTGAGTCCGCGGGCGAGCAGCTCCTGCACGACCGGCGCCGCGGCCCCGTGGGGATACGCCACGAGTGCGGCGTCGGCGCGCTCGGCCACCCGGTCGGCGTCGAAGGTTTCGAGCGCGAGGGCGACGCGGTGGCGCGGGTAGACCTGATCGAGGCGCAGGCCCGCGTCCGAGCGCGCCGTGGTAGCCGTGAGCTCGAGGCCGGGATGGCGCTCGACGATGGCCGCGCACAGGGCGCCGGCGAAGCCCGCCGCGCCGACGACCGCGACCCTAGCCACGCAGACCACCGCCGATGTCGGCCAGCGCGGCTTCGATGGCCGCGCGGCGCTCGGCGACCTCGGCCTCGGTCAGGGTCCGGTCGGCAGCGCGGAACTCGAGCCGCAGGGCGAGCGACTTGCGCCCGGGACCGAGCTGGTCACCGCGGTAGAGGTCGAACGGCCGCACGGAGCGCAGGAGCTCTCCCCCGCCCGCGCGCACCGCCCGCTCGACCTCGGCTGCGCTCGTGTCCTCGGCGACGACGACCGCAAGGTCCTGGGTCACCGCCGGGAAGCTCGTGAGATCGCGATAGCCCCGCTCGTCCGAAGCCGGAGCGAGCTCGGCCAGCGCGTCGGCGTCGAGCTCGAAGACGGCCGCGGCCGGGACCTCCCAGTCCCGGGCCACGAGCGGGTGCAGCTCGCCGAGCCAGCCGAGCTCTCGGCCGTCGGCCGCGGCGATCACGGCCGCGGCCCGGCCGGGGTGCAGGAAGGGGTTCGCGCCGGACGAGGGTCGCTCCGCGTGCCACTCGAGCCCGGCGACCGAGAGCAGGACCTCGACCGCGGCCCGAGCCGCGTAGAAGTCGGCGGGCCGCGCCTCGGAGCGCCAGCTCGCGAGGGTCACCTCGGAGAGGAGCCCGGCCAGGTGATGGCGCTCGTACGCGGGTCGGACGCCGCCCGGCGAGCTCGAGGCGGAGAACGCGGCGGGCCCGGCCCCCTCGTTGCTCTCGCGGCCCGGCGCCGCGCTGCCGGCGCCCGAGTAAACGTGCGCGGACTCGAACAGGGCCAGGCCCGCGCGCCCGTGGGCGGCGTTGTGGCGGGCCGCATCCAGCAGCCCCGGGAGCAGCAGCGGCCGCAGGAGCGCGCCCTCCTCGCTCAGCGGGTTGCGGATCCGCAGGGCCTCGAAGTCGTCGAGCCGCAATCGCCGCAGCGCCTGCGCCGAGGTGAAGCTGTAGGCCACGACCTCGCTCAGCCCGCGGTCGCGCAGAGCGTCCTCGAGGCGCCGGCGCAACCGCTGCGCCGGAGTCAGGCGCCCCACCGCGCTGCGGCGAGCAGGCAGCGAGCCCGGGAGGCGGTCGAGCCCGTGGATGCGCGCGACCTCCTCGATCAGGTCGGCCTCGCGCTGCACGTCGCCGTCGCGAAACGGCGGGACCGATACCTCGATCCGTCCGGAGGCGGCGTCCTCGTCGCCGGCCTTGTCGAAGCCGAGCCGTTGCAGGACCTCGCGCACCTCGTCCTCGGGCACCGCCTCGCCGAGCAGGGACTCGATCCGCTCGGGCCGCACCGCGACCGTCCGCGGCGAGGCGGGCCGGGGATAGGCGTCGATCGTCCCGGGCACCAGCCGTGCCCCGCACAGCTCGACCATGAGCTTGGCCGCAAGGCGCTGCGCGGCGAGCGCCAGATCGGGGTGCAGACCCTTCTCGAAGCGCGCCGAGGCCTCCGTGCGGAGCCCGAGCGCCCGCGAGGTCCGCATGATGTTGGGGCCGACCCAGGTCGCCGACTCCATCAGCACCCGGGTCGTCGCCTCCGAGACCTCGGAGACCGCGCCGCCCATGATCCCGGCGATCCCGCTCGGGCCCTCGGCGTCGCACACCAGCGCGACCTCCGACGAGAACGTGCGCTCGGTCCCGTCCAGGGTGGTCATGGTCTCGTCCTCGCGCGCGCGGCGCACGATGATCGACCGACCGCGCACCCGGTCGAGATCGAAGGCGTGCAACGGCTGGCCGTAGAGGAGCATGACGTAGTTGGTGATGTCGACGACGTTGGAGATCGGCCGCTGACCCGCCGCGGTCAGGCGCTGCTTGAGCCACGGCGGCGAAGGTCCGACCCGCACCTCCTCGAACACCCGCGCGGTGAACCGGGGGCAGATCTCGGGGTCGGCGATCTCCACGCTCGCGTGATCCTCGGCGCGGTCGTCGCCCGTGTCCTCGGCGTCGGTCGCGGTCGGGTCCTCGGCCAGCGCGGCCCCGGTGACCGCGTGGACCTCGCGCGCGACCCCGTAGACCCCCATCACGTCGGGGCGGTTCGGAGTGATCTCGAGCTCGATGACCTCGTCGGCGATCGGCAGGGCGGCCGCGAGGGGCTCCCCGGGCGCGGCCCCGTTGTCGAGCACGAGGATGCCGCTGTGGTCCTCGCCGATCGCCAGCTCGTCCTCGGCCAGGATCATCCCGCTCGAGCGCACGCCGCGCAGCTTGGCCTCGCCGAGCTCGGTCCCGTCGGGCATGACCGCGCCCGGCAGCGCCACCGCCACGGTCTGGCCCGCGGCCACGTTGGGTGCCCCGCATACGATCGTCCGCGGCTCGCCGGAGCCGTCGTCGACCGTGCAGACCGACAGCCGGTCGGCGTTCGGGTGGCGCTCGGCCTCGACCACCCGCCCGATCACGAAGGCGGCCGGGTCGCCCACGCCGATCCGGTGCAACCGCTCGACCTTGACGCCGGCCATGGTCAGCACCTCCCCGGCCTCGGCAGCCCCGAGGCCGGGGTCGCACAGCGAGCGCAACCACGCGAACGGAACCCTCATGCCCCGAACTGCTCCAGCAGCCGCACGTCGTTCTCCCACAGCATCCGCAGGTCGGGCACGCCGTACCTGAGCATGGCGATGCGCTCGATCCCCATTCCGAAGGCGAAGCCCTGCACGCGCTCGGGGTCGTAGCCCGACCCCGCGACGTAGCCGAGGACGTTCGGATCGACCATCCCCGCGCCGAGGATCTCGATCCACGCCTCCCCCTTGCAGGTGGGGCAGCGATCCGAGCCGACCGCGCCGGTGCCGTGGCAGACGAAGCACGAGACGTCGACCTCGACGCTCGGCTCGGTGAACGGGAAGTAGCCCGGCCGCAGCCGGACCTCCTGCCCCGGTCCGAACATGGCCCGGGCGAACTCGCGCAGGGTGCCCTTCAGGTCGGCCAGGGTCACGCCTTCGTCGATGGCCAGTCCCTCGAGCTGGTGGAACATCGGAACGTGCGTGGCGTCGGGGGTGTCGGGGCGGTAGACGCGCCCCGGCACGACCACGTAGATCGGCGGAGGCCGGGACTCCATGGCCCGGATCTGCATCGGCGAGGTGTGGGTGCGCAGGAGCACGTCGTCGGAGAGGTAGAAGGTGTCCCCGGGCAGGCGGGCCGGGTGCGAGGGCGGGTGGTTGAGCGCGGTGAAGTTGTAGTACTCGTACTCGACCTCGGGGCCCTCGAGGACCTCGAAGCCGAGCCCCACGAAGACGTCCTCGAGCTCGCGGCGAATCTGGGTGACAAGGTGCAGGTGACCGGCGGGCAGCGGCGGGTCTCCCGGGAGGGTCACGTCGAGGCGGTCCTGCTCGAGACGCCGGTCGAGCTCGGCCGCCTCCAGCGTGCCCCCGCGCTCGGCGATCAACTCCTCCAGACGCACCCGCACCGAGTTGGCGGCCTGGCCGACCGGCCCGCGCTCGGAGGCCGGCAGCTCGCGAATCGCGCGCAGTGTCGCGGTCAGCTCCGACCGGCGCCCGAGATAGCGCACGCGCAGCTCCTCGAGCTCGGCGCTCTCGCCCGCGGCGCCCAGAGCGGCCTCCGCCTCCGCGCCCAGCTCCTCGAGGCGGCGCTTGGCGGCGGGCTCAGCCATGAGCGGCCATCCTAGATGCCCCGGCGGGTGCCCTTTCCCCGCCGAGGGCGTACAGCGCCACGGTCGCAGCCATGGCCACGTTGAGGGAGTCGGGGCCATCCGGTCGCAGCCGGATCTCGGCCCGCGCCGCAGCGCGCTCGCGCACCGCGGCGGGCAGACCGTCGCGCTCGGCCCCGAGGCAGAGGACGACCGGCGGATCGAGATCCTGGCCGGCGAGATCGTCGAGCGAACGCGACGCTCCGCGCTCGAAGGCGAGCAGGCTCCCGGAGAGCTCCCCGACCGAGGCCCGCCCGGGCGGGCGCGCGAAGACGGAGCCCATGCTGGCCCGCACGGCCTTGGGTCCGTAGGGGTCGGCGCAGCCCGGCCCCAGTACCACCGGCCCGTCGCAGAGCGCGTGGGCCGAGCGCACGATCGCCCCGACGTTGCCCGGGTCGGCGACCCCGTGAAGGGAGACCGAGAGCGCGCCCCCGGGGGCCGAGAAGCGCTGGCGGTAGACCCCGACCACCCGAGAGCCCGACCCGAGCGCGCTGACCTCGGCCAGCAGGCGCGGCTCGACGTCGACGCCGGAGACGAGCACGAACTCGGGCTTCTGGCCGGCCGCCGCCGCAGCGTCGACCAGATCCTCGCCCTCGGCCACGAACAGCTCCGTGCGCCGCCGGTGCCGGCGATCGGCGAGCCGCCGGATCAGCTTCAGCTTTTCGTTGTCGGGTGAGGTGATCATGGTGTGGTCGGAGAACGAAAAGGGGCGCCTGTGCGGCGCCCCCGAGGTCCGAGCCGTCTGCCGTACCGAACGGTCAGGCAGCCGCCGCCTCGCGGGAGCGCTCGACGAAGGCTCGGAAGGTCTCGGGGTCGCGGACGGCGATGTCGGCGAGGATCTTGCGGTCGACCTCGACCTCGGCCAGCTTGAGGCCGTGCATGAACTGGCCGTAGGTCAGTCCCTCTCTACGCGCCGCGGCGTTGATGCGGGTGATCCACAGCCGGCGGAAGTCGCGCTTGCGGTTGCGCCGGTCGCGGTAGGCGTAGGTGTCGGCCTTGAGCAGGGCCTCCTTGGCCTTGCGGTAGCTCTTGTGGGCGTCGCCGCGGTAGCCCTCGGCCCGCTCGAGCGTGGCGCGGCGCTTCTTGCGCGCGTGCACGGAGCGCTTGACGCGGCTCATCGCCCCAGCAGGTCCCTGACCCGCGGCTCGTCGGCCTTGGAGACGATGAGGTCCTGAGCGAGCCTCCGCTGGCGCTTGGCGTTCTTCTTCACGCGGATGTGGCTGGTCATGCCGTGACGGCCGCGGATCTTCCCGCTGGCGGTGACCTTGAAGCGCTTCTTGGCGCCGGAGTGCGACTTCATCTTGGGCATGAGAGCGCTCTATTGAAGCAGACGCCGCGGGCCCCGGCACCTGCGTCCAGTCGACGGGCCGGGCGCTAAGGACCGCGCCGCCGGTGCCCGGCAACCCCTCGGTGGCGATGCATCCAAGGGAGACTTGAATCGATGGAGAGGACGGGCAGGGCGAGAACCACGGTCGTCCTCCTCGCCATCCTCGGGACGCTGGTGGCGACCCTTTCCGGCCAGGGCCCCGGTTCGGAGCGCCACTGAGCGCAGGCTGTCGAAACCGGCGGCCGCGGCCTGGCGGCCCGCTACTTCGACGACAAGGGGCTGCAGCGGCTCGCGCTCAAGCGCGGCAACGATCGCTGGGTGCACCTCAGTGTGCCCCGCGCCGAGGGCTTCCGGGTCACCCGCTACGGCTGCGACCTCGGCGACCCGAAGAGGTACTGCTACGGCGCCGCGGCAAGCCTCGCGGCGCTCGGGTCGGCGACGAAGTCGAGCTACTGGTACGACGATCGAGGCGATGGCGATCCCGCCACCGGGACCCTTCACCTGAAGCTCGTGTCGAGCGGAACCGACTACGAGGAGCTGAAGACCGAGCCCGCGACCGCCCCCTGAGGACGGCCGGTCCGAGGGCGCTGCGCGCGTTCGGGCGGGCGCGCTAGCTTGCGGCGGGCGCGGACCGCTCGGTGGCGACCGTGGACGGCTCCGCCTCGGCCTCGGCAGGCTCCGCTACAGCCGGCTCGGCGTCGCCCGCGCTCGCAGGCGGCGCGGTCTCTCCCGTCGGCTCCGACCCGGCCGGCTGGGCGTCGCCCGGGCTCGCGGCCGCAGCCTCGTCCCCGTCCGCCGGCTGGCCGTCCCCGCTCGCCCCATCGGCCTCCTGCTTCGGCGCCACGGGCCCGAGCATCATCGTCATGTTGCGACCGTCGAGGTTCGGACGCTGCTCGATCACGGCGATGTCCGAGAGCTCGTCCGCGAGCAGCATGAGCAGGCGCTCGCCGCGCTCGGGATGGGTGGTCTCGCGCCCGCGGAACATGATCGTGACCTTCACCTTGTCCTGGTGGCGCAGGAAGCGCTCGACGTGGCCCTTCTTGGTCTCGTAGTCGTTGGTGGCGATCTTCGGGCGCAGCTTGATCTCGCGCACGGTGATCGACTTCTGGTGGCGCCGGGCGGCCTTGGCCTTCTGCTCCTGCTCGTACTTGTACTTCGAGTAGTCGAGCACGCGGCACACCGGAGGCCGCGCCTCGGCGGCCACCTCGACCAGGTCGAGATCGCGGTCGCGGGCGTACTGGAGCGCCTCGTCGCGCTCCACTATTCCGACCTGCGATCCGTCCTCGGCGATCAACCGCACCTGCGGCACACCGATGCGCTCGTTGACTCGGGTCTGATCCCGCTCGGGCGGGCGCCGATCGAACCTACGCGGGACCGGCACTAGGCGAAGGAAGTGTGGCTAGACGGCAAAGGCGAGGGGAGAGACGGGCGAGACGGAAGAGGGCACGGACGCGTCAGCGGTGGCGGCGCGTGGTGTGGGTGCCCTTCATTCGCGTGGGAGTATAGCGAGGGACGGGCGCCCGCCGCTACGCGGCCGCGCCGCGGGTCTCGATCTCCCGGCGCGCGCGCGCGGCCAGCTCCCCGATCGCCTCGCGGCCGAGGTCGCCCTGCCCGTGGCGGCGCACCGACACCGCGCTCTCTGCCTCCTCCTGGTCGCCGACCACCAGCATGTACGGCACCTTGCGCAGCTCGGCGTCGCGGATCTTGCGGCCCACCGACTCGGCCCGGTCGTCGACCTCGCAGCGCACGCCGCCGGCGCCCACCTCGGCCGCGACCCGGCGGGCGTACTCGAGGTGGCGGTCGGCGATCGGCAGGACAATGGCCTGGACGGGCGCGAGCCAGAGCGGAAACTCGCCGGCGTAGTGCTCGATCAGAATCCCCACGAAGCGCTCGAAGGAGCCGAGCAGCGCGCGGTGGATCATCACCGGGCGGTGCTCGGCGTTGTCGGCACCGGTGTAGGCGAGCTCGAAGCGCTCGGGCATCGAGTAGTCGAGCTGCACGGTGCCGAGCTGCCACGAGCGTCCGATCGAGTCGGTCATGTGCAAGTCTATCTTCGGCCCGTAGAAGGCTCCGTCGCCGGCGTTCAGCTCGAAGTCGAGGCCGCGCGCGCGCAGTGCGCCCGCGAGCGCGCCCTCGGCGGCGTCCCACATCTCGTCGGTGCCGATGCGGCGCTCGGGCCGGGTCGAGAGCTCGAGCCGCGGCTCGAAGCCGAACAGGTCGTAGAGGAAGAAGCCGAAGTCGAGGCAGGAGATGACCTCGCGCTCGATGTCCTCCTCGGCGCAGAAGATGTGGGCGTCGTCCTGGGTGATGTGGCGCACGCGGAGGAGGCCGTGCAGCGTCCCGCTCGGCTCGTGGCGATGCACCAGCCCGGCCTCCGACAGCCGCAGGGGGAGGTCGCGGTAGGAGCGGCGGTCGGCCTTGTAGATCTGGATGTGGGCCGGGCAGTTCATGGGCTTCAACCCCATCTGGCGGCCCTCGACGTCGGTGAAGTACATGTTCTCGCGGAACTTGTCCCAGTGGCCCGACTGGCGCCACAGCTCGGCGTCGTAGAGGATCGGGGTCTGGACCTCCTGGTAGCCGCGGTGGCGGTTCTCGGTCCGCCACAGGTCCATCAGCTCGTTGAGCAGGGTCTTGCCGTGCGGCTGCCAGAACGGCGAGCCGGGTGAGACCTCCGAGAACAGGAACAGGTCGAGCTCGCGCCCGAGCTTGCGGTGGTCGCGGGCCCGCGCCTCCTCGAGGCGCTGGAGATGCTGCTCGAGATCGTCCTTCGAGTGGAAGGCGGTCCCGTAGATGCGGGTGAGCATCGGACGGCTCGAGTCCCCGCGCCAGTAGGCGCCGGCGACCGAGAGCAGCTTGAAGGCCTTGATCCGCTTCGTGCCCGGGCCGTGGGGTCCGCGGCAGAGATCGACGAACGGGCCGTTGCGGTAGAGCGAGACGGTCTCGACGCCCTGGTCGCGGACGAGGTCCTCGATCAGCTCGACCTTGTAGTCCTGCTCCTCGGCGCGGAAGCGCTCGAGGGCCTCGGTGACCGTGACATCGCTGCGCTCGAACGGCTCGTCGGCCTTGACATGCTCGCGCATGTTCGCCTCGATGCGCTCGAGGTCGGCCTCGGAGACCTTGACCCCCTGGGGGAACTCGAAGTCGTAGTAGAAGCCGTCGGCGATCGGCGGGCCGATCGAGACCTTCGTTCCCGGGTAGAGCTCGGTCACCGCGGTCGCCAGCACGTGGGCGGCGTCGTGGCGGATGAGCTCGAGTGCGTCGGAATGGCGCTGGGTGACGACCTCGAGCGTCACGCCGTCCTCGAGTGGCGCAGAGAGGTCGCGCAGGGCGTCGATGCCGTCGCCGTCCTCGCCCGGAGCGCGCGGCTTGACCGCGAGCGCGGCTCGCGCCAGCCCCTCCCCCACCGCGCGCGCGGCGTCGGCGCCGGTGGCGCCGTCGGCGAGCTCGAGGGGTGTGCCGTCGGGGAG
>JBBSNG010000063.1:0-10873 GCA_038232755.1 Solirubrobacterales bacterium | reverse complement strand
AGCCGGTCGCAGACGGCGATCGCGCGGTCGGGACCCTGGATGCCGACGTGGACGTGCAGGCTGAAGGTGTTGTTGCGCCGCGCCACGTAGCCGAGCCCCTCGAGCAGCCGCTGGTAGTGGTCGGTGTCGATGATGTGCTGCTCGTGCCAGGGACTCCAGGGGTGGGTGCCGGTGGCGGCGAGCAGGGCGCCATGGGCCTCGGCGAGGGCGAACAGCCGGGCGCGGGCCTCGCGCTGGCGGCCGAGGGCCTCGGCGAAGGTCGCCCCGCGCCCCGAGCGGATCTCGATCTCCGAGGAGATGAGCTCGCCGGAGATCGACTCGGACAGGGTCTCGTCGCCCTCGGCCGCCTCGCTCAGCTCCTCGAAGCGCTGGGTCAGCGCGCGGGTCTCGGGATCGAGGATCTGGAACTCCTCCTCGATCCCCACGGTGAAGTCCTCGGAGGCCTCGAAGACCTCGCGCGAGCGAATCATGTCGAGCATCCGAACGCGTCCGCTCAGGTCAGGTAGAAGTAGAGCGCGTGCAGCAGGTCCACCGCCGGGCTCGAGGTGTGCACGGTCACCCCGGGCGGCACCTGGAGCAGTGCCTCGGAGTAGTTGAAGATGATCCTGACCCCCGCGGCGACGAGGTCGCCGGCGACCTCCTGAGCCGCCGCGGTCGGCACGGCGAGGACGCCGACGACGACGCCCTCCTGCTCGACGATCTCGGCGATCCCGGAGTAGGGGCGCACACGGAGCGCTCCGTCGGAGCCGATCGGCGCGCCGAGCTTGGCCGGGTCGGAATCGAACACCGCGACCACGCGGAAGCCGTGCTCGGCGAAGATGTCCGAGCCGGCGATGGCCTGGCCGAGGTGGCCGGCGCCGAACAGGGCGATGTTGTGCTGACCGCTCGTGCGCAGGATGCGTCGGATCTCGCTCAGCAGCGCGTCCACGTTGTAGCCCACCCCTCGCTTGCCGAACTTGCCGAAGCCCGAGAGGTCGCGACGGATCTGGGTCGAGTTCACGTGGGTGTAGTCGGCGAGCTCCTGCGAGGAGATCGTCTCGCGGCCCATCTTGCGGGCCTGGGTGAGGACCTGGAGGTAGCGCGAGAGCCGCGCCGCCAGCCCGAGCGAGAGCCGGTCGAGTCCGGGGTCGACCACCCCGAGCGCGCCGCCGGATCGCCCGCCGGCGTAGGGCTCCTTGAGCGTCACGCGCCCACTGTATCGAGCGCCCGGATCAGCTCCTCGGCGCGAAAGCGCAGCTCGAGCACATCCTCTCCGTCGATCGAGACCACGGGGATGCGCTCGCCGTAACGGCGGGCCAGGCGGGGGTCGAGCGAGACGTCGACCTCCTCGAGCTCGAAGTCGCGGCGGGCCCGGGCGGCGGCGACAGCGGCGCGGCCCTCCTCGCAGAGATGGCAGCCTGCCTTGGCGTAGAGGGTCACGTGTCTCACGCCGCCGCCCGTGTGGCCTCGGGCCCCAGTCGCGCGGCGGCGTCGAGTGCGAGGTACTCGGGGTAGGGCAGCGGCACGAGATGGCGCGCCGCCGCGGCGATCATCGCGGCGTTGTCGGTGCAGAGGGCGGGCGGGGGTGCCCACAGGCCCACGCCGCTGCGCCGGCACCGCTCGCCGAGCTCGCGGCGGAGCTCCGAGTTGGCCGCCACCCCGCCGCCGATCGCGAAGCGGTCGAGCCCCTCTCGGGCCAGGGTCTGCGCGGCGCGGGCCACGAGCGCATCGACGATCGCCCGTTGATAGGAGGCGGCGAGGTCGGCGCGACGAGCCTCGCCCTCCTCCGCGCCGAGGTCGCGCAGGCGGTAGAGCAGCGAGGTCTTGAGGCCGCTGAAGCTCAGATCGAGGTCCTCGCCCGGCAGCGAGCGCGGGAACCGGAACGCCTCCGGGTCGCCGTCGCGGGCGAGGCGGTCGATCGCCGGGCCGCCGGGGTAGCCGAGGCCGAGCAGGCGCGCGCCCTTGTCGAAGGCCTCGCCGGCGGCGTCGTCGAGGGTCTGGCCGAGGATGTGGTAGGACGAGGGCTCGTCCACGCGGGCCAGGAAGGTGTGGCCGCCGCTGGCCACCAGACATCCGTAGGGCGGCTCGATCGGGTCGGGCTCGAGCGTGCTGGTGACGACATGGCCGTGGAGGTGGTCGACGGGGATGAGCGAGAGCTCGCGCGCGGCGGCCAGCGCCTTGGCGCTCGAGAGCCCTACGAGCAGGGCCCCGATCAGCCCGGGCCCGCGCGTGACCGCCACGCGATCGACGTCGTCGAGGCTCACCGCTGCTCGCTCGAGGGCGTCGCTGGTGACCGCGTCGACAAGCTCGAGGTGTCGCCGCGAGGCGATCTCCGGCACCACGCCGCCGTAACGCTCGTGCAGCAGGCCCTGGGAGGCGACGACGTTGGAATGGATCTCTCCGCCCGGGCTGACCACGGCCGCGCAGGTGTCGTCGCAGCTCGTCTCCAGGGCCAGGATCACCGAATCGCTCATCTGACCTCGCGCCACATGATCACGGCGTCCTCGCGGTTGTCGTGGTAGTAGCCGGGCCGGCGCCCGGCCGAGCCGAACCCGAGGCGCTCGTACAGGGCGACCGCGCTCGCGTTCGACGGACGCACCTCGAGCGTGTAGCGCTCGCCCGGCCGATCGGCACGCTCGAAGAGGGCGTCCATCAGCGCCGTCCCGATCCCACGGCGGCGCACCTCCGGGTCGACGGCGACGTTCATGACGTGCCAGACCTCCGCGTAGCGCGAGCAGACGAGGTAGCCGACGAGCTGCTGACCCTGGAGAGCCGCGAGCGAGATGCTCGACGGCTTCGAGACCTCGAGCCCGAACATGGCCAGCGACCAGGGGGTCGAGAACGACCGTCGCTCGATGAGCATGACCTGTGGCAGGTCGGCGAGCGAGAGGCGACGGACGGTGAGCGGCTCACTCGCGGCGGTGGCGGGCTGGCTCATGGGCGCGCGACCGGCGACTGGACCCTGGCGTCGGGCAGACGCAGGTAATCGGGAAGGACCGCCGCCGGTGCCGCGGCGGGGGCGCTGGCCCCGAGCCGGCAGACGTGCAGGGCCCGGATCACGTGCAGGGGGGAGTCGTCGGGCGCGACTCGGGCTCCGGCGGCCTCGAGCACGTCGCGGAAGCGTACCGCCCCGTCGCCCACCGCCCGGGGAGTCACGCTCGCGGCCCGGATCCGCTCGGCCAGCGTCCCCGGCTCGGCGACGAACGGGGGCCAGAGCGCCTCCGCGCCGCGGTGGAGCGCCGCGAAAGCCTCCCCGCGCCGCGCGTCGATGACCGCGAGCGTGAGCTCTCCGTGCGCACCCGCGGCCAGGGCGGCGAGCGAGGACACCGGACGTACGGGCAGCGACTGCGCCGCAGCGATCGCTCGGACCGTGGCGATGCCGATCCGCAGGCCGGTGAACGCGCCGGGGCCGACCCCTACGGCCAGCGCGTCCAGATCGCCGAAGCGCAGGGCGGCCTGCTCGAGCACGACGGCCACCGCAGGCATGAGCTCGCTGGCGTGGGCGGGTCGAGCGGCCAGAGCCGAGGTCGGTGGCACCACCTCGAAGATCCGGCCGTCGGCGCGCAGCAGGCACACGGCCGAGGCCGCGGTGGCGGTATCGAGGCCGAGCAGGTTCACCGCGGGAGATCCTCGACCTCGATGGTGCGACTGTCCTCACCTGTCGGCGCGGGCCCGATCGTGACGCGCGCGACCACGCGCACGCTGGAGCCGACCCCGGCGAGCTCGTGCTCCGCCAGCGCCGGCCACTCGACGAAGGCGATGCGCTCGGCGGTCAGATAGTCGGCCAGCAGGGCCGGGTCCTCTCCGGCGAGGGTGCCGAGCCGGTAGAGGTCGAGGTGCGCGATCTCCGGCGCGACCGCGCCGCTTTCGCTGTCTTCTGCGCGGTAGAGCTGACCGATGGTGAAGGTCGGAGAGGTGACGGGCTCCGAGACCCCCAGCGCCCGGCAGGCCCCGCGCACGAAGGTCGTCTTGCCGCTGCCGAGCTCGCCCGCGACCAGGGCGACGTCGCCCGGGTGCATGCGCCGGCCCAGCGACGCGCCGACGGCCTCCGTCTCCGCGGGGCTGCGGGTCTCGAGTCGAGCCACGGGCGCTAGCCGAAGAGGTCGAGCTGCGAGCGCTCGCCGACGGGCGCAGCGGGGTCTGCCTCGGCGTCGCCGGGTGCGGCGTCGGTGGGGACTCCGCCCTCGTCGAGCAGAGACTCGGGCTTGGGCAGGCCGGGACCGAGCTCGGGTGCCGTGGCTGGGTCCTCGGGGCCTTCGGTCCGCTCGTTCGCCCACGCCTCGTCCAGCAGAGCGGGCAGCCCCGCGAAGTCGGTTCGCAGCAGCTCGCGGACGGCCTCGGTCCGCAGCGCCGCCGCGGGATGGAAGATCGGGAAGAGCTGCACGCTGCGTCCTGCGAGCTCGTGGGTCTGCGCCGTTCCGTGGACCCTGGTGATGCCGACCCTGCTCCCGGTCAGGAGCTTCGTGGCGAAGTTGCCGAGCGTGCAGATGACGAGCGGCTCGATCAGCTCGATCTGACGGAAGAGCCACGGGCTGCACTCCGCGATCTCCTCCGGCAGCGGGTCGCGGTTGCCGGGCGGCTTGCACTTCAGGACGTTTGCGACAAAGGTGTCCTCGCGCCGTAGCCCGATCTCGTCGAGCAGGGCGTCGAGCAGCTTGCCGGCTCGGCCGACGAACGGCTTGCCCTGACGATCCTCCTCCGCGCCGGGAGCCTCTCCGACGAACATGAGATCCGCGTCGGCGTTGCCGGAGCCGAAGACGAGCCGCGTCCGGGTGGAGGCCAGGGGACAGGCGTGGCCCTCCGAGAGCCGGCGGTACAACGCGACGAGCTCGGCCCGGCGCTCCGTCGCGGGGTTTACGCTCACAGCGGACACGGTAGGCGAAGCGCCCCGCGGGCCGAGCTATCCTTTGCCGTGGCCGCTACCTGACGGAGCGGACCGACCATTCCCACCCCGCGGTGCTCCTCATGAGCGAGCCCGATACGCGCTACGCGTACACCTCCGTTGCCTCGGCCGCGTCACGGGCGGATGGCTCCGCCATGCCGCAGATCGTCGCGGTGGTCGGCCGTGGCCGGGTGGGCAACGCTCTGGCCGCGGCGCTGCGAGCCGCGGGCACGACGGTCGACGGGCCACTCGGGCGCGAGAGGAGCACCTCGGCCGACACGGTGCTGCTCTGCGTTCCCGACTCCGAGATCACCGCCGCGGCGACGAGCCACGCGACCGGTCCAGCACCGCCCCGCTTCGTCGGCCACGTGAGCGGAGCGACCCCGCTGTCCGCACTCGAGCCCGCACGCCGGGCAGGCGCCGGGGTATTCGGGCTACATCCCCTTCAGACCTTCTCGGGCGACGACACGCCGTGGCTGGCTGGGGTCGGCGCGGCGATCGCCGGCTCGAGTCCGGCCGCTCTCGCTCGCGCCCGCGTTCTCGCTGAGCGCCTCGGTATGGTCGCCTTCGAGCTCGAGGACGAGCGCCGCGCGAGCTACCACGCCGCCGCCTCGATCGCCTCGAACTTCCTCGTCACCCTGGAGGCGACGGCCGAGGCCGTCGCGGCCCGGGCCGGCTTCGCCGCGGACGACGCCCGAGCCCTGCTCGCCCCGCTCGTGCGCCAGACCGTGGAGAACTGGGCCGCCCGCGGCCCTGAGGCCGCACTCACCGGACCCGTCGCCCGCGGCGATGCGGCCACGGTGGCGGCGCAGCGCTCCGCGGTGAGCGAAGCCGACCCGGCGTTCGCGCCCCTCTTCGACGCCCTGGTCGAACGCACCGAAGCCCTCGCCGCGCGCACCGCCGACAACGTCGTGCTCGAGGTCGTGGCATGAAGCTCGAGCGCACCGTCGCGAGCCTCCGCCGCGAGCTGGCGAGCGTGCACCGGCCCCTCGCGCTGGTGCCGACCATGGGCGCGCTCCACGAGGGCCACCTGAGCCTGATCCGCCGGGCCCGAGAGGTCGGCGCGACCGTGGTCGTCTCGATCTTCGTCAACCCCGCGCAGTTCGGACCTGGCGAGGACCTCGCCGCCTATCCACGCGACGAGGCCCGCGACGCCCGCCTCGCCGGCGAGGCGGGCGCCGACGTGGTCTTCGCGCCGTCCGCGGAGGAGGTCTATCCGTCCGGCTTCGACGCGCGAATCGAGGTGGGCGGGGTCTCCGCCGAGCTCGAGGGCGACCCGGCCCACCGCGGCCCCGACCACTTCCGGGGCGTGGCCACCGTCGTGGCCAAGCTGTTCAACATGGTGGGGCCCGACGTCGCCCTGTTCGGGCAGAAGGACGCCCAACAGGCGCTGGTCATCCGCAAGCTCGTGCGTGACCTCGACTTCCCGGTGCGCATCGAGGTCGTGCCCACGGTGCGCGACCACGACGGTCTCGCCCTCTCCTCTCGCAACCGCTACCTGAGCGCCCCCGAGCGCGAGCAGGCCCTCGGCCTGCGTCGCGCCCTGCGCGCCGCGGAGGCGCTCGTCGAGGACGGCGAGCTCGACGGCGATCGCGTTACGGCGGCCGCCTGCGCCGAGCTCGAGGGGGCCGGGCTCGTGCCCGAGTACCTCGAGCTGCGCTCCGCGGTCGATCTCTCGCCGGCCGAGCGCGTGAACGGCGAGACCCTTCTGTGCGTGGCCGCGCGGGTAGGCGCCGCGCGATTGATCGACAACGTCGTCCTCCGCGGCCCCGCGGAGCCGGCCCGTTCCGACCCCCGTCCCCTGACAGGAGCAGCCACATGATTCGCACCATGCTGAAGTCGAAGATCCACCGCGCGACCATCACCGGCAGCGACCTCCATTACGTCGGATCGATCACCGTCGACCGCGAGCTGCTCGAGGCCGCCGACATGCGCGAGCACGAGCTCGTGCACGTGCTCGACGTGGACAACGGCGCGCGCTTCGAGACCTACACCATCGCCGGCGAGCCCGGCTCCGGCGAGATGCGCGTGAACGGCGCCGCGGCCCGCCTCGTGCACTCCGGCGACACGATCATCGTCGTCTCCTACGCCGGCTACGACGAGGCCGAGCTCGAGCGCTACGAGCCCGTCGTCGTGCACGTGAGCACTGAGAACGCGATCGTGAACGTGGACGACGCGGTCGGGGAGCTCCTCTCGTGAGCGCCGGCGCCCGGGTCTCCCCCGCCCCGCCGGCCAAGCGGGCCACCGTCACCCTGGCCACCCTGGGCGAGAAGAAGGCACTCGGCGAGCCGATCGCCATGGTCACCGCCTACGACTACCCGAGCGCCCAGGTGGCCGAGGCCGCCGGCGTCGACGTCGTCCTCGTGGGCGACTCCGCGGCCATGACCGTGCTCGGCTACCCGAGCACCGTGCCCGTGTCGGTCGAGGAGATGCTCATGCTCGCCGCCGCCGCGCGGCGCGGCCTGACCACGCCGCTGCTCGTTGGCGACCTTCCCTTCGGCTCCTACGAGGCCTCGGACGTCGACGCGGTGCGAACGGCGCAGCGCTTCGTCAAGGAGGCCGGCTGCGACGCGGTCAAGCTCGAGCGCGGCGGCTCGTCGGTCTTGCGCGCGCGGGCGATCGTGGCCGCGGGGATCCCGGTCATGGGGCATGTCGGCCTAACCCCCCAGACCGCCACCGCCCTCGGCGGTTACCGGTCGCAGGGGCGCACCGCGGAGCGCGCCGCCGAGGTCGTCGACGACGCCCTCGCGCTCGAGGCGGCCGGCTGCTTCGCGATCGTCCTCGAGGCCATTCCCAGCGAAGTGACCGACGTGCTCATGCCCTGCCTGTCGGTGCCGGCGATCGGGATCGGGGCAGGCCCGGCGGCGGACGGACAGGTGCTGGTCTTCCACGACCTGCTGGGCATCTTCGACGGCCACGCGGCCCGTTTCGTCAAGCGTTACGCCAACGTGCGGGAGGCAATGATCGCGGGCGTCTCGGCGTTCGCCGAGGACGTCCGCCTGCGGCGATATCCGGAGCCCGAGCACGGCTACACCATGGCTCCGGACGAGTCGACACGGCTGCGGAGCCTGGTGGCCGACGGCGAGACGGTCGCTCGGCCCGGCTGAGGGGCGTCGGACCGCCTCGCCGAAGCGGCCGCGACGCTCACGCGTCGTCTTAACCCCCGTCGTCGCCCTCGACCTCGAGGCGGGTGGTCGATCCGATCGGGACGAGGATGATCTTGGTCTCCCGCGCCGCCACGGTACGGGAGTCGCTCGGGCTCGTCCGCCGGCAGCGCAGCGTGGCCGAGCCCGTCTGCGCGTACGCGTCTGTGACCTGGAGCGCGAGCGTCGCCGTCTCGTCGTCGGATCCATACTGAGCCTCCGCCCCGTCGTCGTCCGCGGCGGAGGTCTCTGGATCGCCGTTCAGGCTGCACCGCACGGAGCCGCCGCCTCCGGTCTCGGCGTCCACGGTGGTCTTGGCGAAGATGAGGTAGGCGCCGGGCTCGACGTCATCGAGCGTGGCCACGGTCACGGTCGAACCGCGGGGCAGCTGCACGCGTCCGTCGCGGAAGAGCTCGCGCACGTCCGGGCGCCCATCGGGCCCGGGCGGACCCTGACGCCCGTCGGCTCCGGCCGGGCCCTCGGGACCTCGCGCGCCGTCCGAGCCTCGCGCGCCTTGCGCGCCCTCGGGACCTCGCGGACCCTCGGGTCCCGCCGGACCGCTCTCGCCCGGCGCGCCGGGCGCTCCCACCGGCCCGGATTCGCCCTGCTCGCCCCTCTCACCCGCGGGCCCCGAGAGACCCTCCGGGCCCTGCGGGCCCGCCGGTCCCTGAAGCCCCGCCTCGCCACGCTCACCTTGCGAGCCGGACTCGCCCCTGGGCCCGGGTGCGCCGGTGTCTCCCCTGGCGCCGGTCTCCCCCCTGGCGCCCTGGTCGCCGGGGTCGCCGGGATCGCCCGGACGGCCCTGCAGACCGATGAGTCCCTGCGGGCCTCGTGCCCCCACCAGGCCCTCGGGTCCGCTCGGCCCCATCGGTCCAGCTGTGCCCGCCTCGCCGCGTGCGCCGACAAGGCCGCGGTCACCCGCGATCCCCTGAGGACCGGGCGGTCCGACCAGGTCCGAGAGGCCCGGGGGACCCACCGGGCCGCCGACCCCGGCAGCGCCGGTTCCTCCCCCGGTCCCGGGCGCGCCGGCGGTGCCGGCCCGTCCCGGCGCTCCGGGCGCTCCGGGCGTGGCCGGAACCTCGGCCGGGTTCGAAGGGGGCAGCGTCGAAGCAGAGGGTTGAGCTGACGACGAGCCCGTCCGGCCCGAAGCCGCCGGCCCGGCCGGCCCGCGATCTCCCGGCCGTCCGCCCAGGCCCGGGCGGCCCTGCGGACCTCGGGGGCCGCCGGCGCCAGGATCGACCCTGGGGTCGCGCACGACCCGCTCCGGCTCGTCACGGCTCTCGATCACTCCGCCGACCCCGACGGCTCCGGCACCGATCGCGACCACCGCCGCGGCCGTGGCCGTCAGGTGAGCACCGGTGAGCCCTCCGGCCAGCTTTCCGATCGCCCCGAGCATGACGCTATCGCCTCACACCGACCGGCGGAGGGCGAGACCGCTTTCGAGCCGTGCTTGCATCACCACGGTTGTCGACCGCGGTAGCCGTCCGCCTGAGCCTGGAGCTCTCCGGTGGACGATGAGGCGACGGCCGCGGCGATCCAGCCGCCGCGCGTTCTCCGAGCCTCAGCGGGGCAACCGCTCGGCGATCCCCGCCGCAGCGCTCGACCACGCCGGGGCGGGCGGCCCGAGCCGATAACCCTGGCCGAGCATGACCCTGGCTTCGGCCAGCGCGGTGAGCTGCTCGGAGCTCTCGATGCCCTCGGCGCACACCTCGGCGCCGATGCGGCGGGCGAAGCTCACGAAGGCCTCGATCAGGGCGAGGCGTACGTGGTCGTGCTCGACGTCGATCACGAGCGACCGGTCGAGCTTGATCAGGTCGGGACGAACGCGCACGACGTGCGACAGGCCGGCGTATCCCGCGCCGGCATCGTCCAGGGCGATGCGGGCGCCGCGGCCGCGCAGCTCCTCGAGCTCGCGGTGGAGGTGGCGGTCCTCGGCCGGGAGCGTGTGCTCGGTGAGCTCGATCACGATGCCGTGCAGGTCGTCGGGCAGCGCTGCCCGCACCGGCTCCGAGGTCAGGACCGCAGGATCCACGTTGACCGACACCCAGCTCGCGGCGGGCCGGTCGGCCACGGCGAGGGCGCGGGCCACCGCGAGCGCCTGGAGCTCGGGACCCAGACCGCAGCTGCGGGCCAGGTCGAACCAGTCGCTCGGGGCCGCGCCGCGTTCGCTGGCGAAGCGCGCCAGAGCCTCGTAGCCCACGATCGTGCCGCGCTCGAGCTCGACCACCGGTTGGAACAGCGTCAGGACGCTCTCCGGATGGCTCAGGATCTCGCCGACCAGGGCGCGTCGCTCCTCCACCGCTCCGGGGCCCGAGATCGTCGGATCGAAACGGCAGGTCCGGCCCCGTCCCGCGAGCTTGGCCTGGTAGACGGCGGCATCGGCCAGGTCCATCAGCCGCGCGGCGTCGGTGGCGTCGTCGGGGCAGGCCGCGACTCCGGCGGAGCTGTCGACCCGGAAGCCCTCGACCTCGATCGTGCTGATCGCCTCGCGGACGCGCTCGGCGACCTCGAAAGCCGCGCGGGCATCCGCACCGGCCAGCAGGATCCCGAACTCCTCCCCTCCCAGGCGCCCGGCGAGATCGCTGGCCCGCGGCACCTCGCGCAGCCGGGCCGCCACCGCCCGCAGGACCTCGTCGCCGCGCGGGTGGCCACAGGTGTCGTTCAGCTGCTTGAAGCGGTCGAGATCGAGGACGACCAGCGCGAAGACGGCCTTGCCCTGGGCTGCGGACTCGCAGGCCGAGCTCAGGGCGTCGTGGAAGGTGCGGTGGTTGGCGAGACCGGTCAGCGAGTCGGTGGTCGCCCGGGCCTCGAGGCCCGATCGCTGCTCGTCGACCATCCGGCACATCCGGTTGAAGGCCTCGGACACGGT
>JBBSNG010000062.1:0-11067 GCA_038232755.1 Solirubrobacterales bacterium | reverse complement strand
CTAGCGGGCGTGGGGCGGCTCGAGGGCAAGGTCTGCGTCATCACCGGCGCGGCGAGCGGCATCGGGGCCGAGAGCGCCCGGCTCTTCCGTGAGGAGGGCGCGCTGGTGGCCGGGGTCGATCTGGCCGAGGGCGCGGTCGGCGATCTCGTGCTCCAGGCCGACGTGAGCGACGAGCACCAGGTCGAGGAGACCTACGCCCGGGTGCGCTCCGAGCTCGGCGCCATCCACGTGCTCTTCAACAACGCGGGCATCTCGCCGACCGACGGCGGCTCGGTGCTCGAGACCACGCTCGAGGTCTGGGAGCGCGTGCACGCCGTCAACACCCGCAGCGTGTTCCTGTGCTGCAAGCACGGGATCCCGCACGTGCTCGCCTCGGGCGGCGGCTCGGTCATCAACACCGCCTCGTTCGTGGCGACCATGGGGGCGGCGACCTCGCAGATCGCCTACTCCTCCTCGAAGGGCGGCGTGCTCTCGCTGTCGCGCGAGCTCGGAGTGGAGTTCGCCCGCCAGGGCGTTCGGGTCAACGCGCTGTGTCCCGGTCCCGTCTCGACGCCGCTGCTCCAGGAGCTGTTCGCCAAGGATCCCGCTCGCACGGCGCGGCGGCTCGTGCACGTGCCCGTGGGACGCTTCGCCGATCCGGCCGAGCTGGCCCGGGCCGCGCTCTTCCTGGCCAGTGACGACTCCTCGTACGTCACCGCCTCGACGTTCATGGTCGACGGCGGGATCTCCGCCGCCTACGTCACGCCGGAGTAGCGCCGCGGCCGGCGCGGACCGGAGCGAGACTGAGCGGCGCCTCCCAGAGGGGTGTCCTCGGCGGCCGCGCGGGTAGTCTGGCGCCCATGAAGAGCCGTCTCCTGGGGCTCCTGCTCCCGCTGCTGGTCCTCGTGGCGCTGCTCGTGGCCGCGCTCCTGATCCTCATCCCGGGGATCACCGGAATCGGAGCGATCGTTACTCCGGGCGAGGCGATCGCCCTCCTGGTCCTCACGATCCTGGCCGCCGGGCTCGTGGGTGTGGCCTGGTGGCGGGAGCGCCGCCAGCGCGAGCGCGAGCTCGCCGCGCGCGCCGACCTCGAGGGGGCGCGGGAGAAGGCCGACGAGCGCGAGCGCGGCATCGAGGAGCGCGACGAGCGGCTGCGCGAGCGCGACGAGAAGCTTCGCCAACGCGACGAGGGCCTTCGCGAGCGCGACGAGAAGCTGACCGAGACCGAGGGCCGAGCCCAGGACCTCGGCGAGCAGCTCGACGAGGAGCGCCGATCGCGATCGCGGCTCAAGGAGGCCCGCGCGGCCGACCGAACCTACGTGCGCGAGCTCAAGAACGAGATCTCCCGGGTCTCGACCGAGCGCGGTCCCCTCGGGCGCACCGACGACGTCCCGCAACTCATCCTGGGCCTGGCCACCTCCCTGCTCGAGGCCGAGAAGGGCCTGCTGCTCTCACGGCAGGATCGCGACAACGACGGCGACCTCGACCTGCTCGCAGCCGAGGGCTTCGGAGAGGACCCCGACCACAGCCCGCTCGCCCAGCGCTTCGCCAAGCGGGTGATCGAGCGCGACACCACGGTGCGCGAGGACGCACCGGAGGGAGGCGGCGACGACGGGGCGGACCACGCCGCCGACCGGGAGATCCACAACCTCGTCGCGATTCCGTTCTTCGTGCACGACGACTTCGACGGGGTGGTCGTCTGCGCCAACCGCGACGGCGGCTTCGAGGAGCTCGACGACGAGACCCTCGTGGCCCTTGGCGACCAGGCCGGGAGCCTGCTCGACAACGCGCGCCTGCGCGGCGAGCTGCGCGGCGCCTACGTCTCCACGGTGTCGCTGCTGACCGAGGCCCTCGAGGCCAAGGATCCCTTCCTGCGCGGGCACTCCGAGGAGGTCTCCGACTACGTCGCGGCGGTCGCGGAGGAGCTGAACATGCCGGAGAACGAGCGCGAGAACCTGCTCTTCGCCTCGCTCCTGCACGATGTCGGCAAGATCGGCATCAGCGAGCGCATCCTGCTCAAGCCCGCGGCCCTGACCCCCGACGAGCGCAGCGTGATCGAGCTCCATCCGCGCATCGGCTGCCGCCTGGTCGAGCAGGTGCCGGCGCTGCGTCCGCTCGCCGAGACCATCCTCTACCACCACGAGCGCTGGGACGGGACGGGCTACCCCGCGCGCCTGACCGGACCCCAGATCCCGATCGAGGCCCGCATCGTCTCCGTGGCCGACTGCTTCAGTGCGATGACCGCCGAGCGTCCCTACCGAGCCCGCATGCCGGTCGAGGACGCCTGCCGGGAGGTCGAGGCCTGCGCGGGCACCCAGTTCGATCCCACGGTCGCCGCCGCCTTCGTGGCCGCCGTGCGCCGCCGCCCGCCGGTGCCTCAGGACGGGCTCGCCGCGGCCCTCGACGACCCCGAGATCCGTCAGCGGCGCGGGGACCGCGAGCCGCTGCTCGGCTTCGGCTCGATCTCGGTGACCGACAGCATCACCCTGCTCTACTCGCACGGCTACTTCCGTCAGGTGGTCGACGCCGAGGCCAAGCGAGCCGAGATCCAGGGCCGGGCGTTCAGCGTCGTGCTCGTCGAGCTCGTCGGCCTCGAGGAGGAGAACCGCCGCAGCGGCTTCCCCGCCGGCGACGCGGCGCTCAGCGCCGCCGGCCGCACCCTCCAGCGGGTCGCCGTGCTGCACGGTGGCACCGCCTCCCGCCACGGCGGCGACCGCCTCGCGCTCGCGCTGCCCGGCGCCGATCTCGACACCGCCCTGCGCCTCGCCGAGGAGGTCATCGGAGGGCTTCCCCCATCGCTGCGCGCCCGGGGCGGCGTCGGGCAGTGGCAGCCGGGCGACGCCGGCGACGACGTCGTGGCTCGGGCCCGCGGGGCCCTCCTCGGGGAGCCGACGCGGGCCAACCCACCCGGCTAGGGAGCGGCTATTAGAGCTCGGGACCGAGCTGGGCGTCGGTGCGCTCGATGAGCTCGCAGCAGAACTCGTAGGCGTCCTCGAGCGCTTCGTCCTCGATCCGCTCGGGGGTGTCGCCGGGCGCGTGGTACTGCGGCGGGTATCCGAGTTCGTTCAGACACGAGATCGACACCGCACGGAGGCCGCGCGCGCGGGCTGCGGCGGCGTCGCCGGTCGTCCGCGCGGCGTACCCTCGGGCCGCGGCGCGGGGCTCATGCTCACCGGTGGGCTGCTCGCCGGCGATCTCCTCGCACAGGCCGAGGAGACGGGCATCGTAGGAGAGCGGGAAGATGAGCCCCTCCTTGCGCGCGTAGTGAACCGTCCCCGCCCCAACCTTGTCGAGATCGATGAACAGCGTCCGCGCCGGGTCGAGCTCGCCCCGATTACGCCGGAGCCACTCGCGCATGCCGAGCGCCTGCGCTTCCTCGGCCCCCGCGAACACGCACCACACGTCGAAATGCTCGAGCCGGCCCCCGTAGCGCTCGGCCAGCGCGAGGACCGTGGCCGCGCCCGAGGCGTTGTCGTTGGCGCCCGGGACGATCTGGCCGAAGACGATGTCGAGGAGCAGGGGGACGCTGGCGATGAGCGCTGCGGTCGGCACGAGCTGGACCAGGCCCAGCGCCGACGACTCGGGGAGCAGCAGGCGGACGAGGCAGCAGCCGAGCAGCAGGATCATCGCGACGAAGAAGACCTCGGCCAGGCCGAACGGCCGGCGGATGCGCGCGCCGATCCGCGCCCGTCGCTCGACGCTGCGCGGCCGGAATACCCCGCCGGTATGCGCCGCGTCGTGGTGGGCGAGCAGGACGAGCACCCCCGGCTTCTCCCCGCCCTCGGTCGAGACGACGTTCTGCGAGGCGCGCTTGGCGGTCAGGCGGCGAAACAGAAAGACGCGGCCCGTCAGGTCGGCGTAGGTCGAGATCGCCGCCACGAGCACGAGGGTGGCGCCGATCGCGGCGTTCGAGACCGACACCACGCTGCCTATGACCGCGACGACTGCGTGGAGCGCATGGGTGAGGGCGAAGCGCGGGTGGACCACGACCGGCTCGAGCTCGCCCTCGCGGCCGATGGCGCGAAGCCGGCGGGCGAGGTGATCGGCGGCACGCCGCTCGGCGTCGGTGCCCGCGCCGCGGCCCTCGTAGGCGACGAGGGCCGCGATCTCCTCGCGGGTATCGATCCGTGCTCCCGACTCCATCCGCGCCCGCTCTCGAATCCGTCCTCAGACGCGCGCGAGTCCGGCCGCGCGACAGCCCTGTTCGAGTGCGTCGAGTCCGAACCCCTCGACCGGACCGAGCGCCCCCGCGGACTCGAGGCCTCGCCGCGCGGCCGTCTCCGCTCCCCAGGCGAGGATCGCGGCGGTGAAGGCGTAGGGGTTCTGACCGTCGAGACGGACCTCGGCGAAGGCGGGCTCGCCGGTCGAGTCCAGGTAGCTTGCGCGCGCGCCGATCGCGGCCTGGAGGGCGGCATGGCCGAAGCGGGCGAACGGGCCGACGGTGCTCACCAGCACGTCGCCGCGCTCGAGCAGCGAGGAGATGGTCTCCGGTCGACCCGTGTCGGCGACGGCGAGCTCGAGCGAGGGATCGAGCTCAGCGGCGAGCGACTCGAGCTTCTCGGCGCTGCGCCCGGCGAGGACGGGGCGAGCGCCGCGGGCGACGAGGGCCTCGGCCGTCAGCCGCCCGGTGTAGCCGGTGGCGCCGAAGAGGACGATGCGGCTGGGCACGGGCGGCAGTGTATGACCGGTGGAGGGCGGGGGCGCAGCCGAGACCGGCGGCGCCACCCCGAGTGCCCGGGGCGGGACTCGAACCCGCACGCCCTTTCGAGCAGAGCATTTTGAGTGCCCAGCGTCTGCCTATTCCGCCACCCGGGCGGGTGCGTCGAGAAGGCTAGCCCTCGTCGTCGTCCTGGTGTTGGATGCGCCGGCCGCTCTCGTCGAACTTGCTCGCGAGGTTCTCGCTGCCCTCCTCCTCAGGCACGGCGACCTCGATGTTCCAGGCCTGGTTGAAGCCGCGCATGGCGAAGGCGACGAGCAGAAGCAGGACGGGGACGAGCACTATGCAGACGAGGCCGAGGACCCCGGCGGGGATCAGCGGCTCCTTGAATCCGTCCTGATCCCGCGAGAACCAGCCGAGGGAAGCGACGATCGACAGGACCGCGAGGAGGACCGCCAGCGCGGCCGACATGGCCAGCACTCCGCGGCTCCACTTGAAGACGTAGAAGGCCATGACCAGGAAGAGGATGATCCCGGCGAAGGTGAAGAACTGCAGACTCGGGGCGAGGACCGCGGAGCCACCGACGCCGATCACCGCGGTGAGCAGCGCGCTCACGACCAGCAGCAGGATCACCGCTACCCGCGTGGCCTTCGACTCGGCGCGGTGCCGATTCGGATTGACCATCACGGTGTTCGACGTCGAGGCCTCCACGGAAAGCGCATGATACGCCGACGGCGAGCGACTTGCCGCACCGAGAGGGTGGAGTCGTGCGAGGCGCCGACCGGCGGGGACGCCGGCGCCTCCGCGCGAGGTGCGGATGGAGGGACTCGAACCCCCAAGGGACGATGCCCACCGCGTCCTAAGCGCGGCGCGTCTGCCAGTTCCGCCACATCCGCGGGAAGCGACCATTCTAGGGGCGCAGGCCTCCCCTAGAATCGCTCGCGAGGGGCACTGGCCAAACTGGCTAAGGCACCGGTCTCCAAAACCGGCGATTCCAGGTTCGAGTCCTGGGTGCCCCGCTGGCTCTACAGAGCGGAATCCCGCTCCTGATGCGGGATTCCGGCCGTTCGCCCGACGTGCCGCTCATCCGCTCAAGACCGCTCAAGACCGCCTGAATCCGCCCCCGACTTTCACGTGGACTTTCACACGACCGCCTTCTCCGGGCTCGGCGTCCCGAGCGAACGGCGCCCAACGCTCGAAGTCCGGATGCTCGGGGCCGATCACCTGGCGCCCGTCGCCGATCGTGCCGGGCGCCTCGGCGGTCGCCGGCACGTTGAGGTTCCCGTTGGGCAGCCTGATCGCGTTCATCTCGCGCCGGACCGCTCGAGGTAGGCGTCGAGCAGGCCAGCGGCCTCGGCTTCGTTCCCGGGCATCAGGTGACCGTACCGGTCGTAGGTGATCTGGATGGAGCTGTGGCCCATGTAGCTCGACAGCGCCTTGGCGTTCACGCCGGCCGCGATCATCATCGACGCGAAGGTGTGCCGGCACTCGTGCAGAGTGATCCGGGTGAGCCCGGCCGCCGACCACGCCGCTTGCGCGCGCCGGTCCACCGAGCGGGTGTTGAATGGCCGGTCCGGCCTCTTGCCGGGGAACACGAAGCCGCTCTCGGGGCGCCCTTGCCTGAGCCGGTGCTCGCGGAGGAGGGCCCCGAGCTGCCGCACGACGGGCACCGTGCGCGTGCCCGCCTCCGACTTCGGGTCCACGAGGCCCGCCTGAACGTCCCAGGACCGCTCGACCCGCAGGACGCCCTTCTCGAGGTCGATGCCCTGGCAGTCGAGCGCGAGCAGCTCCCCGCGGCGCAGGCCGGCGTACATCGCCGTCGCCCAGAGCGCGCGGTCCTCTTGGGGCAGAGCGGCCAGCAGCGCCGCGGCCTCCTCAGGGGCCGCGATCCGGTCGCGCTTGCCGCGCGCCTTCTGCAGCTTGAGCTTGGTCGTTGGGCTCACCGCGATCTCGCCGCGGTCGAGCGCGTCCCGGCAGATCGCCTGCATCGGGATGAGCGTGTTCCGCACCGTCGAGGGGCCCATTCCCTGCTCGCGGAGCTTCCGCACGTAGGCTTGGACTTCGCCCTGCCGGAGATCGCTCAGACGCCTGTCGCCGAACTCCGGCAGGACGCGGAGCTCGAGCGACCGCCGGTAGCCGCGGAGCGCGGAGGGCTTGTACGGCTCCTCCGCCCTGGTGAGCACGGCGCCGCTCTCGGCTCCTCGCAACCACGCTTCGGCCGCCTGCCGGACCGTCGTCGCGGTCGGCGCGCGCATGGTGCCGTCCTCGACCGCCGTCTGCGCGTCGCGGCGCCAACGCTTCGCGGCGGCGAGAGTCGGGAACTGCGAGCGGATCAGCTTCCGCTCGCGCGCGCTGTAGACCGTCGCCAGGTAGGGGCACTCGCAGCGCCCGCCCTCGCAGGCGCGGCGGTGGCGCCGGTAGATGCCCGTGGGCAGGCGACTAGGCTTTCGTTCCGACATGGAGTTACTCCTCCGTGTCCGGGCCGGGGGCGTTTGCGCGCCGCCCGGCCGTTTCTGTTGTCGCTGGGGAGCTTACGGGTTCCGGGGGCCGTTGTGCACGCTTCCTAGCCCGCCCGTCGTAGGCGGCGGGGTTCGCGTACCTTCCGTCGCGCTGACCGCTCAGAAGCCGGGCGACGCGGTTGTGCTCTCGGCGGCAGGAGGCGCCACAGAAACGGGCCTGCCGGCGACGCCGGGTGAGCGCCGCCCCGCACCACAGGCACGCCCGCGGCGGACTCGGGGCGGCCGCGCCCCATGGCGAACGTGGCCGCCCCGAGTCCGTCGCGTCAGCGTCCACGGCGCTCGCGGTCCTGCTCGTAGAAGCGGCGCCGTAGCTCGGCCTGGTGAGCGGCGAGGTCCACTGGGGGAGCGCCCTTCGGTGGCCGCTTCTGTTGCGCGCGAGCGCGCTTGTCCGCGCCGGGCTCGCGGCCCTTCCCGAACGTCGTCACGCCGCCTGCTCCTCGGACGCCTGCCGGAGAGGCCGCGGCGTCGGCGGCTCGATCCCGCGGGCGAAGTTCGAGCGCACGGTGTCGGCGTCGCCCGCGGTCGGCAGTCGCGGACAGTCCATCTGCACGTCGAAGTCACCGAACGGCGCGAGCTTCGTCCAGACCCGCGTGCGCTCGGCGTAGGCGCGCTCGGCCTGCTGAAGCTCGGCCCACGCGGCTTGCAGCCGCTCCGCGACCGGCGGATCCTTGGGGGCCTCCTCGGCGGCGATCTCCGCGAAGTTCGCCCTCGCCCAGTCGTCGCGCTCCTGCTCGGCCTGCTCACGGGCGCGCTGCGCGCCGGCCACCCGGGCGGTCCACGCCGAGGGCTCCGCTCGCTCGCGAGCGTCCCGTAGCTCCTCGAGCAGCCGTTGCTCCTCGGCGGGATCCTCGGGCTCGCCGGCCCCGAGCGACTCGTTGAACATCTCGAGCGAAGCCTCCGCCGCCGTGACCGCCCGGGCCGCGCGCGAGCGTTGGGTGAGCACGGCGTCCTCGCGGCCCTTCGCGCGCCAGACCTTCTCCTCGCGCTTCTGTAGCTGCTCAGTCGCCTCCATCGTCGCCTCCTTCCAGGCCGCTGCGCGCGCCTCGGTTCGCCTGACGCTCCTCGCGGCGCGCCTTGGGGTCCGATTCCTCGAAGCCACGCCGGAGGTTCTCGCGGGCGGAAGCGTGGCTGATCTTCTCCTCGCGGGGCTCGGCCGCGAGCGACGACTTCACGCGCTCCCATTCGGCGTCGACTTCCTCTTTCGACATCCGTCGAATCTCTGCGAGCGTCAACGGTCGGGGCCGCTGGCCGCGCAGTTCAGCCAGGTCGCGCTCCATCTCGCGGATTCTTTGGTCGAGATCAGGCATTGGTGGTCTCCTCCTTGGGGGCGATGGACTGCCCGCCGCACGTAACGCAGCGGGTGACGACGACGATCTGGCCGTCGGAGCGCGTGAGCTCGTAGCTCTCGGTGCGCCCGGGCGGATCAGGACAGCCGTGCGCGTGCTCGCTCGGCGGTAGCTCGATGGGCAGGGACGGGTCGTTCACGGGGTTCCTCCTGGTGGGATTGTTGGTGGATTGATCGGCGTGCCGTCAGGCTTTCGCGGCGTTACGTCGACCACGACGACTTCGCCGGTCTTGGTCTTCTGCTTGTGCGAGCCGGTCGGCATCCGCGCCGGATCGGGCGTGCCGTCTGGTCGCCGCGGCCAGTTGGGGAACGTCCCGTCCGGGCCTTCTTCGAGGGCATCTCTGGCCATCGTGATCACCTTCCTGTCGGGGTCTGTTGCAGGGCCTCGGCCACGCGCCTCTGCGCGTCGAGGAGTCGAGGAGACGGACGCGGCCCGCGCGGGCGGGCGCCCTCGGGCAAGGTCACCTCGGGGCCGGCCATGCTCTGCAACGCCGGCCGGCGGTGAAGGCGCAAGCCGCCGCCCGTCTCAACGACCGGCTCGTCCAGGTCGGGCGCGGGCGCCTCGGGGCGTCGGCGGTCGGCGAGGTCGGCCAGGTGGCAGCGCAGGCGCGAGCCGTCCTTCCAGGGGAGCGCGGCGAGGTAGAGCGAGTCCGCGAGATCGTCGTGTCCGCGGGCGGCCTCGATCTTCTCGGTGCCGCCGGGGCTCAGCTCGAGCCGCAGCGCCGCCAGCTCGCGCATGAGGTCGGAGCCGCGCTCGATCACGAGTTGGCCACGGTCCATGAGCCAGCGCAGCCGCTCGTAGACGAGCGCCTTCTTCTGGGCGGTCGTCGCCACTTCGACCTTCGTCGTGACGAACCCGGCGGGGCGCAGGGCAGCCCGCGGTCGCGTCGGTGCCCGAAACGGGTCGGTGCCCACGTCGTTCACGACGATGGCCTGCCGACGGACGCCGCCGCCCGCCTCCCACGGACGCTCGCGGAGGCGCCGCCACAACTCCTGCGTCGGACCGTGCCCGATCCCGTTGGTCTCGGACGCGACCGTCGCGAAGTGCGCGGGCGAGCGGATCACGTCGCTCACCGTGTCCGAGAGGGGCGTCCCCGGCGGCCACGCCTCCGCGCGAGCGACGTACACGGGGCGCTCGGGGTCCGCGTCGGGGTTCAGGCACGCGACCGGGGCCCGGGCGATCCAGGCGACGGCGGAGCGGTCCGAGACCGCGCCGTGGTCGATGCCGGCGAGCACCTGCGCCGGGCCTCGAAGGTCGCGGAAGCTCGGAAGGGCGAGGTCGGCCGAGGAGCGTTCGAGGACCTGCCGGGAGAACAGCGCATCGAGGGAGGACGCCCAGCGGGCCTCGTACTCGGCGGCGAATCGCCCGCTGGGCATCGACTGGCGGGCGGCCTCGATGCTCTCCTTCGAGACCCAGGGCGCGTCGTTCAGGCTCCACCTGTGGACCCGGACGTGCTCGCTATCCCCGGCGGCCACGTGGTCGTAGAAGAACCCGGACTCGGACCACGGCGAGGAGGCCATCACCACACGGGCGTCCGGCCGTGCGGCCACGGTGGGCAGGGCCGCTGAGAGCGCCACGTCGTCGCTGACCAAGGACGCCTCATCGATCACGAGCAGGTCCACCGACCACCCTCTGACCGCGCGCTCGGAAGCACTCACCGACCTGATCTCGCTCCCGTTCGAGAGCCGGATGAGCCCGGCCTGCTCATCGAGCACGGAGCGCGCCAGATCGCTGTCGGCCAGCAGGGCGCCGACTTCGCGCAGGTCGCGCCGTGCACTGTCCTCGATGGCGGCGACGATGAGCACGATCTGGCTCGCCCGACGCGCGGCCCACCACGCCACGAGCACCGCGAGGGACCGGGTCTTCCCCGTCTGGCGCGGCGCGAGCACGACCGTCGTGCGGGTCTCGAGCGAGAGCGCGCGGGTCTGGACCGCTGTGAGCGGTCGGCCCGCCCAGGCGGCGAACGCTGCGGGCGAGGTACGAGGATCGGTCATCGCTCAATGTCCTCCGCCGCGCTCTCGGCCGCCCAGCGCAGGGCCAGGTCCTCGCGCTCGCGCTCCGTTCTCACCGCGTCGAAGCCGAGCTTCGCGTACGAGGTCGGCGTGGCGCCTAGCTCTCGCAGCGCGCTGAGGTAGCGCGCCGTCGCGCGGTCAAGCTGCTCGACCTCCGGCCGCAGACGGCCACGCTCGTCGGTGTCCCCCTGGGTGCTCAGGTAGGCGACGCAACGGCGGACCTGGATCGAGAGAAGCGCCGCGGCCTCGACCGCCGGCCTGAACTGCCGGAGGCAGCGTCCGTCTGGACCCTTGAGCGGTACGGCGTCGGCCAGCGCCTCCACGATCTCGTCTGCGGCGGGCGCGAGGATCAAGCGGCGCCACTCCGGGGAGGCGTCCTCGCCTGACCGCAAACCGTGGCGCAAGCGCGGGCTCGGCTGGCCGGCCTTCCACTGGCCGGCGCCGGGCTTTAGCTGCGCCCTGCTGTTCGGATGCTGGCCGCGGCCATAGCGGTCCGGCGGCTTGCCTTTGCCGTTCACGCTTTCACGAGGCTTTCGCACGGGTCCGCGATCCCG
>JBBSNG010000061.1:0-11175 GCA_038232755.1 Solirubrobacterales bacterium | reverse complement strand
GGCCCTGCTCGCGATGATCGATCGGCTGCGGTAGAGACCCGGGCAAAGGGCCTTGCGGCAGCCTCAGCTCTCGCGGAGCGTAAGCGCGCGCGAATCGAAGCCGACGAGTCGCTGCCACTCCGGGATGACCGGCACCTGGAACAGGCCGATCGCCCGAGTACGGGCGTCCGAGACCTCGTCGGACAGCCAGTAGCGCTCCCAGTCGAGCTTGGACTCGAGACCGAAGGCGAGCTGGATGAACACCGACTGGTCCTCCTTGGAGCGGAAGAAGGCGTAGGCCGTGGCTCCGTAGTCGAGCGCCGCCTCGGCGACCTCTCCCCAGAGCGCCTCGAACGCGTCGCCGCGCCAGGGGTTGGCCACCCAGCGCACCGCGACGAGTTGTGTTCCGAGCTGGTCCGAAGCCGGCATCAGCCACCGACCTCCGCCCGGATCGCGCCTGGCCCCTCGGCGCTGCGCCCGAGCCCCTCGGACTCCGCGCCGACGAGGATCGAGATCTTGCCGAGGTGCTTGTTCTCGCGCATGAGCTGGTGGGCCTCGCCCACGCCCTCGAAGCCCATCGTCCGCCACAGCACCGGCCGGACCAGCCCCTGCTCGATCAGCTCGTTGGCCTTGGTGGCCTCCCACGCGTTGGCGAAGTGCGACCCGATGATCTGCTTCTGACGCATCCACAGGTAGCGCACGTCGAAGTCGAGGTTGAAGCCCGAGGTGGCGCCGCAGATGACGACCTTGCCGAACGGCTTGACGGTCAGCACCGAGGTCGGGAAGGTGGCCTGGCCGACGTGCTCGAAGACGATGTCGGGGGGCCCGCCGAGGATCTCGGCCACCGCCTTGGAGAAGCGCCGCGACTCCTTGAAGCGAGCCTTCTCCTCCTCGGCCGACTCGCCGCCCTGGCGCATCATCCCCTTGAAGTCGTTGCGGTCGATCGTTCCGACCGCGCCGAGCTGCTTGACCAGGTCGGCCTTTCCCGTTGAGGAGACGACGCCGACCGCCTTGGCCCCGGCGCCGGCGCAGAGCTGGGTGGCGAACACGCCGAGCCCGCCGGCGGCGCCCCAGATGAGCACGCGGTGGCCGGCCTGGAGCTGACACTGGTCGATGAGCATGCGGTAGGCGGTGAAGTAGGTCAGCCCGTAGGAGGCCGCCTCCTCCCAGGTCAGGTTGTCGGGCTTCGAGATGAGCTGCTGGGCCTGGACCTTGGTGAACTGGGCGAACGAGCCCCACGAGGTCTCGTAGCCCCAGATCTTCTGCGACGGCGCGGCCAGGGGATCGAGGCCGTGGACCTCGACGTCCTCGTAGGAGGCCTGATTGCAGTGGATGACGACCTCGTCACCGGGCTGCCACTTGGTGACGCCCTCGCCGCACGCCCAGACCACGCCCGAGGCATCGGACCCGCCGATGTGGTGGTCCTCCTCGGGGTGCGAGCGGAAGACCGACACCGGCTGGCCGAGGGCGGCCCAGACGTTGTTGAAGTTGACGCCCGCAGCCATCACTCGCACGATCACCTCGAAGGCGCCGGGTCGCGGCACCTCGATCTCCTCGAGCTGGAAGGCGTCGATCGGCTCGCCCTCGCGCTCCTGGCGGATCACCCACGCGGACATGGTCTCGGGCAGCGTGCCGGGGTCGGTGCTCACCTCGGTCACATCGGTCAGGTCGGCTTGGGCCATGCGTCTGTCCTCATCCTCCACGGTTCGCCGGGGCGCGGGATGGTATCGCCCGCGGGTTCGGCCTCCGCTGGCGCATCCGAGCGCATCCGAGGCGCCGAGCGGACCTACGGCCGCAGGAGGTCGTCCTCGCCGGTGGGCCGGCGCTGTCCGACCACGAGCGTGGCCGGGTCGAGCCGCTCGCTCGGCGCGGAGGCCCGCTCCGAGCCGGCGCGGATCGTGTACCGGCCCTGGGTCAGGTCGGTGGTGATGGTCGCGGCGTCGTCCGGATTGACCGGGCCGACCTGCTCGCGGGCCTGCTCGCCCTCGAGGATCACCGTGTGCGATACCTCGTCCTGGTTGGAGATGATGATCACCACCGGCCCGCCGCCGATGCGGTCCGGCGAGATCGTCACCCCGGTCGAGGTGATCACCCCGGTGAGCTGGATCGGCAGCGGCGGACGGGGTGGCTCGCGCACGAAGTCCTTCTGGCCGCAGCCCGAGAGGGCGGAGAGCACAGCGATGCCCGCGACCAGTGCCGCGCCCCGATACCCCCGCATCTCCTCAGCCCTCCTCATTCCCCGGCGCGCACCCTACCCGAACCAGACGGACGTACGGGCGGCGAGGAGGCGATCGAGCTCGCGCTGGATGCGGCCCCGGACGGTCTCCGAGAGCGACTGCACGAGCTCCAGGTCCTCGGCGTCCTCGGGCGAGTAGCGATCGAGGGAGATCGGCTCGAGGAAGCGCAGCTTGAACTTCGCCGGGAGGTACATCGCGGCGGCGGCGAGCCCGAAGTGGGGGAAGGCGTGGTTGACCGGGAAGTAGATCAGGCCGCTGAGCTTCTGGAGCAGGCGCAGGTGGGCGAAGATCGGCATCGCCTCCTCGGCCCCGACCACGGCGATCGGCACGATCGGCACCTGCGCCCGCATTGCGGTCCTGACGAAGCCGCCGCGTCCGAAGCGACGCAGGCGGTAACGCTGCCAGTAGAGCTTCCCGGATCCCTTCGCCCCCTCGGGGAAGACGAGCGCGAGCCGCCCCTCGTCGCCGAGCAGCCGCTGGGCGTTGGCGGGATGCGCGGGCACGAGCCCGATCTTGTTGGTCAGCATGCTCACGCCCGGGTAGCCCTTGAACCAGTGCTCGCCGAGCATGTAGAGCGGGCGGGGTGCGAGGTGCTCGTTGCGGATGGCCTGCATGATCATCGGCGCGTCGGGTGGCAGCGCCCCCGAGTGATTCGCCACGAGCAGCGCTCCCCCTTCGGAGGGAACGTTCTCGACGCCCTCCTGCTCGACGCGGAACCAGTAGCGGTAGTAGAAGTTGAGCAGCGGCTCGAGCAGCTCGAAGGTGTGCTCGGAGCGGCCCCAGTCGTCGAGCTCACGCCCGGCATCGGGAGCGGGGATCAGCTCCCGCAGCGCGCGGTGGTCGGGCGCGGGCGTCGAGCGCCCGGCGATCGCGTGACCGCCGGTGGAAGCGGTGGGAAAGGCGAGCACGTCGGCGCGCGGGTCGTACGCGGCGGCACGCGGGCGAGCCTCTTCGGCCCCGGCCCCAGCCTCGGCCATCGGCGGGCCGCCGAGCAGCGGACCCTCGGCGCTCAGGTGCCCGCGGGGACGCGCGAGCGTGCGGTCGGCGGCACGCCGGCCAGCGGCGCGGGTATCGGTGGGAGGAGGGGGCACGGTGGCGGGCAGGCGGTAGGGGGAGGCTTCAAGTAAACCGCTTCGGCCGGGCGTCTGTCGATGGCCGTAGCGGCGTGGTCAGCGCGGCCCGAAGGGGAGCTCGATGATCTCGGCCGGGGCGCCGTCGCCACCGACGACGACGGTGTCGCCCGGCGAGACCTCGCGGCGCAGGAGGGCGAGCGCGATCGGCCCATGCCGTGGTGATACGCAGGCGGACCCGATGTTGCCCACGAGGCGGTCGCCGCGGACGACCGGATCGCCGTGGGCGGCCGACTCGCTCAGACGCAGGCCGCGCAGGTGACGGTTGGGCCTGCCCCTGTAGTGAAGACGGGCGACGGTCTCCTGGCCGACGTAACACCCCTTCGTGAAGCTGACCGCGCGCTCGTTGAGCCCGGCCTCCTGGGGGATGGTCTCGGCGTCGGTGTCGCGCCCGTGGCGGGGACGGCCCGATTCGACGCGCCGACACTCCGCACTCTCCTCCGAGACCTCGCCGAGGCCGAGCGCGGCGCGGACCCGGTTGGCGTCGGCGGCGGTGCAGATCACGTCGGCGCCGAGGTCGGTGGCCACGTAGAGGCCGTGCTCGCCCTCGACGTGGCCGTGCTCGACGGGCGGCGGCTCGGTCTCGAGGGCGCCGCGGGCGGTGGGGCCGACGAGCGAGAGGATCGCCCGCTCCGACGTGACGTCGCGGTGGCTGACGTCGCGCCCGATCGAGTACATCTGAACCGTGCGGGCGAGCGCAGAAAGCGTCCCGGGCTCGGTGTCGATCCAGAGCCAGTCCTCGCCGCGGAGGATGCGCATGTCGCCGCGCATCTTGCCCTTGTGAGTCAGGAAGGCTGCGTAGCAGCCCTCGCCGGGTGCGAGCGCCTCGACGTCGTTGGAGACCTGGCCCTGGAGGAACTCGGCCGCCTCGCCGCCGGTGAGCAGCAGCTTGCCGCGGGCGGCGCGGTCGACGAGGCCGACGCGCTCGGTGACCAGCTCGTACTCGGTGGCGACGGTCATGTCCCGATTGTAGGAGCGCGGCGAGCCCGAACGACGAGAGGCCCGACCGTCGTGGCCGAGCCTCTCGGTGCGTCCGCTCGGCGCAGCGCTCGGCTGCACCGCTGTTCGCTAGCCGGTGCGCTCGATCTGCCCGCAGGAGACCGGCAGGCCCGGCCAGTACTCGCCGTCGACGTCCTTGCCGTGCAGGACGATCTCGCGGTTCTGGAGCGGGGTCAGCTGACCCCGCTTGACCTTGTAGGTGTTGGTGAAGTCGATCTCGCCGGCGGCGTTCGCCGTCGGGAAGGGCTGCAGCGGGAGCAGGACCGGCCCGTAGGTGTCCTGACCCTCGCTGATGCTGACGAGCCCGTCGTTGTTGTCGTCCTGGGCCTCGGTCGGGCAGCTGGCGTTGCGCTTCTTGCCCTGACCGCCGTCGAAGCCGTGGATGTGCTGCGGGTGCTGCTCGTTGGGCTCGAGGCCGCTGGCCTGGATGCGGACGGTGAGCCGGTTGCCCTTGAGGGTGAGCTGAGCCGTGCCCTGCGCGTCCTCGTCGTTGGTCGTGATGGGCGACAGGGCCGCCGTGTAGGTTTGCGTGCTGTTGCCGCGCTGCTTGTCCTTGTGCGATGCCATCGCCGTGGCGGACACCGCGAGCGAGGCGATCGCCGCGAGGGCGATCAACGAGTAGATGCGCTTCCGCATGGGAATCTCGCGTCTCCTTCTGGTCGGGGTTCCTGACATTGGAGCATTCGTTCGCTGTCCTGCCGCCGGTTCACTTCGGCGCCCGGATAAGGTCTCGGCCGTGGCCCTCGCTCCCGACTTCCAGCGCATCGTCGACGCGCTGCCGCCCGACTGGACGCAGCTCGAGCTCGACCTGCGCATCTTCGACGAGGAGCGCTACGTCGAGGCGGCGACGATCATCGTCCAGGTCAACCCGCAGCCGTACTCGAAGCACGACTGGCACTGGCGCCTGCGCGTGGCCAACGAGTTCGGTCACGCCGCCGCGGCCGAGACCGTGCACGGCACGCTCGCGGTCATGGACACGCTCGGGCTCGACGGCGAGCTCGCCGTGCGCCAGGCGCGCTCGGGGCGCGTCGAGGTCATGGAGACCTGGGGTCGGCCCGAGTCGGTGCGCCAGGAGTTCTACAAGCGCCGCGCCCAGTAGGGGCAGGTCGTGGCTCGGGTCGCCGTGCTGTGCCCGGACCTGCTGTTCGGCTCGAAGCTCGAGGGCGGGCTGCGGGCCGCGGGGCACGAGGTCACCCGCTACGACGACGAGCCGAGCGCAAGAGCCGCGGGTGCCCGGGTGCTCGTCGTCGACCTCGGAGCGGAGGATCTCGACGGCGCCACCCTCGTCGCGTCGATGCGCGCCGACGGTGAGCTGGACGGGATCGCCACGCTCGGCTTCTATCCGCACGTCGACCAGGACACGCGCGCGCGGGCGGAGGCGGCGGGATTCGATCTGGTCGTGCCGCGCTCGCGCATGGCGCGGGAGATGGGGGCGCTGGTGGACCGGCTGGCGGGAACGGCGACGGAGGGCTGAATCGGCGGGCCGAAGCGCGAGCTCAGTCAGGGGACCGAATGCCCTCCGTCTCGCGGCGGCGCGCCGGCACGGTGCGCCGCCTCAGCGTTCGTTCGCGAGCTGGAAGTCGAACGCCCGGCTCACGTCGGGCCGCGATCGCAGGATCCCGAACCGCGTGGCGAAGTCGGCCCAGCCGTCGAGGGAGTCCCGGTCCAGGCGCAGGGGCGGCGAGAGGGCCGGGCTGACGGCGTCGAACTGGGCGCGCTCGAGCGCACGATCGCCGCCTGAGGCCCTCGCGATCGCGGCGAGGGCCGGGCGCGGATCGCGCAGCGCCGACTCCGTGCCGGCGCGAACGGCTCCCACGGCGGCGGCAACGCGTGCGCGCTCCCGCCGAAGAGTCTCGCGACGCGCCACGAGCACGAGCTCCGGGTAGCGCGGCGCCGCGAAATCGCCGACCCGGAACTCCCGAGTCGCGACGCCGCGCTCACGCAGCGCGACGCCCTCGGCGTTCCAGAAGGCGGTGGCGCCCGCGACTCGGCGGCTGACCAGCGCGGGGACGGCCGAGAAGCCGATTGTGGTGGACCGCACCCGGAGCGGGTCGCCGCCGTCGGCTTCGACGATCGCGCGGACCACGGCGTCGTCGGAGGGAAGGCCGGTTACGCCGACGCGCCGGCCCTCGAGGTCGCGCGGTCGGCGCACCGGGGGGCGAGCGATGATGGCGGCGAGAGGACGCTGGACGAGCGCCCCGACCCCGACGAGGTCCTCGCCTCGCTCACGGGCGAGGCCGAGGTCCTGGATGTCGACCACGGCGAGGTCGGCGCGCCGCGAGGTCAGGAGCTTGAGCGAGTCGGTGGTCGCCGACGGCGCGCGCACCCGGAGCACGACTCCACGGGCGCGGTCGGCGCGCTCGGCTACGGCGGAGTAGATCCCCGCGTGGACCGGGTTCGGGACGAAGTCGAGCGCGACGGTCACCGCGCGCGCGCGGCGGGGTTCGCGCTCTGCGCGGTCGTCTCGCTCGCCGCAGGCGACCGCCGTGAGCGCGAGCGCTACCGCCAGGAGGGCACGGATCATGCGCGCGGAGGCTAGGGCAGCGTCGCTCGGCTCGGACCTGCCCTCGGGACGCGGCGGTGCGTGGACCCGCGGCGGGTTCAGTCGCCCGTGAGCACGAGGAGGGTGTCGCCCTCGCTGACCGAGTCGCCCTCCGCGCACCTGATCTCGTCGACCGTGCCCCCCGACTCCGCCTCGAGCGGCATCTCCATCTTCCTCGACTCGAGGATGAGCACCTCGTCGCCCTCGTCGACCGCGTCGCCGATCTCGACGTTGATCTTCCAGATCGTTCCGGTGATGTGGGCGGTGACGTCCATGGCCTCGTGGAGGTCGACGGCGCGAAGGCGCGTAAGCTACCGGGCGATCCGGCGCCTCGGTCGACGTGCTCGTTCGCCCGGACCACCGTCGCACCACCAGGCATGACCGCCACCGACCAACCGATCACCGACGCCGAGCGTTGGTACCGCGAGCGCTACGCCGCCACGCCCGAGCGCGAGGCCCTGTTCACCACGGTGTCCGGCGAGCCGATCGCGCCGCTCTACACGCCGGCGGACCTGCCGGAGGACGCCGAGACCGAGCGGATCGGCCTCCCCGGCGAATATCCGTTCACGCGTGGCGTCTACCCGTCGATGTACCGCGGCCGGCTGTGGACGATCCGCCAGTTCGCGGGCTTCGGCACCGCCGAGGAGACCAACGAGCGCTTCCGCTACCTGCTCGACCACGGCCAGACCGGCCTCTCCACCGCCTTTGACATGCCGAGCCTGATGGGCCACGACTCCGACAGCCCGCGCTCGCTCGGCGAGGTCGGGCGCGAGGGCGTGGCCATCGACACCCTCGACGACATGGAGACCCTCTTCTCCGGGATCGACATGGGCGAGGTCTCGACCTCAATGACCATCAACGCGCCCGCCGCGATCATGCTCGCCTTCTACGTCGTCGCCGCCGAGAGGCAGGGGATCGAGCCCGAGCACCTGGCCGGGACGATCCAGACCGACATCCTCAAGGAGTACATCGCCCAGAAGGAGTGGGCCTTCCCGGTCGACCCGGCCATGCGCCTGGTCACCGACATGATCGAGTACTGCACCCGGAGCATGCCGCGCTGGCATCCGGTCTCGATCTCGGGCTACCACATCCGCGAGGCCGGCTCGACGGCGCACCAGGAGCTCGCCTTCACGCTCAAGGACGGTCTGACCTACGTCGAGTGGGCGATCGAGCGCGGCCTCGACGTCGACGACTTCGCGCCGAGGCTCAGCTTCTTCTTCAACTCACACCTCGACTTCTTCGAGGAGATCGCGAAGCTGCGCGCCGCGCGGCGGATCTGGGCCCGCGAGCTGCGCGAGACCTACGGGGCCAAGAACGAGCGCTCGTGGCTGATGCGCACGCACGTCCAGACGGCCGGCGTCTCGCTGACCGCCCAGCAACCGCTCAACAACGTCATCCGCACCACCACCGAGGCACTGGCCGCCGTGCTCGGGGGCACCCAGTCGCTGCACACCAACTCCTACGACGAGGCGTTGGCCCTGCCCACCGAGGAGGCGGTCAAGATCGCCGTACGCACCCAGCAGATCGTCTCGCACGAGATCGGGGTGACGAACACGATCGACCCGCTCGGGGGCTCGTACTTCGTTGAAGCGCTGACCGATCGCATGGAGGAGGCCGCCTACGAGTACTTCGGCAAGATCGACGAGCTCGGCGGGATGGTCGAGGCGGTCAAGCAGGACTTCCCACAGCGCGAGATCGCCGACGCGGCGTACCAGTTCCAGGCCGAGGTGGACTCGGGCGAGCGGATCGTCGTCGGGGTCAACCGGTGGCGCGACGAGGGCGCCGAGCAGACCGACCTGCTGCGCATCGATCCCGCCCTCGAGCGCAAGCAGATCCATCGCCTCGAGGGTGTGCGCGCGCGGCGCACGGGCGAGGAGGTCGAGCGCACACTCGCGGACCTGCGCGAGGCCGCGGCGGGTGATCGCAACCTGATGGCGCCCCTGATCGAGTGCGCGCGGGCCCACGCCTCAGAGGGGGAGATAGTGCTGGCGCTCCAGGATGTGTTCGGTGCGTACGTGGAGTCGCCGATCTTCTAGAGGCTGCGCCCGCGGGCGCAGCCACTGGACCGTGTGGGCCGGCGCGGTACAGTCCGGCCCCCCAAGGCGGGCCTAGACTCACTTCCCGATGCGCCGCGTCACCTTCTCGCGCAACTTCACGCTGTCGCTCTCGCGCACCTGCCGCTGCTACTGCAAGTACTGCGCCTTCGCCACCCACCAGGCGCACCTCTACGCGCCGGACGAGGTAGAGCGCTTGCTCGACGAGGCCGCCCGCCGCGGAGCCAAGGAGCTGCTGGTGCTCACCGGCGAGAAGCCCGAGGTCAACCCGGAGGTCGCGCGGCGCCTCGGCGAGTATGGCCACGCCAGCTTCGTGGAGTACGCCGCGTGGGCCTGCGAGCGCGCGCTCGCGCGAGGCATGCTGCCGCACACCAACCTCGGTGTCGTCTCCCGCGAGGAGCTCGCGCGGCTGCGCGAGGTCACGGCCTCGCAGGGCCTCATGCTCGAGTCGATCTCCGAGCGCCTGATGGAGACCGTCCACGCCGGCTCGCCGACCAAGCACCCGGAGCGGCGGCTGGCCACCATCCGCGCCGCCGGAGAGCTGAGGGTTCCCTTCACGAGCGGCATCCTCGTCGGGATCGGGGAGACCGTGGATGAGCGGATCGCCTCGCTCGAGGCCCTCGCCGCCGTCCACGCCGAGCACGGCCACCTTCAGGAGGTCATCCTTCAGAACTTCGTGCCGCACCCGCGCTACTACGGCGCCGAGCCGGCAGAGATCGCCGACGCCGCCCAGCGCGGCCAGAGCGACGGTGCGGCGGCGGAGCAGGCGCTGCCGCCGTGGGCGAGCGAGATCACCCTCGACGACATGCGGCTGCTCGTACGCGAGTCGCGCCGGCTCATGCCCGACGTCGGCGTGCAGATCCCGCCCAACCTCTCGGACTGGTGGCTCCCGCTCGTCGACGAGGGCGCGACCGACCTAGGCGGCCTGTCGGCCAACGGCGATCACATCTCGCCCGAGCACCCGTTTCCCTCGCCGCACCGGATGCGCAAGCAACTCGCGCCGCGTGGCTACGCGCTCACCGAGCGGTTGTGCGTCTACCCGCAGCACATGGACTCCGACTGGCTCGAGCAGGGCGTGCTCGATGTCGTCAAGGCCCGGTTCTGGAGCTTCATCCCGCGCCGGGGCTCGGGGCGGCGATCGGAGCGGACGATCCGCCGCGACCTCGTCCCCGCCGCGATCGCCCGCGGCCGCGACGGCGGTCGGCTCTCCGGGGACGAGCTGACCGCCCTCTTCGCCGAGACCCGTCCCGAGGCCGTCGAGGACCTGCGCCAGGCCGCGGACGAGCTGCGAGCCGACCTCGCCGGCGACCTCGTCACCTACGTGGTCAACCGCAACATCAACGTCTCGAACGTGTGCATCGTCGGCTGCGCGTTCTGCGGCTTCGGGCAGGGGCGGCGCTCGCCCGACGCCTACGAGCACTCGCGGGCGGACTTCGCGCGCCGCGTCGAGGACGCCGTCGGCTTCGGGGCCAGCGAGATCTGCATGCAGTCAGGCATCCACCCCGACTGGGGCTTGAGCGACTACGAGAGCTGGCTGCGCTTCGCCAAGGAGCTCGCGCCGGAGATTCACCTCCACGCCTACTCGGCGATGGAGGTCGACCACATGTGCGCGGTCTCGGGGCTCTCGCCGCGTGCGGTGTTCGAGCGGCTCCGCAAAGCCGGACTCGACTCGACGCCGGGGACCGCGGCCGAGGTTCTCCACGACGGCGTGCGCGAGCGGATCTCGCCCAACAAGCTCCCTGCCGCGCGCTGGGTCGAGATCATCGAGGCCTCGCACGCCGCGGGGCTGCGCTCGACCTCGACGGTCATGTTCGGCCACGTCGAGGAGCCGTGGGAGCTGGCCGAGCACATGCGGGTGATCCGCGAGCTCCAGGAGCGCACGGGCGGGATCACTGAGTTCGTCCCGCTGTCGTTCATCCCGTACCACACCATGCTCGGGCGGACCCACGGCCTCGAGGAGATCTCGCGCGAGGAGAACCTCAAGCACACCGCGGTCTTCCGCCTCGCGCTCGGGCGGACGATCGGCAACCTCCAGGCGAGTTGGGTGAAGATGGGCCTCGACGCCGCCACCGAGGCGCTGCGCTGGGGGGTCAACGATCTCGGGGGGACGCTGATGGAGGAGTCGATCAGCCGCATGGCGGGCTCGCAGCACGGGGTGCGGCTCGAGCCGGAGGACCTGATCGGGGCGGCTCACGCGGCGGGGCGCCCGGCGGCTGAACGCACGACGCTGTACG
>JBBSNG010000060.1:0-11179 GCA_038232755.1 Solirubrobacterales bacterium | reverse complement strand
CGTCGACCCCGAGGACGTCGAGCTCCTCCAGGACATGGTTCTGGCCGCGGTCAACGAGGCGCTGCGCTCGGCTCAGGAGCTGGCCTCGTCGCGCCTCGGCGCGGCGACGGGCGGGCTCGGAGGCGCCGGCGGGCTGGGCGGGCTCGGGCTGTAGGGAGCGGTCGCCGCCGGGTCAGCGGACGATCTCGAGCGTTCGGTCGCGCCGCCGGCCGAAGCGCAGAGGACGCCGTCTCGTTAACTAAGCTCGTTCGCACCCGTGCTCGCCCCCCCGGTCAACCGCCTCGTCACCGAGCTGGCGCGCCTGCCGGGCATCGGACAGCGCACCGCCCAGCGGCTGGCCTTCCACCTCCTGAGCGTCGCCGACGACGAGGCGCTCGGGCTCTCCGACGCCATCCGCGAGGTCAAGGAGACCGTCGGCCGCTGCGAGGTCTGCTTCAACCTAGCCGTCGAGTCGCGCTGTCGCATCTGCGAGGACACCCGGCGCGACCCGGAGCTGATCTGCGTGGTCGAGCAGCCGAGCGACGTGATCCCGCTCGAGCGCACGCACGAGTTCTCCGGTCGCTACCACGTGCTCGGCGGCGCGCTCTCGCCGATCGACGGGGTCGACCCCGAGGACCTGCGCATCGCCGAGCTCGTCGAGCGCGCAGCGAGCAACGGCGTGCGCGAGGTCGTGGTGGCTACGAACTCGACCACCACGGGCGAGGCGACCGCCCTCTACATCCTCGACGCCCTGCGCGAGCGCGCGCCCGGCGTGGCGGTCACCCGGCTCGCGAGCGGGCTGCCCGTCGGCGCCGACCTCGAGTACGCCGACGAGGTCACGCTCGGCAAGGCGCTGCGCGGGCGGCTGGCGCTGTAGCCCGCCCACGGCCGCCACTCCCCGAGATCGGACAGGCGATGGGGCCTCGGGGACCGACGCTCCTCTAGCCGCTCGGCACGACGATGGTGGTGCCCGGCGCCGGCTGCGTTGTGGTGCCCGAGCCGCTCTGCGGGGTGAAGAACTGAGGGTTGCTCTGCTGGGGTGGACGCCGTCGGCGGGGACGCGGCTTGAACCCGCCGAGACCGGGGGGACGACCCTCGCGGACGTCGACGTTCGGGATGTCGGGCTCGCGCCGGTCGGGGCCGAACGAGCCGCCGGGGCCCTCAGGCCGGCCCTCACGGCGGTCCGCGCCGGGCACGAGCGGTTGGGCGCCGGCGGGCGCAGGCGGCCGCGGCGCGGGGCTCGCCGGCGCGGCGCGGCGACGCGCGGCGGCCTCGCGACGAGCCGTGGCTTCGCGGCGAGCCGCGGTCTCACGGCGGGCCGTCGTCGCCCGGGCTCGCTCGCGGGCCGCCGCCCTCGCGCGCGCGCCTGCGCCCGGGTCGGCAGCTCGCTCGGATGTCGTCTCGGGCAGGAGACCCGCGACCCGCTTCGCCTCGAGCACCCGCAGCACGGCGTCGTCGAGGCGCTCGCGGGAGATGCGCCCATCGCGCGCGGCGGTGATCAGCGCTTCGCGCATCCGCTGCTGCTCCTGCGGCGGGCCGGAGAGCCGGGCCATGTCGGCGCCCGCGGCGATCGAGGCCACGGCCGCGTCGGCCGAGCTCCCGACCACCGTGATGGCTCCGGCTGCGAGGTCGTCGGTGATGGCCAGCCCCTCGAATCCCAGCTCGTCGCGCAGGAGGTCGGTGAGGATGTAGCGCGAGGCCGACGCCGGCACTGCGAAGTCGTCGGTGCCGTAGAGCCCATGGCCGACGACGACGGCCTGCGCCCCCGCCTCGATCGCCGCGCGGAAGGGCAGCAGGTCGGCGCGGCGCAGCTGGTCGACGGTTAGGCCGACCTGGGCCGGCGCCTCGTCGGTCGAGGTCGCGGTGCCGCCGAGGCCCGGGAAGTGCAGCGGCGCGGAGATCAGCCCGTTGGTCACGTAGGAGGGCACGACGGCGCGGGCGTAGCGGGCGATCTCCCGCGCGTCGTCGGAGAACGGACGGACCCCGAGCGGTCCGCCGTCGGCCGCGCCGACGTCGATCACCGGGCCGAGGACGCCGTCGATCCCGATCGCGCGCAGCGCCTTGGCCGAGGCGAGCGTCTGGACCGCGGCCTCCTCGATCGACGCCGTGTCGGCCGGTGCGAACGCCGGTGGGAGGTCGCCGAGGGCCGAGAGCTCGCCACCCTCCTGGGAGACCAGGAACAGCGGCGGCACGCGGTCGTCGCGGCGCGCGCGGGCCTGGGTGCTCTTCACGAGCTCCTCGAGCTGATCCTCGTCGTCGTAGTTCTCGTCGGCCACGACCAATCCGCCGACCTCGCCGCGGGCGACCGGCTCCGCCAGCTCGCCGGCGTCGGTCCCCTCGAAGCCGAAGAGCAGCAGCTGGTCCACCTTGTCCTCGACCGACAACTCCCGCGCTGCGCGCCGGACCGCCGCGGGCGTGCGCCTCTCGCCGAGCTGCTCCGCGACCGGCATCAGGTCTACGAGGAAGGAGTCCCGGCTCGCCTCTTCCTCGGTCGATCCCCGGCCTGCCGACTCCGTGAGGGTGATCACCGCCCCGATCGCCACCACGAGGGCGACGATCGACCCAAGGGCGAGCAGTTGGCGGCCGAGCGGATCGAGCGCGTCGATCCGCGCGCGCACGCGTCTCAGGGTCGCGACGAGCCGGGGCGGGAGGCGGCGAAGAGCGCTCACGGACGAGGGATATTCTGCACACATGGCGGATCGACCTCTGCAGGGCCCGGCTGAGGCCTCGCCTCACACCGTCGTCATGAAGTTCGGCGGCACCTCGGTGGCCGACGCCGAGCGGGTGCGCCGGGCCGCCGGACGGGTCGTCCAGGCCAAGGAGGCGGGCTCGCGCGTGGTCGCCGTGCTCTCGGCCCGCGGCAAGACCACGGACGACCTGGTGGCCATGGCCCGCGAGGTCTCGGCCCGCCCCGACCCGCGGGAGATGGACATGCTGCTCTCCACCGGCGAGCGGATCTCGTGCGCGCTCACGGCCATGGTCATCAACGACCTCGGCCACGAGGCGATCTCCCTGACCGGCTCGCAGGCGGGGATCGTCACCGACACGTCCCACACCCGGGCGCGCATCCTCGACGTCCGCGCCGAGCGCATCCACGCCGCCCTCGAGGACGAGAAGATCGTCCTCGTCGCGGGCGTCCCGGGCGTGTCGACCGAGGCGGACGTGACCACCCTGGGTCGCGGCGGCTCCGACACCACCGCGGTGGCCCTCGCCGCGGCGCTGGGCGCCGACGTGTGCGAGATCTACACCGACGTGGCCGGGGTGTTCAGCGCAGACCCGCGGATCGTTCCCGACGCCCGCAAGCTCGATCAGGTCTCCTTCGAGGAGATGCTCGAGATGTCGGCCTCGGGCGCCCGGGTGCTCCAGCTACGCTCGGTCGAGTATGCGCGCAACCACGGGGTGCGCATCCACTGCCGGTCGAGCTTCGAGGACCGTCCCGGCACCTGGGTGCTGACCGAGGAGGAGACCATGGAGCGACCGCTCGTCACCGCCGTGACCCACTCGACCGACGAGGCCCGCGTGACCCTGACCGGGTTGCCCGACGAGCCCGGGGTGGCCGGCCGGGTCATGACCGCGCTGGCCGAGTCGGGCGTCAACGTCGACATGATCATCCAGAACGAGCCGGAGTCCGAGGGCCGCGAGGCCGACATGTCGTTCACCGTCCCTCGCGACGACCTCGTGGCCGCAGGCGAGGCGCTCGCGCCGCTGCGCGCCGAGCTCGGCATCGCCGACGTGGCCACCGACGCGCGCATGGGCAAGGTCTCGCTGGTGGGGGCCGGGATGCGCTCCTATCCCGGCGTCGCCGCCAAGACCTTCTCGGTGCTGGGCGAGGCCGCGATCAACATCGAGATGATCTCCACCTCGCCGATCAAGATCTCGGTGGTCGTGCGCGAGGACGACGTGCCGAGCGCTGTGCGCGAGCTGCACGCCGCCTTCGACCTGGGTGAGGACGCCGTGCGCCCCGAGGATCCGCGCGGCGTGCACCGCCCGGTGGTTCCGGGCTGATGCGCGTCGCCGTCGTCGGGGCGACCGGGGTCGTCGGGCGCACGATCCTCGACGTCATGGCCGAGCGCTCCTTCCCGGCCGACGAGGTCGTTGCCCTTGCCTCGGCGCGGACGGCGGGACAGGAGGTGCCGTTCCGCGACGGCACGTCGCTGAGGGTGGAGGAGCTGCGGGAGGAGTCCCTGAACGGATTCGACCTCGCCCTGTTCTCCGCCGGGGGATCCACGAGCGAAACGTGGGCCCCGCGCTTCGTGGAGGCGGGCGCGACCGTGGTCGACAACTCCTCGTTCTGGCGCATGCACGACGACGTGCCGCTCGTGGTGGCCGAGGTCAATCCGAACGCGCTCGACGGCGCGGCGCGCGGGATCGTCGCCAACCCCAACTGCTCGACCATGCAGATGGTCGTCGCTCTGCGGCCGATCCTCGACGCCGCGGGGATCGAGCGGCTGGTCATCTCGACCTACCAGTCGGTCTCGGGGACCGGCAAGGACGCCGTCGACGAGCTCACCGCGCAGACCCGCGCCCACGCGCTCGGCGAGGATTTCCCTCGACCCCGTGTCTACCCGCACCAAATCGCCTTCAACGTCATCCCCCAGGTCGAGACGTTCAAGGACGGTGACGACTACACGACCGAGGAGCGCAAGATGATGGGCGAGACCCGCAAGATCCTCGGCGCCGCCGACCTGCCGATCTCGGCCACCTGCGCGCGGGTGCCGGTGTACCACGGTCACTCGGAGTCGATCAACGTCCAGACGCGCGAGGACCTGTCGCCGGAGGCGTGCCGCGACCTGCTGCACGAGGCTCCCGGAGTCGTAGTGGTCGACGACCCGTGGCAGGGTCTCTATCCGCTGGCCACCGCGGCGGCCGGGCGCGACGACGTGCTCGTGGGGCGCATCCGCCGCGATCCCTCGCACGAGCGCTGTCTGAACCTGTGGGTGGTGGGCGACAACCTGCGCAAGGGCGCGGCCACCAATGCGGTGCAGGTGGCGGAGCTGCTGGTGGAGCGGGAGTTGCTCGGGCGCGGGGCGGCGCGGGCGGCCTGATAGTAGATCCACCGCATGGTCTGTACGCACGTGCTATAGACCGTGACTTGCCCGAGCGCGAAGCGGAGACTCTCAGCGATACCGCGCAGCGGCTACTCGAGCTCATCAAGCCTGGCAAGGCGCGCAACTGGCGCCAGCTCCTCCAGGGGGCAGAACGAAGTGAGGTAGAGCGCGCCGCCCAGGAGCTCGTTGAGATCGGTCCCCTGGTCTGGGAAGGCAGGCGCCTACGGGTCGCTGAGGGAGACGGCACGGCACCTCGACTGCGCGCGACCGCAAGACGGCTGCCGCTCCAGAAGATCGTCTCAACCCCGACGCCCGGGCCATCTACGGCGCGCTGCCCACCGACGGATCGCGGATAAGCAACGCGGCTCTGCGATCGAGATCTGAGCTGCGGCACATCGGGGACGGCGACTACCCGAAGGCCAAGGAGGAGCTCGTTCGGTCGGGACTGGTTCGACAGGGAGCGGGCCGCACCGGGACGCTGAGCTTGGTCGTCGAGGACGAGGAGCGAGATGGGTCCGACCCCGAGGTAGAAGCGACCCTCCGGTCGGCGCGGTGGAAGACGAGAGCGACCTGTACGAGCCATTCCGCTCCTGGCTCGCGTCGACGCTCGGCGGGTTCGCGTTCAGCGAGGCATGGATCACCGCCACGGGCAAAGGCCGGACTCGGTCGAGCGGCAAGTGGTCGAGACCGGACGTCACCGCGGTCACAGTGACCAACTACGAGCTGCTGCCGGGCGCGACCGTGGAGGTAAGCTCGTACGAGATCAAGCGCGTCTCGGACGCTGACGACATCAGGTCGATCTATGAAGCTGCGGCCCACGGACGATGGGCGCACCGCGCGAGCCTGGCCGTTGAGCAACTCGAGAACGCGCCGGCGCTTAGTACTGATGTCATCGCGGAAGCGGAACGATTCGGACTCGGTCTCTACGAGATGCGCCGTTCGGAGCAGGGCAAATGGGACGTCGCCCAAGTCCGTGAGCCCGACCCTCGAGAACCGGACCCACAGAATCTCCACGATCTGCTCGAGTACTTCCTAGACCTCATCGGAAAGGCCAAGAGGGCTCGCTTCGTCCAGGCGATTCGGTAGCCCAGCGATCAGAGCGCCGACGCGCTCGGGTTACCGCTCAGACCGAGCAATGAGATGAGGAGTTGGCCGGACGAAAGTTGGCGCCAGGCACGGGGGCGTATGTCGGCCGAGCTCACGGCAGCGTCGCCACCGCTCGCTCCAAGTCGCCACGGTGGACGATCCGAGCGATGACACGCCCGGCAGTCACTCCCTCGACCTCGCCCGGCTCGAGCGCTCGGTAGAGGACTCGAAGCTCTCCTACGCGAAGTCGTCGCCAGGGAGCCCTCCCGCTGAGCGCACGCGCGTCGGCGTTCTCCGGTAGCGGGTCGACCGCCAGCGCTTCTGAGAATGCTCGGCGGACCTGGCGGAGGTTACGCGGGCTCAGAGCCCGCAGGTCGCGCTGCGCACGTCGAGTGAGTTCGAGGTGAACAGTGCCCATCGCACTCGGCTATAGGACAGGAGCGACGGCTTCGACGTCGACAGGGTGTGTCAGTCCTCGGCTTCGATCTCTCTGAGTACTTCCGCCACCGGCCGCGTGCGACCGTCGCGGACGTCCTCGTCCGCCGCCCGCAGGTCAGCCACGTACTCCGGCGCATTCGCGATCAGCCAATCCTCGAACGCGTCGGCGTCGACGGGCAGGAGGACGGCGGCGGGCTTGCCGTGGCGGGTCACCAGCGCCGGACGCCCGTTGCGCTCCACCTGGTCGACGATCTCGCCGGGCCGCCGCTGAAGTTCACGGATCCCGTAGCTCTCCATGACGTACGAGTATACGTAGAACCGCTGGTAAGGGAGCGACAGAGAACCCCTCAGTGGTTGCGCAGCGCGTCGATCAGCTCGCCCTTGTCCATGTTCGACCGTCCCTCGATCCCGATCTCCTTGGCCCGCTGCTCGAGGTCGTCCTTCGACCAGTCCTCGTAGCTCGGCGAGCTGCCCCCGCGCTGGCCGGCGGTCGAGCGGTCGGTGTTGGCGATCCGCGCCGCCTTCTCCTTGCTCGCGCCCTGGTCGCGCAGCGCCTCGTACTGCTCGTCGTCCTTGATGCTGGAGCCGTGGTCCTTGGCCATGGTCATCACCTCTCTCGCTGTTGCCCGGCGTGCGTTTCGCCCGCCCGATACCCGCCCCGTCGGACGAGGAGAACGGATCGCCGCCGCCCTCCCTTAAGCTGAGCGACGGCAACGAGAGAGGAGACCGCCATGGCCACCGCGGCGCGCGGGGCGTTGGCCAAGCTGAGCGGGCGTGACGGGCGGCGCAAGGCCGTCTCGACCCCACCCCGCGGCGTCGACCTCGCCGCGCTCAGGCGCGACCTCGAGCGCGACGTCCGCGGCGAGGTCCGCTTCGACGCCGGCGCTCGCGCCCTGTACGCCAACGACTTCTCGCTTTACCGCCATGTCCCGCTCGGGCTGGTCGTGCCGCGCGACGCCGACGACGTCGCCGCGGCGGTTGCGGCATGTCGCCGCCACGGGGCGCCGATCCTCCCGCGGGGCTGCGGCACGGGCCCCAGCGGACAGACCGTCAACGTCGCCGTGGTCTTCGACTACTCGAAGCTCATGAACGAGATCGTCGGGCTCGATCCTGAGCGCCGCCGCGCCCGCGTGCGCCCGGGGGTGATCTGCGATCAGCTCCGCGACGCCGCCGAGCAGCACGGCCTGACCTACGGGCCGGACCCGGCCACGCACGCGTACTGCACGTTCGGCGGGATGATCGGCAACAACTCGTGCGGCACGCACTCGCTGATGGCGGGCAAGACCAACGACAACGTCGAGGAGCTCGAGGTCGTCCTCTACGACGGCACGCGGATGACGGTCGGCGCGACGAGCGAGGAGGAGCTCGCGCGGATCGTCGCGGAGGGCGGGCGCCGGGGCGAGATCTACCGCCGCCTGCGAGACCTGCGCGACCGGGTCGCCCACCGCGTGCGCGAGGAGTTCCCCGACATCCCCCGGCGCGTCTCGGGCTACAACCTCGACGAGCTCCTGCCCGAGAACGGCTTTCACGTGGCCCGCGCCCTCGTCGGCTCGGAGGGCACCTGCGTCAACGTGCTCGAGGCCACCGTGCGGCTCGTGCCGAGCCCACCGCACCGCGCGCTCGTCGTGCTCGGCTACCCGACCCTGTTCGCGGCCGCCGACCACGTGCCGGAGCTCCTCACCCACGAGCCGATCGGGCTCGAGGGCTTCAACGACGTGCTGACCGAGAACATGGAGTTCAAGCACCGCCTGCGGGAGGAGCGCGCGCGGTTGCCCGAGGGCAAGGCGTGGCTGCTCGCCGAGTTCGGGGCGTGGACCGCCGGAGAGGCCCGCGACCAGGCCCAGGCCGCGCTCGAGGCGGTCGAGCGCTCCGGCGGTCCGCACCTCGAGTGCCGGGTGCTCGCCGACGCGGCCGATCAGAAGATGGCCTGGGCCGTGCGCGAGGCCGCCGTCGGCGACAGCCGCGCGCCGGGCGCCCTCGAGGCCGAGGGCAACTGGGAGGACGCCGCGGTGCACCCAGACGTGCTCGGCGCCTACCTGCGCGACTTCCACGCGCTCGTCGAACGACACGGCTACCGCTGCGTCTACTACGGCCACTTCGGCCAGGGCTGCGTGCACACCCGCCTCGACTTCGACCTGAAGACCGCCGCCGGCACGCGCACCTTCCGCTCGTTCATGGAGAGCGCGGCCGACCTGGTGCTCTCCTACGGCGGCTCGCTGGCCGGCGAGTACGGCGAGGGCCAGGGCCGCTCGGAGCTCCTGCCGAAGATGTTCGGGCCCGAGCTCATGGACGCCTTCCGCGAGTTCAAGGCGATCTGGGACCCGGACGCGAAGATGAACCCCGACCGGCTGATCGACGCGCCGCCGCTCGACGAGAACCTGCGCCTTGGCGTCGACTACCGCCCGCCGGCGCTCAGGACCGAGCTCGCCTTTCCGCGCGACGGCGCCAGCTTCGCCGGCGCGGTCGAGCGCTGCTTCGGAATGGGCAAGTGCCGCGACCCCCAGCCCGGCTACACGATGTGCCCGAGCTTCGGGGCCACGCGCGAGGAGAAGCACACCACGCGCGGCCGGGCCCGCCTGCTGTTCGAGATGCTCCAGGGCGAGGTCATCACCGACGGCTGGCGCTCCGTCGAGGTCCGCGAGTCGCTCGACCTGTGTCTGGCCTGCAAGGGCTGCAAGACCGACTGCCCCACCCAGACCGACATGGCCAGCCTCAAGGCCGAGTTCCTCTCCCACCACTACCGCCGCCGGCTGCGCCCCCGCTCCGCCTACGCGCTGGGGCTGTTTCCGTGGACGGCGAGGCTCGCCGCCCGCGCGCCGCGGCTGGTCAACGCCGCGACCAGGGCGCCCGTCCTCGGCGAGTGGTTGAAGCGCCTCGCGGGCGTGACGCCCGAGCGCGAGCTCCCTCCCTTCGCCTCCGAGACCTTCCGCGACTGGTTCGCCGCGCGAGGCGGCTCGCGCAACCCGGGCGGCCGACGGGTCATCCTCTGGCCCGACACCTTCACCAACCACCTCCAGCCGCACGTGGCCCGGGCCGCGACCGAGGTGCTCGAGGCGCACGGGCTCACGGTCGAGCTGCCGCCCGGCGGCCTGTGCTGCGGTCGCCCGCTCTACGACTTCGGAATGCTCAGCCTGGCCCGCCACACCCTGCGGGGCGTACTCGACCGCATGGGCGACCAGATCCGCGAGGGCGTTCCCGTCGTAGGGCTCGAGCCGAGCTGCGTCGCCGTCTTCCGCGACGAGCTCGTCGAGATGCTCCCGCACGACGAGAACGCCCAACTCCTGCGGTCCCAGACCTTCACCCTGAGCGAGTTCCTCACCGCCGAGGTCGACGACTTCCGGCCGCCGCGACTCGAGCGACGAGCCCTCGTGCAGGCCCACTGCCACCACCGCGCGGTCATGGGTTTCGAGGCCGACCGCAGCGTGCTCGCGTCCGCCGGAATCGAGACCGACCGCGTCGAGGTCGCGTGCTGCGGCCTGGCCGGGAGCTTCGGCTACGAGCGCGAGAAGTACGGGATCTCGATGCGAATCGGCGAGCGTGGCATCCTGCCCGCCGTGCGCGAGGCCCCCGAGGACACGCTCGTCCTCGCCGACGGCTTCTCGTGCCGCTCGCAGATCGCTCATGCCACGGGGCGCCGAGCGCTCCACCTCGCGGAGGTGCTGCGCATGGGAACGGACGGCGGGGAGCCGCGGTGAGCGACACCGCGGCCGGCGAACCCAGGGCGCCGGCCGGCCGCGCCCGCTTCGCAGCGATCGGCTTCGTCGGCGGCTTCCTCGGCTCGCTGCTCGGTGTGGGCGGCGGCTTCGTCCTCGTCCCGCTTCAGGTCCTCTGGGCCAAGGTCGGGCCGCACCTCGCGAACGGGACCTCGCTCCTGGTCATCGTTCCGATCGCCCTCGCCGCAGTGCCGGTCTACGCGCTGGCCGGCGGTGAGGTGAACTTTCGCCTCGCCGTCCCGCTCGCGGTGGGCGCGGTATTCGGCGCCTACGTCGGGGCGCGGGCGGCCGCGCGGATGCCCGAGGCGACGCTACGGCGGATCGTTGCGGTGGTCCTGCTGGTCGTCGGGCTCAAGCAGCTGATCATCCCCTGATGCTCCTGACCGATGTCCTGCTCGCGCTCGCGGGCGTCCTCGCCGGAGCGGTGAGCGGCGTGCTCGGCGTGGGCGGCGGGCTCGTGTTCGTGCCGGCCCTGACCGTCGGCCTCGGCGTCCCGCAGACGCTCGCGCAGGGGACCTCGCTCGCGGCCATCCTGCCGACCGCGCTAGTCGGCGGGATAACCGCCGACCGCGAGGGCAACGTACTGCGCTCGCACCTTGTGATCATGGGCGTGCTCGGGGCCTTCGGTGGCGCGATCGGAGCGGTGCTGGCGCTCGCTCTGCCCACCGAGGTGCTGGTCCGCGTCTTCGGGGCGTTCCTGATCGTCTCGGCGTGGCGGATCTGGCGCAACTAGCCTCCGGCGATGGCCCCAAGCCCGGCACGACCGAAGTCCAGACGCAAGGCCGCCGAGCACGCGGCCGAGCGGGCGATCGGGAACGTGCTCTCGCTGGTGTTGATCGTGCTCGTCGTCGTTCAGCTCGTGCGCGGGGAGAGCGCCTCTCCCTACGCCGAGCTGCTGCTCGTCGCTGGCGTCGT
>JBBSNG010000059.1:0-11202 GCA_038232755.1 Solirubrobacterales bacterium | reverse complement strand
CGAGATCACCGAGCCGCTCGTGGCCGCGGCCTACTGCCACTGCACGCGCTGCCAACGACGGACCGGCACCGCGACTCAGGCCTCGGCCAAGGTCGCGCCCGGCTCCTTCTCGCTCACGGCCGGCGAGGAGCACCTGCGCGCGTGGTCGCCGTCCGGCGGCCTCGACAAGGTCTTCTGTGGCGAGTGCGGATCGGCCCTGTTCGGCCGTGACCCGGAGACGGGCGAGGTCTCCATCGTGCGCATGGCCGCTATCGACGGGGACCCTGGCGTCCGCCCGGCGGCGCGCCAGTTCGTCGCCTACGCCGCGCCGTGGGAGCCGATCCCCGACGACGGCCTGCCCCGCTTCGACGAGCGAATCCCGGGCGCGTAGGCGGCGGCGCACTCTCCGCGACAGGATCCGTCGCGGGCACCGGCCGCGGCGGCGCTCCGGGTGGCAGAGCATCGGTGGCGGCTGCAAGGCGCGGGGGCGAACGCCGCAGGTAAGGTCGCCCGATGGAGACCGCGGCTCGCGAGATCGGCGCCGAGAGGCCGGTCACTCCGCTCGATGCGAGCGACGTCGAGCGCCTCGAACGCGCGTGCGCGGACCTCGAGGCTCCGTTCGCCTGCGTCGACCTCACGGCGTTCTGGGCCAACGCCGCCGACCTGACCCGTCGCGGGCACCCGCGGCCGGTGCGCCTGGCCAGCAAGTCGGTGCGCTGCCGCTCGCTCCAAGGGTCCGTGCTCGAGCATGCCTCCGGCTTTCGAGGCACCCTCTGCTTCACGGTTCCCGAGGCCCTGTGGCTCTCCGGCCACGGCTTCGACGATCTGCTCGTGGCCTACCCGAGCGCCGACCGTGCCGCGCTGCGCGAGCTCGGGGCGCTGCGAGCGAGGTCGCCGGAGTCCCGCGTCACCGTCATGGTCGACTCGCGCGAGCACCTCGATCTGATCGAGGCCGCGGCCGCGCCCGCGGCCGGCGCCCCGATCCGCGTCTGCATCGACGTCGACCTCAGCCTGTGGGCACTCGGAGGGCGCCTGCACTTCGGCGCTCGGCGCTCGCCCCTGCGCACCCCCGAGCAGGCGGTCGCGCTCGCGCACGAGGTCGTGGCGCGCCCCGGGCTCGAGCTCGTCGGCCTGATGGGCTACGAGGCTCAGATCGCCGGGATCCCCGACACGCCGGCGGGACGGCGGGCCATGGGGCTGGTCATCCGCGCCCTCAAGCGGATCTCGCGCCCGGAGCTCGCCGCGCGGCGGGCGGCGATCGTGGCGGCGGTGCGGGAGGTCGTGCCGCTCGAGTTCGTGAACGGGGGTGGCACGGGGAGCCTCGAGGCCACGACGCGGGAGGCGGCGGTGACCGAGGTGACGGCCGGGTCGGGCCTCTACGGACCGGCCCTGTTCGACGGCTACCGCGACTTCCAGCCGCGCCCGGCCGCCCTCTTCGTCCTGCCGGTGGTGCGACGGCCCTCGGCCACCGTGGCCACCGCGCTCGGTGGCGGCTACCTCGCCTCCGGTTCGGGCGATCGCGACCGGTTGCCCAAGCCGTACCTCCCGGCCGGACTGCGCCTCGATCCGCGAGAGGGCGCCGGAGAGGTTCAGACCCCGCTGTTCGGAGCGCCGGCGGCGCGACTCGCGGTCGGCGACCGCGTATGGATGCGCCACGCCAAAGCCGGCGAGCTGTGCGAGCGCTTCAACTCCCTGTATCTGATCGACGGGGACGAGATCGTCGACGAGGTGCCGACCTACCGCGGCGAGGGCCGCTGCTTCCTGTAGACGAGTCCCTCGGTCCGCAGGCGAACGCTCAACCCGCCGTGACGGCGGCTCGCACCGGACCGAGCACCCGTTCGGTGCCCGGGTTGACGAAGCGCTCGACCGGATCGAACCCGGCCCGCACGGCGGCGAAGCGCTCCCACTCCGGGTAGCGCGGCGCGAGCGTGGCCTCCGTCTGGCCGTGGCGCTTGCCCCAGTGCGGGCGCCCGCCGAGCTCGTCCATGATCTGCTCGACCGCCGCGAAGAGCTCCCGCCAGGCCATCCCCGCGAAGACGTGCACGGCCAGATAGGCGGTCTCGCGACCGGCCGCCGGACTGAGGAAGGCGTCGTCGGCGGCGACGAAGCGGAGCTCGATCGGGAAGTTCACGGGCAGCCGGCGCTCCTCGATCGCCGCCCGCACGCGCCGGAGCGCCGTCGCCGCGACCGCGCGCGGCAGTGCGTACTCCATCTCCACGAACCGCACGAGGCGGGGCGAGGAGAAGATCGCGTGCGAGGCCTCGACGCGTTCGCGCCCGCCCGCCAGCCGCGCCACGGCCCGGTTGAGCGCGGGCACGAGCCGCGGAGCCCGGCGGCCCGCCCGGCAGAACAACCCGAAAGCGTGGTTCTGAACCAGGATGTCCTCGGCGTAGGCGCGAGCCCGCCCGCGCGGGGCCGGCGGGCGCTCGGTGCGATCGCTGCGCCGGGTGAGCGCGAGCGGGCTGTACGGGAAGGTGAAGAGCTCGAAGTGGTCGTGCGCCTCGGCGAGCTCCTCGAGGCCGTCGAGCGTCGGCTCGAGCGGACGGGGCTCGTCGATCCCCCGCAGTGCGAAGGCCGGCACGCACCGCAGGGTCACCGCGGTGAGGACCCCGAGCGCTCCGAGGCTGACCCGGGCCGCGCGAAAGGCCTCGGGGTCGTTCTCGGCCGAGAGCTCGAGGACGCGGCCGTCGGCGGTGACGAGCTCGAGCGCCTCGACCTGCGCAGAGAGGTTGGGGAAGCGGGCGCCCGTGCCGTGGGTGGCCGTGGCGATCGCGCCGGCGACGGTCTGAGCGTCGATGTCGCCCAGGTTCTCGAGCGCCAGTCCCAGCTCGGCCAGGCGCCGGTTCAGGAGCCGCAGGGTCATCCCGCCCTCGACGCGCACGAGCCCGCGGGCAGGGTCGGCGTCGAGGACGCGATTCATGCGTCCGAGCTCGAGCAGGTGGCCGTCGGTGGGAACGAGATCCGAGAAGGAGTGGCCGCTGCCGGCCACCCGAGCCGTCCTGCCGGCCTGCCCGGCGCGTTCGAGCGCAGCCACCACGTCGCCCACGTCACCGGGGCGCTCGAGGCGCCCGGGCCGACAGGTCTGCTCGCCGGACCAGTTGCGCCACATGTCGATCACCGTAACCCGCCCGGTGCGACGGTGCCGACGGCGACGGTCGATAGCCTCCGGCGCGATGCAGAGTGAATACTCCAGCGTGACGCCTCAGCACCGGTCGGCCCGCGCCCTGACGCTGGCCGTGCTCGCGATCCTGACCCTCCTGCTCGTCGGCTGCGGTGGCGGCGGGGAGCAGGAGGACACCTCCGCCGGCGGCACCGGAGCCGGCGAGAATCAGATCGAGCCTCCCCCCTCCGAGCCCGAGGAGCCGGAGGTCGTCCGCTCCGAGGAGCTCCGCTCCCTGGACGTCGGCGACGACACCTCCGAGAAGCCGGAGTTCGAGCCGCCCGCAGGCCCGCCGCCCAAGGAGCTCCAGATCTACGACGTCAAGGAGGGCGATGGAGCCGAGGCAACGGCCGGGCGGCCGCTCTCGATGCAGTACGCCGGCAAGTCCTTCTCGACCGGCGAGGAGTTCGACGCGAGCTGGGACCGCGGGGAGCCGTTCGCCTTCACCCTCGGCGCGGGCGAGGTCATCCCCGGCTGGGACCTCGGCATCGAGGGCATGCGCGAGGGCGGCCGTCGGATCCTCGTGATCCCGCCGGAGCTCGGGTACGGCGAGCAGGGCTCGCCGCCGGCCATCAAGCCCGGCGAGACGCTGGTCTTCGTGGTCGACCTGAAGAGCGTCGGGCAGTAGCGCGGCGGCCGAGGGCCTCCCGGTCCCGGCTCGCGCGGCGTGCGTTACGCCGCTCCCACCTCCGCCGTGCAGAACGCGCACCGCCGCGCCCGCACCGGGATCTCGCTGACGCACTCCGGGCAGGGGCGCGTCTCCTCGCCGGCGGCGAGGCCCGCCTTCTTTCGCGCCGTGACCGTGCTCAGCGGCTTGACCACGAGGAAGAAGACGACGGCCGCGACGATCAGGAACGAGATCAGCGCGTTGATGAAGAGTCCGTAGCGAAAGCGGCTCCCGTTGATGGTGAACGACAGCGTCGAGAAGTCGGGCTCGCCGCCGACGGCCGCGATCAGGGGGGTGATCAGGCCCTGCGTGAAGGTCGTGACGACCGCCGCGAACGCCGTGCCGATAACGACGGCGACAGCCAGCTCGACGAGGTTCCCACGCAGGAGGAAGTCCCGGAAGTCTTTGAGCATCGTCCGAATCCGCGGCTCACGGTCCTTCCCGCTCCCGTGGACCGCGCCGGGCAAGCTACAGGGGGATGTTGCCGTGCTTGCGCTTCGGGCGGTCCACGCGCTTGGTCTGCAGCGTGGCCAGCGCGCGGATCAGCCGCGGCCGCGTCTCGTGCGGGACGATCACGTCGTCGATGTAGCCGCGCTCGGCCGCCGAGTAGGGATTGGCGAAGCGCGCCTTGTAGTCGTCGATCAGCCGCTTGCGGCGCTCCTCCGGCGTCGGCGAGGTGGCGATGTCGCGGCGGTGGATGATGTTGACCGCGCCCTCGGGACCCATGACCGCGACCTCCGCCGTCGGCCAGGCGAAGTTGAAGTCGGCGAGCATGTGCTTCGAGTTCATGACGTCGTAGGCGCCCCCGTAGGCCTTGCGGGTGACCACGGTCAGCTTCGGCACGGTCGCCTCGGTGAAGGCGTAGAGGAGCTTGGCGCCGTGGCGGATGATCCCGCCCCACTCCTGCTCGGTGCCCGGGAGGAAGCCCGGCACGTCGGTCAGCGTGACGATCGGGATGTTGAAGGCGTCGCAGAAGCGCACGAAGCGCGCGCCCTTGACCGAGGCGTCGATGTCGAGCACACCGGCGAGCGCGCTGGGCTGATTGCCGACGATGCCGATCGCGTAGCCGCCGAGCCGCGCCAGCCCGACGATGAGGTTCTTCGCGTAGTGCTCGTGGACCTCGAGGAACTCGCCGTCGTCGACGATGTGCGAAACCACGTCGCGCATGTCGTAGGGCTTGTTCGGACTGTCGGGGACGATCGAATCGAGCTCTTCGTCCATCCGGTCGGGGTCGTCGCCCGAGTCGAGCCGCGGCGGCGTCTCGAGGTTGTTCTGGGGCAGGAAGGACATCAGGTAGCGCGCGTCCTCGAGGCACTGCTCCTCGTCCTCAGAGGCGAAGTGCGCCACGCCCGAGGTCGAGTTGTGGGTCATCGCGCCGCCGAGCTCCTCGAACTCGACCTCCTCGCCGGTCACGGTCTTGATCACGTCGGGACCGGTGATGAACATGTGCGAGGTCTCCTTCACCATGAAGATGAAGTCGGTCATGACCGGCGAGTAGACCGCGCCGCCCGCGCATGGACCCATGATCAGCGAGATCTGCGGGATCACGCCCGAGCACTGGACGTTGCGCACGAAGACGTCGCCGTAGGCGCCGAGCGAGACCACGCCCTCCTGGATCCGGGCGCCGCCCGAGTCGTTGATCCCGATCACCGGGCAGCCGATCTTGGCCGCCAGGTCCATGACCTTGCACATCTTCTCGGCCATGACCTCGCCCAGCGAGCCGCCGAAGACCGTGAAGTCCTGCGAGAAGACGCACACCGGGCGCCCGTCGATCGTCCCGTGGCCGGTGACCACGGCGTCGCCCCACGGCTTGTTCTTCTCCATCCCGAACTCGGACGTGCGGTGGCGCACGAAGGTGTCGAGCTCCTGGAACGAGCCCGGGTCGAGCAGCTTCTCGATCCGCTCGCGGGCGGTCAGCTTGCCTTTCGCGTGCTGCTTCTCGACCGCCTGCTCGGAGGCGGAGTGGACGGCGGCGTGGCGCAGCTCCTCGAGCTGGGCGAGCTTCTCCTCGTAGGTCTCGGGGACTTTGGCGCGCATCGGACGGGGATTGTAGGGGCGGCGGGGAAGTCGATAGCGTGGCGACTGTGAAGGGCCGAAACCGCCTCGCCGACCGCGTGCGGACGGCGTTCTGGGCGATCCCGGCGGTCGCGATGGCGCTCGGTGTGGCGGCGGGCATCCTGCTGCCTCAGATCGACGAGGCGCTCAAGCAGACGACGTTCTCGGTGCTCGGCTTCGGCGGCAACGCCGAGGGAGCACGCGGCATGCTCTCGACGATCGCCGGGGCGACCGTCTCGGTCGCCGGACTGGCGTTCTCGGTCACGGTCGTCGCTCTCACGCTGGCCTCGAGCCAGCTCAGCCCGCGTGTGCTGCGCACCTTTCGCGAGAGGCGCCTGTACCAGGTGACGCTCGCCGCGTTCCTCGGGACCTTCGTGTACGCGCTGCTCGTCCTGCGGACCGTCCGCGCCGATCCGGTGTTCGTGCCCGAGGTCTCGATCGGCCTGGCGATCGCGCTCGCCGTGGCGGCCTTCGGCCTCTTCGTCGCCTTCATCGGCGATTTGGTCGTCTCGGTCCAGGCCTCGACGGTCATCCGCCGCATCGCCGGCGACAGCCATGGGGCGATCGGCGAGCGCTTCCCCGATGGGGTCGGCGAAGAGGGCGCCGGGGTCAGCGCGTGGGAGCGGGCGCGCCAGCGGTCAGCCAGCGCCGCGGCGAGAGTGTATGCGCCTCGGGCGGGGTTCGTCGTGAGAGTCGACGGCATGCGCATCCTGACGTCGGCCTGCCGCGCCGACGCCCTCGTGCGCCAGCGCGCCGGCGTGGGCGACTTCGTCCTCACGGGCGGAGTGCTCGCGGAGGTGCACGCGGCCGATGCGACGCGGCGGGACGAGCTCGCCGGCGAGCTCGCCGGCGCCTTCGGGCTGGCAGAGGAGCGGACCGTCGAGCAGGACATCGCCTTTTCGGTCCGCCAGCTCGCCGACGTGGCGCTGAAGGGCCTCTCGCCGTCGATCAACGATCCCACGACCGCCGAGAACGCCATGGGCTCGCTGGCCGACATGCTCGTGCGCATCGTCCGCGCCCCGCAGCCCTCCTCCCTGCGCCTCGACACGACCGGCGAGCCGCGTCTGGTGACCCTCGTCCCCGACGTCGACGACCTCGTCCATCTCGGCTTCGACCAGGTTCGCCGCAACGCCCTCGACGATGCGACGGTCGCCGTCCGCCTGCTCGAGCTGCTGGCCGAGATCGCGTCCGCCACTCACGCGGAGGGTTACAGCTGCGAGGAGACCGCGCGGCAGGCCGCCTACATTCGCTCAGGCGCGAGGTCGGCCTCCCAGAAGGAGGATGCCGAGCGCGTCTGTCAGTCCTACGAGCGGTTGTTCGGGGCCACGGCGGTTACTGGCGCGACCGACGGCCAGCCAGCCTCAGCGTGAGCGCGACGTTCGATCGGTAGCCCGTAGCGCCTGCCTCAGTAGCGCAGCGTCGCCCCGATCGACCCGTGCTCGCGCAGGTCGTCGTGGAAGCGCACCACGAGCACCTCGGCCGACTGGGCGAGCGCCGACTCGATCGCGCTCTCGACGATGTCGTCGCGCCGGACGAGCTCGCTGCCGTCCACCGGCGAGGTCCCGCTCTCCTGCGAGTGGAGCAGCCCGGAGCCAGCCGACAGCGATCCGGGCGCCTGGAAGCCGTCGTCGAGGAGCAACGTCTCCACGCGGGCCTCGTTGAGCGCGCCGAGGGTCTCGTCGAGCCCGGCGGCGCCGCGCCCGCCGGTGCTCACGCCCTCGATCAGGCGATCCAGCTTCTCGCGCTCGTGGTCACGCTCGGCGCGTTCGATCTCGCTCGCCGCGGCGGTCACCACGTCGTCCGCGCTCGAGTGCTCGACATCGACCTCGATGAAGCCGCGCAGCCGCTCGCGCAGCGAGGCGTGGAGCGCGTGCTCGAGGGTCCCCCGCAGCTCGGCCGGGATCGCGATCAGGAACTGGTCGAAGGGCGAGGTGCGGTGCCGCTTGAACGCCTCGTACGCGGCTCGGCGCAGATGCTCCTCGTGATCCTCCGCCTGCGAGCGCTCGTTGCGCGCCAGCTCCCCGACGTCGGCCTGCCCGCGCACGCCGTCCTGGAAGCTCTCGACCTCCTCGAGCCGATCGCGCGTGCCCTCGAAGAGCCGGGCGCTGCGGCGGTTGGCGAGCAGTACCCCCCAGCGGTCGACCGACAGCATCCCCGCGAGCGGCTCGATCCACGGGGAGTCGTCGATCAGGACGCCCGCCTCCACCGGCCGCGACAGCTTGACCGTCTCGAAGAGATCGCCCGCCCCGGCCGCGAAGACGGCGAGCCCGTGGGCTCCGTCGGCCGAGAAGCTCGGCCCGCGGAGGTAGTCGCGCACGCGCTTGACGTCCTCCTCGAGGGCTTGGCGGTCGTCGTGGGAGAGGCCCTCCTCGGCCTTGACCCGGCGCCCGGCCTCGTCGACCAGCGAGCCGATCGCCGAGGTGCGCGCGGCCGGCGTCGCGAAGTCGCTCGGGTCGAGGTTCAGGTACACGCTGAGCACGCGGCCTCCGGGGCGCAGCTCGGCGAGGCGGCGCAGTCGTTCTGTGGTCAGTTCGTCGGTTTGCATGAGAGGCCTGTGCCCGGGTCAGCGCGCCGCGGAACATCGCAACGCTGAGGCGCGCAGCGGCCATGTTTCCTGTGGCAGTGGTCCGGGTCGGCTCGTCACGTCGCCACAGGACCCCCGGCTCGCTGTCAGGAGGAGCGAGCAGACGCGGCCAGCCGGAGGTTCCGTCGCGCCGGACACCCGCCAGAAGCACCCATTCTCGGCTTCAGATCTGCCTTTCGCTTAGGAATCGTCCGATCGCCAACGCCTCGGTAGCCACTCTCCCTGTCCGATCGACAACGGCAGCGTGCTGACGACCTCTTCGTCGAAGTAGAGCTGGAGCGAGTACAACCCTGCCTCTGGGAACTCAATGCCGGTGAAGGTAGCCACCATGTTGATGAGCATGGGAGCTTCGGTGTCTGCATCCGCAGGCACTCGGAGGGAGACTGGGTCGCCAAGCGCGATTTCGTCCTTGGCTGGGGAAATGAACGCCAGACGTGCCTCGTGATCGCTCCCAGGGGCTTCGTCCTCCCGGACCAGGGTGATGACCATGCCGAAGCGAGGCTCGGTGTGCGGAAACTCCGAGGCGTCGACCTCGGTGATGCCGCCGCCATGAACAAAAACCTTACCGTCGTGGCCGTAGCTCACCGCATCGGCGAGCATGAAGTTGACGATCCTCACGGAGCAGCGTCCGCGAGAGGCTGCCGTCGGTCGGTCCACGAGAAGAAGCGATCTAACCCGATATGAAGCCGCTGCTGCCACTCGTCGGTCATGCTCGCCACTCTACGGATCGAGAGCAGCTCATCGACGGCGGCTGGCTGCATAAACCAGAAGTCGACGAAATGGTCTTCCGACTCCAGCGGCTCCTCTGGAGGGAGATGGAAGTACCGAGCCACCCGATCGCGCCGGGCGTGGCCGACAGTCCCGGCGTCCGGAATCTGGGACGCGCGTACGACGGGAGCGACGATCAAAGGGACCATGTCGAGTCCCGAGAAACCCCGCTCCTCGTCCATTCGATACTTCGTGAAGTCGCAGCTGTGAGAGAGGACGACGGCGGGGGCTTGAACCACGTCCGTGTAGGTACCGGCCTTCGGCCGGAAGAAGTCATAGCTCTCGACCACGTCGCCCTGAGCCAACTCCTCCGCTCGCGGCGAAGGCAAGTAGACCGGGGGCAAGCGCTTACACGCCGAAGAGCGTGTTCGCGAGCTCAGTCTCGACGGCAGCCAAGGGCTCTCGAGTGGCAGCCCTCTGAGCTATCTCGGCCTCGTAGTTGAGAGGCTCCACCAGAAAGGGATCTGTCACTCCAGCGATGCGCTCGTCCGCTCCCATACTGACGGAGAAGGACTGCGGATATTGAGCGCCTGCGGCGATGTAGTGCCGCCCAATCACGACTGATCCTCGCGTCATTGCCCGTCCCCTTCGGTCGCTGCGCGGAGTATGCAGCATCGGCCCTCACGGTGCAAAAAGCTTTCTGTGCAGAACATACGCATGGCTGGAACTTTATCGGCAGTTCTCCGCGAAGAATGAGGCGCTCTGCGCCATTCCGGCTCCTCCAGAGACTTAAGCCGGCGCCGGCGCGGCCTGGAGCGGTACGCCGATGGCCTTGAGCCGCCGCGACAGCGACTTGAAGGCGAACTCGTTGACCTCGTTCGAGCTGTAGCCGAGGATCTGCCACTCCTCGGTCGGATCGGCGCCCGGAGGAACGAGCACTCCGGCGGCGACCGGGATCAGCTCCTGGAGCTTCGCCTGCAACCGCTCGGCGAGGGCGTCGTCGGTGCCGGCGTTCTGCTGGAGCCACCAGGTCCCGTAGGCGACGTGGCGGTGCTCGTCGCGGGCGACGTTGCCGAAGCCCTCGACGAAGCCGGGAAAGATGTCGTTCTCCTCCATGTACCTGTTGACGAAGTTCTGGCCGGTCAGAGCGAGCGCACCCTCGATGACCATGTGGTAGGTCGCGATGAACTCGACCTTGGCCTCGCGATCGCTCGGATCGGCGATCAACCGCTGTCCCGCCTCGACGAGAGCCTCGTCGAAGAGCTTGCCGAAGGCCTCGTTGAGCTCCTCGCGCACGCGATCGAGCCGAGCCTCGAAGTCGGGGTTGTCGATCCCGATGACCTCACGGTAGAAGCGGTCGAAGAACTGCATGTGCCGTGCCTCGTCGACCTGCTGGGTGGTCAGGAAGCTCTCCTCGTGCTCGTCCTCGTAGGCCATGACGAGCCCGGAGAACTGCGTCGTGACCCGCTCTTCGCCGATGAAGAACGTGGACAGGACCCAGATCAGGTTGTCCTTCTCCTCGTCGGTGAGGTTCGCGAAGTCCTTCTTGTCCTGGCTGAAGTCGATGTCCTGGGACTGCCAGTGCTGGCGCTCCCACAGCTCGTAGAGCTGCTGGGGGGTCTGCAGCCTGAGCTTGCTCGCCTGGGCGTCGCTCGTCGCCGCGCCCGGATCTCCCTGCTCGGCGACGAGTGCGTCAAGTGTGGCCACGTGGTCTCTCCTCTTCGGCCGGCTTCCCTGTCCGGCAGGACCGTAGCAGACTTTATGACACAGTGTCAGACATGCTGTCAGACAAGGTGTCAGCGAGGCTTGGTCGAGCCGGTAGCATGGCCGGCGTGAGCGATGCGACCGAGGTTCGTGACGGCCGGCGCGCGCGCCGGGAGAGCGTGCGCGCCGCGCTCTGCGACGCGTTGCTCGACCTTGTCGAGCAGATGCCGTTCAAGGAGATCTCGATCGATGACGTCACCACCGCGGCCGGGATCAAGCGCAGCGCCTTTTACGTCTACTTCAGCGACAAGCAGGATCTGCTCGTGGCCACCGCGGCGGAGACGG
>JBBSNG010000058.1:0-11344 GCA_038232755.1 Solirubrobacterales bacterium | reverse complement strand
GGTGATCCCGAGCTTGCACGAGTCGGTGCCGGGGCACGAGACCACGTCGGCGATCTCGTGGGCGCCGGCGTCGCCGAGGCCGATCTCGCTCAGGCCGCGCCACAGGTCGTAGACCGACTCGTCGCGGACCCAGCGCAGGACTAGGTTCTGATGCACCGTCGTGCGGGCGTAGCCGCCGCTGTAGGAGCGCATGAGGTCGGCGAGCGCACGGAACTGGTAGGGCGTCAGGTCGCCGCGTGTGACCTTGACCTCGACGGAGGAGAAGCCCTCCTGGCGCTGCGGGCGCACGTTCGAGGCCACGAAGCGGTTGAACTCACGGTTGTCGCCGTTCGCGCTCCCGGCCGCGGGCGGCTTGGCCGGTGCGTTGGCCTCCTCGTCGTGCTCGAAGAGGCGCCCGTCGAGCGAGTAGTCGCGCATCGAGACCCAGTCGCCCTCGAGCTCCGCGTCGACCTGACGGCGGAACTCCTCGGGGCCGATCTTGTCGACCAGGACCTTGATCCGAGCCCGGGCGCGGTTGACGCGCAGCCAGTCCTGGCGGTCGAAGATCCGCAGGCAGGCCTCGGTGACCTTGAGGTACTCGCCGTCGTCGGCGCTCACGAAGTCGTAGATCGTCGGGGCGACGCGCGGCATGATCGAGGTGCCGCCGCCGACGCGCAGCTCGAACCCGCGCACGCCGTCGCGGATGCGCGGGATGAAGCCGAGGTCGTGGATCCCGGTGATCGCCCGGTCGTCGTCGCTGGCGGTGAACGCCGTCTTGATCTTGCGCGGCATGAGCTGGCATACCTCGTGGCGCACGAAGTAGCGCACGAACGCGCCGGCGTAGGGCGTCGGGTCGAAGATCTCGTCCTCGCAGATCCCGGCCCAGGGATCGCCGGTCACGTTGCGCACGGTGTTGCCGCAGCCCTCGCGCGAGGAGAGGCCGGATTCGCTCAGCTCGCGGATCGCCGCGGCGGCATCGCGGAGGGGGACGTGGTGGATCTGGATGTTCTGGCGTGTGGTGATGTGGCCCTTGTCGAGCGGCGCGTAGCGCTCGACGACGTCGGCGAAGGCCTCCATCTGCTCGGGAGTGACGCCGCCGAAGGGCAGCTTCACGCGGATCATCTGGACGTCGGCCTGGCGCTGTCCGTAGACGCCCTGCCTGAGGCGGAACTTGATGAAGTCGTCCTCGGCGATGTCGTTGGCGAGGTAGCGCTCGGCCTCGTTGTCGAAGTCGTCGAACTCGCGCTCGAGGATGGGGATGACGTGGCCGGGCACGTCCTCGACGACCTCGGGGTTCTCGAGCGAGCCCTTTCGGCCCTTCTTCTTGAGGTCCTGTGCCACCGCCGTGGGCTCCATCGCGCCTTCTCCTGTAGCCGGAAGTCGAGCCTCGGCACCCCCGACAGGGCGCCGAAGGCGACAAAACTAGCAAAAGCCTGTCGGCTTTAAGGCTTTAGGGCTCCGCTAGGTGGAGGTGGGCTGGTCGGGCAGCCCGGTGGTGTCGGCCACGTGCCCGTCGTGGGGCTCGAGCGGGTGGCCTCGATCGACCCACGCGGCGAGGCCCCCGGCCATGCTCTGAGCCTGCCATCCCGAGGCGGAGAAGGCCTGGGTCGCCGCTCCCGAGCGGGCACCGCCGCGGCAGTAGAGCACGAGCGGTCGAGAGCGATCGAGCTCCGCCGAGCGCCCGGCGAGCTCCTCGAAGGGGACGTGGCTCGCCCCGGCCACGTGCCCGGCCTCGTACTCGGCCTCGGTGCGCACGTCGACGAGCTGCACCTCGTCGCGGGCCGCCAGCTCCACGACGCGGTCGGGCTCGAGCTCCTGCTCCTCGGAATCCATGGCGCGCGAAGCTAGCAAGCGTGCGGGTTCGGCCCGTTGGCTAGCCTCTCCTCGCGTTGGGCTTCGGCCGGTCGATTCTTGGAGGGCAGCATGAGGACGAGACAGACCTCGACGAGCGGGACGGACAGCCTGAGCGGCGAGGGAGAAGTCGGCGCCGGCGCGGTCCCGCCGCCGGCTGAGGGGTCGGCCGGCTGAGCAGGAGGCCGCGCGAGGGGCCGTTACTGACCTCGCTGCTCTCGTCCCCCCGCCTGCGCCTGCTGCTCTTCGGCGCCGTGCTCGTCGCGGCGTCGATAGCCGTGGTCTTCGTCGGCGCGCCCAGCGAGCGGTCGATCGCGCGCGTCGTCGAAGAGGGCGGGCTCGCCGCGCCGCTGGTCTACGTCGCGCTCTACGCCCTGCTGACGGTGCTGCTGTTTCCCGCGTCGGTGGTCACCATCGCCGGCGGAGCTCTGTTCGGGGCGGTGCTCGGCACGACGCTCACGGTCCTCGGGGCCACGATCGGCGCGACCGGGGGATTCGTGATCGCGCGCCGCCTCGGACGCGAGGAGGTGGAGAGGATCGCCGGGCGCCGGATCACGGCCGTCGACGCATGGCTCGAGCAGCGCGGCTTCCTCGCCGTCCTCTACGTGCGGCTCATCCCGATCATCCCGTTCGGCGCCTTCAGCTACGCGGCAGGGGTCACGGGCGTCACGCGTCGCGACTACGTGCTCGCGACCGCGGTCGGGATCATCCCCGCTGCCTTCGCCTACTCCGCCCTCGGCGGCTCGCTCGACGATCCGCTCTCTCCCACCTTCCTCGCCGCGGTTGCTCTGGTGATCTTCCTCGCCGTGGCCGCGCCGCTCGTCGACCGGTTCCGGCGTCGCCGCGTAAAGGCGGCGTCGGGCGCGCCGCCAGAGGGCTGAGCCGTGCGCCGCTACGACCTGGCGATCGTCGGAGGCGGCACAGCCGGGCTGGTCGCCGCGTTCGGGGCCGCGGGCCTGGGCGCGCGCGTCGTCCTCTGCGAGCGCCGCGCCGAGACCGGCGGCGACTGCCTGTGGACGGGCTGCGTGCCGAGCAAGAGCCTGCTCGCCGCCGCGGAGCTCGCCCACCGCATGCGGACCGCCGACTCGGTCGGTCTCGAGCGGGCCGAGCCGGCGTTCGACTTCCGGCGCGTCATGGCTCACGTCCACGGGGCCCGCGAGCGGATCGCCCCGCACGACTCGATCGCGCGCCTGCGCCACGAGGGGGTGGACGTAATGCGGGGGTCGGCCCGCTTCGCCGGGCCCGGCCGGATCGCCGTCGACGGGCACGAGCTGCGCTTTCGCACCGCGCTGATCGCCACGGGGTCGGAGCCGATCGTGCCCGCTCTCGCAGGGCTGGGCGAGTCCGCTCCGCTCACCAACGAGTCGATCTGGGAGCTCGAGCAACAGCCGCGGCGACTGCTGATCCTCGGCGGCGGGCCGCTCGGCTGCGAGCTCGGGCAGGCCTTTGCCCGGCTCGGTTCGCGTGTCACCCTGGTCGATCAGGCTCCCGACCTGCTCGGCCGGGAAGAGCCCGAGGCGCGAACGCTGCTGGCCGACCGGCTGGACGAGGAGGGCGTCGACCTGCGACTCGGGGCCGAAGCCCTGCGCGTCGAGGAAAGCGCGGGCGAGCGAAGCCTGGTGGTCCGTCGGGCGGGGGCCGACGAGCGGCTGCCCTTCGATCGCATCCTCGTCGCCGCCGGGCGGCGGCCGGTGAGCGCAGGCCTCGGCCTCGAGACCGTCAGCGTCGAGACCGATCTCCACGGCGCCGTGCGGGTCGACGACACGCTGCGCACCACCGCGCGCGGGATCTTCGCTGGCGGCGACGTCACCGCCACCCTGCCGTTCACGCACGTCGCCGGCCAGCACGGGCGGCTGGTCGTCGCCAACGCCCTCTTCCACGCCCGCCAGCGCTTCCGGCCCGAAGCGGTGCCGTGGGTGACCTTCACCGATCCGGAGGTCGCCCGGGTCGGGCTGACCGAGGCCCAGGCCCGCGCGCGCTTCGGCGCCAGGGTCGCCGTCGAGCGCCACGGCTACGAGGAGCTCGACCGCGCGATCACCGCCGGACGGGCCTACGGCTTCGCGAAGCTCGTCGCCGGTCCGCGCGGGCGGCTGGTCGGCGCCACGGTGGCCGCGCCGGCCGGCGGCGAGGCGATCGCCGAGCTCGCGGCCCGGCTGGAGTCGGGGGGGAAGTTGGCGGACGTCTCGCGCAGCGTGCACGCCTACCCGACCTTCGCCGAGGGCCCCGCCCGCGCGGCCGACGAGTACCTGCGCGCGCGGTTCTTCAACGATCGCGTCCGCCGGGTCACCCGGCCCGCGCTCGCCCTGCTGCGCGCGCTCGAGCGCGGGCGCTCAGCACGGTGACCTAGCGGCTGCCGGCGCCCGATCGGCCGGCGATCAGCTCGAAGACCTGGTCGACCTGCTCCCAACCCACGCGCAGCAGGAACTGGCTGTTGCGACCGTAGGACTTGCTGCCGAGGACGAAGAAGCCGGGTTCGGGGTTGACCAGTGTCTCCGGGCCGTGTCCCCCCTGGCCCAGGCAGTCGCCGCCGCCGGACTCGCCGAGCAGCGCCGCGGCAAGCTTGATCGGGCCGCAGGTCGCGTAGCACTCGTGCACCTGGAGCTGGCGGTAGAGAGACGCGTCGCCGACCCCGCCGTTCAGGGCCAGGACGCGGTCGACCTCGACCTCCTCGACCTCGCCGTTGCGCAGCGTGGCGACGATCCGTCCGTCGCGACCGGCGAGCGCCTCGGTGACGGCCCCGGGGCGCATGTCGACCGCGTCGGACCCACCGGCCGCCAGCTCGCCGGCGGCCGCGTTGAGCGCCGCACGCTCAGGCAGCGGGTCGCCGGCGACGGCGCCCCAGGTCGGCGCCGGGCTGCGCACCGCCCAGACGACCCGGGTCCCGGGGGCGCCGCGCGCGAAGGCCGCGAGCTCGCGGGCCGCGGTCTGGGCCGAGTGCCCCGCGCCCGTGAGCAGGATCGTTCGCCCGGCCCACTCCGGACCCTTGCGCGCGACGTCGGGCAGCGAGCGCACGATGCGGTCCTCGAAGATCGCCTCGCCGGCGGCGGGTATGCCTCCGTCGCCCAACCGGTTCGGGTTCCCGTAGGTGCCGGTGCAGTCGATCACCACGTCGGCGCGCTCGAGTCGCTCGTCGCCGTCCGGATCCGCTACCAGCAGGCGGAAGGGCCGGCGCGCGCGCCGGTCGGAGCCGATCTCCTCGTGCTTGAGCAGACCCTCGCGACCGACCGCGACGACGCGCGCGCCGAGCCGCAGCCGACCGGCGAGCGCGGGAAGCGCAGCGAGCGGCTCGAGCAATCGTTCGACGAGCTCGTGCCCGAGCGGCAGGGCAGGACCGAGCGGAGCTTCACGACCGGACCCCGCCAGGGCGCGTCCTGCTCGGTCTGACACGTTCATCTCCCACGGGGTGAACGTGCGCACGTGGCCCCAGCGGCGGACGTGGCCGCCGACGTCGCGATCGGCCTCGTAGACCGTGAAGGCAAGGCCGCGCTCGGCGGCGGCCAGGGCGGCCTCAAGGCCGATCGGCCCGGCCCCGAGGATGGCGATGTGCGGCTCGCTGGGACTCATGCTCAGGGTCCTTCGCGCGCCGGTGCCGTGCGGATGCCTACCCTGCCACGCTGGTGGCCCTGAGCGCCGCCGTGGCTCACCGCGGCAGCAGGGCCTGGAGCGCCTCGTTCTCGAGCGGGTCGAGCACGCTGTGCTGCGCGCACGCGGGTACGAGCTCATCCGTGTCGGGGTGGGCCATCGCGTAGCTGCAGGCCTGGAGCCGCTCCTGAGCCTCGCGCACGCGCGGCTCCTGCGAGAGCTCGCCGCGCCGGAGCAGCTCCCACGCCGGACGGACGACCTCGGCGTCCATGAAGTTGTGGACGACGAAGGTGACCGCCGAGGGACGGTCGCGACGCAGCGCGCGCAGGCCGCCCGCGCGCCCGACGAAGCGCGGGATCCAGCGCACGCCGTGGCGCAACGCGCCCGGCCGCGTAGCGAGCGCCCTCGCCACGCGGGCCGCGAGCAGGCCGCGGGGCGCGTCGAAGTCCATCCCGCCGAACGTCGCGAACAGGGCGTCGCGGGCGGCGAGGTCGGCCGGTACGCGGTCGTCGAGGAGCGGCACCCAGCGCTCGCCGACGTAGGCCCCGTAGGCGGTGCGGTTGCAGCGGGAGTCGCCGATCTGGAGCACTTCGTGAGGCAGGCGCGCGCCGGCGCCGCGCTCGACCTCCGCCCACACCGCGTCGAGGGTGACCTCGCGGTAGTCGTGCTTCCAGCGGCTCGTGTTGCCCACAAAGGCGGCGGGCTGGAACGAGAACATGCGAAAGCCCATGTCGCGACAGTCGCGCACGACCTCGGCGACCTGGTCGAGGTTGGCCGGCGTGACCGTCATGTTGTGAGCGAGGTAGTGGGTGATCCCGGTCTCGCGCTCGAGCCGCCGGAAGTGCGCGCAGAAGCGCTCGCGGAACGGGTGCAGATCGGCTTCGCTCCGAGCTCTGAAAAGGCCGCGCCGGCCGAACATCATCGAGTCGAAATGACCGGCAAACGAGAGGTGCTCGAAGCGCGGGCGACCGTCCGCGCCGAGCGCAAGCCGCCGGAGATAGTCGTAGTCGAAGTCCCCGTGCGACATGCTCATCGGCTTGCGCCCGTGACGGCGCATCGCCAGCAGGGCCTCGGCGTGGTCGTCGGGCGAGAGCAGGGTCACCTCGCCGCCGATCAGCTGGGCGTTCTGGCCGGGGCCCCGCCGGGCGTGCAGGTAGGCCATCTGGCGCTCGACCTCGCCGACGGTGTGGGCGCCATCGGTGCGCACCCGGTTGGCCTCCCGGCCGTGATAGCACGGAGTGCAGGCGAAGTCGCAGCGTGGGAAGACGCCGTGGGTGCCCTCGCATCCGGTGGTCCGCCGCCCGATGGCCTGGGCGGGCGTCCTGACGCCTCGGGGGAGCTCCTCCCAGCGGCGGGCGAGCGCGGCTTCGAGGTCGGCCGGGACGGGACGGGTCGCCGCCTCGAGCGCCGCGAGGCGCCGCCACGCGCGCCGCCAAGCGGTTCTCGCCCTCCCAGCGACCGCCTCCACGTCGCTCACCCTAACGCTGCCATCAGGTTCCCCGCGCCGGCTCTCAGCCCACGTAGGGTGCGCGCCGCGAGCGCCCCGGCTACCAGCGCGTGCGCCTCGCGGGAACGGGCGCCGCGATCGGGGCGGCGTCCGCGTCCGCGTCCGCGGCGGACCGTTCTCCCCGCGAGCAGGAGTCCCGCCGTGCCGAGCGTCGCGGGGACCGCTGGTTCGTCGGGCGTCTTCGGGCGCTCCGAGGCGCCGAGGTAGGCCACCACCCCGGCGCCCACGACCACGAGCAGGTGCGCCCGCTCGGCGGCGAGGATCCACGGCCTCAGGCCTCCTCGCTCGACCAGGCCGCTCACCGCGGCGTGGAAGAACGCGGCGTCGGCGGCCCAGTCGAGGTCGCGGCCGAGCCGCGTCGGGCCTGACCGGCGAGCGAGCAGACCGTCGGCGACGTCGCTCGCGCTCGCGAGGACGATCAGCGCGGGATGAGCCGTGCGCCGTGCGAGCGGTGCCGCCCACAGCCTCGTGAGGGTGAGCGCGTCGGCCGCGCCCAGCGCTCGAGCGCGGCGCTCGGGGCCGCCGTCGCACTCGACCATGCCGAGATGCCAGTCGAGCATCGCCCACCAGGCCAGCCACCGGATCGCCGCGCGCGGCCCGAGCGGCGCCGACGCGGCGAGCCCGACCGCTCCGTAGCGGCGCGATTGCGCGACGAGCTCGGGTCGGTGGGCGCGAACGTGCCGCGCCCGGACGAACGAGGCGGCCACGAACTCGAGCACCGCCGGCGGGGTGAAGCGCCGGGCGCGCAGACGGTCGAGTCCTTCCCGGGTCCAACGCTCGCCGTCGCTGAGCGTCTCGCTCGCCGGCGGTCTCGAGATCACGCCTCTGGCCTCGTCGGCGGGAAGGAACCCATGCTCGAGGAAGCCAACCAGACCGACCGAGTGCCCGATCGGCACGGACGCCCGGTCTATGCTCGCCCGGCCCCGAAGACCGAGGAGGACGACAGTGCCGAGGATCGCCGCGTTCGGAGGCGCCTACGCCAATCCCTACGCCCTCGAGGCGATGCTGGCCGACGCCCGCGAGCGCGGGTGCGAGCGGATCTTCTCGCTCGGCGACCTCGGGGGCTTCGGCGCCGAGTGCGACGCGATCTGGCCGCTGCTGGTCGAGCACCGCGTCGAGAGCATCGCCGGCAACTACGACGTGGCCGTCGGCCGCGGCGACCCCGACTGCGGCTGCGGCTACGCCGACGAGCGCGACAACCACTTCGCCCAGCTCATGTACGACCACACGCGGCAGAGCACCAGCGCCGGGTTCGCCGCGTGGATGCGCGCGCTGCCGACCGAATGCCGCGAGCGGATCGGCGGCGCCGACGTGCACATGGTCCACGGCTCGCCGCTGGCGGTCAACGACTTCCTGTGGGAGTCGCTCTCCGACGACGAGCTGCGCATGCGCCTCTCGCTGAGCGGCGCCGAGGTGCTGCTCTGCACGCACACCGGCATCCCCTGGCAGCGCCGGATCGACGGTTGCCTGGTGGTCAACGTCGGCGCGGTGGGGCGCCCCGCGAACGACGGCCGCCCAGAGACCTGGTACGCGGTGCTCGACCTCGACCACGGATCGGCCAGCGCCGAGCTCGTGCCGGTCGCCTACCGCTGGCGGGCGCAGGCAGCCTCGATGCGCGCGGCCGCTCTCCCGGAGCCCTTCGTCGAGACCATCGAGACCGGCTGGTGGACGACGTGCCTCGAGATCGTGCCACCGCCCGAGCGCGCCCGCGGTCGCTACCACGTCTACCGCGAGGGGCTGCCGAGCGGGTTCGAGGATCCGCGCGGCGCGGGCTTCGCCGATCCGCCGGAGCCTGAGGACAACGAGCGGCCGGTGGTGTCGCTGTTCGGTACCGCTGCCTTTCCGGCGCGACTGTGGATCTACACGAACTTCCACTGCAACCTCGCCTGCGCGTACTGCGTCGTCGCCTCCTCGCCGCGCGCGCGCCGGCGCACGCTGTCGCTCGAGCGCGTGTGCGCCCTCGTCGACGAAGCGGTCGACGAGGGCTTCACCGAGGTCTACCTGACCGGCGGAGAGCCGTTCGTGCATCCCGACATCGTGGCCATGCTCGAGTATGCGAGCGACCGCCTCGATACCGTCGTCCTCACCAACGCAATGCTCTTCACCGGCCGCCGCGGCGAGGAGCTGCGCGGGCTCGCCGGCCGCGAGCGGCTCGTGCTCCAGAGCTCGCTGGACGGAGCCCGCCCCGAGACCCACGACCGCTGGCGCGGCGCCGGGTCGTGGTCGACCGCCATGCGCGGGATCGCCTACGCGCGCGAGCTCGGGATCGCCGTGCGGGTGGCCATGACCGAGACCCCGGACAATGGTGACGAGGTCGAGGATCTGCGCGCGCTACTGGCGGGAGCCGGGGTCTCGGGCTCCGACTTCGCCGTGCGTCCGCTCGTGGCGCGCGGCTTCGCCGACGGGATCGAGACCGGGATCGCGGTGTCGGACGGCGTCATGGCGCCCGAGCTGACTGTGACCGCCGACGGAGCCCATTGGCACCCGGTGGGCGCCGACCTCGAGTCGAGCCCGGACCTCTTGGTCGCCGCGGGCGAGGTCTCGCTCGCGGAGGCCAAGCGTGCGGTCGTCGAGCGCTTCCTCGCGCTCCGCCAGGCCGACGGGACGCTGCCGCCCCCCTTCGCGTGCGCGGTCGGTGGCTGAAGCGGCGCTGACCGCGAGCCGGACCGCCGGTGAGCCCCGCCGCTCGCGCGGCGGACCGCCGCGCGCGACGGCGTCGAGCGGGGGCCCCGGGCCGCTCGTCAGCGTGATCGTCCCGACCCTCGACGAGGAGCGCGCGCTGCCGCGCCTGCTCGACCACCTGGCCGAGCTCGAGGGGCGCTTCGAGGTCATCGTCGCCGACGGCGGGTCGAGCGACGCGACCCTGACCCTTGCCCGGGCCCACCCGCTCGACCCGATCGTGGTCGCGGCGCCGCGCGGCCGTGCCCGCCAACTCAACGTCGCCGCCGCGAGCGCGCGCGGCGAGCTGCTCGTCTTCCTGCACGCCGACAGCCTTCTGCCCGTCGACGCCTACGCCTCGCTCGCAGCGGCCTGGCGCGATCCCGGCCTGGCCGGAGGAAACTTCGCGCTGCGCTTCGAGGGCGACGACCTCTTCGCGCGTACCCTGACCGCGACCCACGCCGCCCAGCGCCGGCTCGGCTACTTCTACGGCGACTCCTCGATCTTCGCCCGCCGCGAGGCCTTCGCGGCGCTCGGGGGCTTCCGCGAAGTGGCGGTCATGGACGACTACGACTTCGCGCGTCGACTGCGCCGCCACGGCCGCATCACCTGCCTCCCCGGTCCGGCCACCACCTCCTCGCGGCGCTGGCGCCGTCTCGGCGTGCTGCGGACCGTCCTCTCCTGGGTGGTCATCCGCTGGCTGTTTATGCTCAAGGTGCCCCCGGCGCGCCTCGCGCGGCTCTACCGCCGCGCGCGCTAGGGGTCGGCTCCATGCCCCTCCGCCCCGGCGACCCCATCCCTCAGGACCTGCTCGTGCTCGATTCCGCGGGGGAGCGACGTGCGCTGGCCACCGCCTTTGGCGGCGAGCCGGGACTGCTCATCTACCTGCGCCACCTCGGCTGACTGCCCTGCCAGGAGCACCTCGTGGAGGTCGCTGAGCGCAGGGGGGAGATACCGGGCCCGATCGCCTGCGTGACCTTCGCCGAGCCGGCGATGCTGCGCGGCTTCGAGCGCAAGATGGAGCTGCCCTACCCACTCTACGGAGACCCCGACCGAGCGACGTACCGTGCGCTCGGCTTCGGGCGCGCCTCGACCCGGCGCGTGTGGCTCAGCCCGCGCGTGTGGGCGCGCTACGCGCGGCTGCTCGCCCGCGGGCGGCGACCGGGCGGGGCGCCCGCCCAGGACACTCACCAGCTCGGCGGCGACGCGGTGCTCGACGCCCGGGGCCGGCTCGGCTGGATCTACCGCAGCACGGGTCCGGTCGATCGCCCGTCGGTCGACCGGCTCGCGGCGGCGGTACGTGAGGCGAGTTGAGGACGGGCGCGCGTCGGCGCCGGGGCTCAGTGGAACAGCCCACGCGCCGCGAAGACCGCGAACACCCCCGCGCAGACGAGGAAGAAGAGCAGCGCGAGCCCGAGGCGGCGCCACTCGCGGGTCACTGCGCGACGTCCGTTCCCCACGCCTCGGCGTCGCCCCACGGACCGGGCCCCGCCGCGTCGCGGCCGGTCGCCTCGAGCCGGGCCGCCCGCGTCCACGGCGAGATCGCCGGCCCGGCCCGGGCGGGCGCCGGCGCGGTGTCGCGCAGGAACCCCTCGATCGCGGCGGCGATCGCCGCCGCCTCCTCGGGCGTCGCGCTCGGCGCCGTGGCGGCCAGCTCGATGCGCGGCCGGCGGGGGCTCTGCTTGCCGTTGCGAGGGCTCACGGCGGAGCAGGCTATCGTCGCGCGGTGCCCGAGATCCCTGTCTTCGACGGCGAGGCGGTGCTCGC
>JBBSNG010000057.1:0-11353 GCA_038232755.1 Solirubrobacterales bacterium | reverse complement strand
AGCACCTACCCGCGTTTCGCTCGCCTCGAACCGGCAGGCGCGCTGCAGTTGCTCACGTCGGATTGAGGTGCGGCGCGAGGCGAGCCCGGAAGCCGAGCTCCGCGGCGGCCTCGTTGAACCCCTCCTGGGTCTCGAGGACCTCGCTGCCGCGCTGGACGACCACCAGGGCCTCGAGCAGGCAGCCGGGGATGTCGTCAGCGCGGAAGGTGGGGATGCGCGGCAGGATCCGGATGCGCTGGTCGGCCATGGCGGCCTTGAGGACGGTCGCGCCGCGTTGCTCCATGGCAGCCCGGATCGGCACGGGGATCTCGGGGTGCGTGTCGTCGGCGACGACCGTCCCGGCCGCGAGGTGCTGGACCATGGTCGCCGTATCGGTGCCCCGGGCGGTCAGCACGACGACGGCCTCGGCCTCCATGAGGTCCTCGGGACGGTCGGTGTAGCGGATACCGTCATCTTCGCTCGGATCTCCGTCGAAGCGCGAGTCGAGGGCGATCACTCGCGAGAACTCTCCGCCGAGGCTCGCGAGCAGGCGCGAGCCGATGAACCCGCCACTACCCACCAGACCGATCGTCACCTCCCCCGGTCGCTTGCCGAGCAGTCCTGCCAGCTCGCGGGCGGCGCCGACCATCGCGCAGACGGTGCCTCTGTTCCCGTGGATGAACGGGGGCTCGAGGCCGACGCCGGTCTTCTCGGCGACACCTGGGAGGCGCCCGGCGAGCGCGATGACCTCGATGCCCGGGAACTGGTCGCGCGTCTCGTCGAGCAGAGCGCGCATGCGCTCGGGAGAGCTCTCGAGGGTCTCGGCCGTCGCGACGCCGGAGACGATCAGGCCCCAGTAGCGGCCGAAGCGGATCACGCCACTCGGAAACACGGGGCGCAGCGTTCGCTCGACCCACGGCGGGAAGTAGAGGCGTTTGTGACGCTCCGTCCCCGGATAGGTCACGAACAGGTAGTCCGGACGCAGCAGGCGCCGCAGCGGCGGCCAGATGGCGTTGACCGAGGCGATGGCCGCGCCCTTCCCCACGGGACGGGTCTGGAGACGCCACCAGCTCCAGAATCCCGGCCAATCGACAGCACGGGCCCATGGCGTGACACCTGCGGCGGAGAGCAGCAGGACCACCGATAGCGCTACGACCAGGTCCACGGTGACCGCCAGCACGATGCCGGTCACGACGACCGCCACCACGATGAGCGGACCCGACGGCCCCCGCCGTCGGCGGATCACTTCGCCGTCTGCCACGTACCTCCCCCGGTTCGGGCCGCGCAGATGCGCGAGCTACGAAGAGACTACTCCTGAGAGCGTCACCTGACCGGGGTGGACGACCCTGGGGCTCCGATGCCGGTGTCGGCTCGCTCGCCTCAGACCCCCGGCTGAGCCTCTGAGGCGATCTCCGAGAGGACGGCCCGATGCTCGGGCGGGAACAGGATCCAGCCGATCGCGCCGAGAAGAACGGCGAGGCTGCGGGCGCCGAGGAACACGAGGACCGGTAGGCCGAGCACCAGCGCGGTTCCGACTCCGGCACCGGAGGACGTGGCTCCGGCGAGCACGAGTGTAGTGAGAGCCAGGAGCGCAGCCGGCCCGCTCAAGCGGCGGATGAGAACGCCGACGCCGGCGACGGCATGCCCCGACACGATGCGATCCGGTTTCGCCACGCGGATGTCGTCGGCAGGAACCTCGCCATCCTTGAGCGGCTGAACGAAAACGACCGAGAAGTGCGCGGGGATCCGGCGCCGGGAACATCTCGTACAAGCCGCAAGAAACCGTCCGAAGTCGCCCGATCCTCAAGGAAAAGTCCGCCCGTACCGAAAGAGTCGAACATGGCCGAACAAACGCCATCGCCGGCTGAGATGCGCATCGCGTCGGGTGCGCGGCACACCAGCGGGCTGACTTCGAGGCTCATCCTGGCCTACGTCGAACGCGAGGCGGGGCGTTCGGGCGTCGTCGCGGTCCTCAGGGGCTCGGGCCTTGAGGGCTACGAGCAGGAGCTTCGCAACCCGAGCTACTGGTTCGACTTCGCAACCAAGATCGAGCTCTTCCGCTCGGCGTCGGTGGTGCTCGGCCAGCCCGACGTCGCCTGGCGCATCGGGCAGACAGCGGCCGACAACCCAGCCCTGTCTGGATTCAAGCTCGCTCTGCGGGGCGTCGGCAGCCCACGCCTGGTCTACGGCGTCCTGTCCGGAACCGCGGGCCGGATGACGCGCGCCCATCAGCTCGAGCTGCTCGATCTCGGCGACGCGTATGCGCGCTTCCGCTACGTCGACACGGCCGGTGTCGGGTACGACCGCTTCGACTGCGACTACACGGCCGGCATGCTCTCCTGCGTGCCGACGATGTTCGCGCAGCCCCACGGTCACGTCAGTCACTCGACGTGCCGGGTCACCGGGGCGAGCGAGTGCATCCACGAGGTCCAGTGGGAGCGCCACCCCGCCGGCGGGCGGTGGCTCGCCGCGGGGCTCGCAGGGGCATTCGCCGCCGGCGTCGGCGCGGCCGCGCCGCGGACACGCGCGTTGATCGGGGGACCCCTTGCCCTGGCGATGGTGGGCGGCCGTCGCGCCCTGCTCAGGCAACGTCAGCGGCAGCGTTCGCTCGAAGCTGAGATCTACGATCAGAAGGCCGCCGCCGAGGACCTGTCGGCATCCCTCCACGACCTGGTTTCGGTTCCCCGCACCGACGAGGTCCTGCGCAAGATCATGTCCCGCGCCCAGGCTCCTCTGCTGGGTCGCGAGATCGCCGTCCTCGCATTCCAAGGCGATCACGTCAGCGCTCACGGCTCGCAGGGCGTCCCGGTCGCCTCGCTCGAGGCGCTCAAGCGTTGGGCGGAGGCACGCCCGGAGCTCCTGGATCAGCCGATCACCCTCTCGGAGCTGTCCGGGGTCCCGGAGCTGGCCGATATGGCCGCTCACGCTGATGCTCCGCTCGGGGCGTTGGCCACCGCTCCGCTCGTCTTCCGTGGGCAGCGGCTCGGAATGCTGATCGCCCTCGCGCCCGGGTCGGACACCTTCCTGCCCAAGGAGACCTCGCTGCTCGCGCTGTACGCGGCGGAGGCGGCGCTGGCGCTCGCCAACGCCAACCTCGTCGAGCGTCTCGAGGGCCTCGTGCGGGTCGACTCGCTCACCGGCCTGCTCAACCACCGCGAGTTTCAAGAGGAGGTCGCGCGCGAGCTCGAACGGACAGGACGCCAGCAGCTCCCGCTGAGCGTGGCCATGCTCGACCTCGACGGCTTCAAGCAGGTCAACGACAACTACGGCCACGCCGAGGGCGACCGCGTTCTTCGCCTGGTCGGCGAGACCATCCGGCGCACGCTCGAGCCCGGTGACTCCGCGGCGCGGATCGGCGGCGACGAGTTCGGCCTCATCCTGCCCGGACGCCGGGCCGCGGAGGCCGACGCGCTGGGCGCGGAGATCGACCGGCAGGTCCAGGCCCTCGACCTTCAGCTCGGCGCCTCGTGGGGCGTGGCCGAGTGGCCGACGGCCGGGCCAAGCCAGAGTCTGTTGCTCTTCAGCGCCGACCGCGCCCTGTACGACCGCAAGCTCTCCCGCCGCAACGGCGCGACCAGGGCGAGCACGGAACGCGAGCGCCGGCCGGCGAGCGCCGATTACACCCTCACGGCCGCCGATCATCGACGCGGCCTGACCGCAGCGCTCGCGCGCGCCGTGGACGCCAAGGACTCCTACACCCGCAGCCACTGCGACACGGTATCCGAGCTCTGCGTGCTCGTCAGCGAAGAGCTCGGGCTCGAGCCGCGTCGTGTGCTCAAGCTCCGGCTCTCCGGCCTGCTCCACGACGTCGGGAAGATCGGCATCGCCGACACCATCCTCCAGAAGCCGGCAAGGCTCACCGACGCGGAGTTCGAGGTCATGAAGAACCACGCCACCCTCGGGCACTCGATCCTGTTCGGCGCCGAGCTGTACGAGGAGGCCCATTGGGTGCTCCACCATCATGAGCGCCTGAACGGGACGGGCTATCCCGACGGGCTCGTCGGCGAGGCGATCCCGCTCGAGTCGCGGATCATCCTCGTCGCCGACGCCTTCGAGGCCATGACCTCGGACCGTCCCTACCGTCGCGGGCGCGACGAGCGGGCCGCCCTCGACGAGCTCCAGGGCTGCTCCGGCACGCAGTTCGACCCGAATTGCGTCGCGGCGCTCAGTCGAGCCCTGCGCCGCGACGCGCGTTGGCTCTCCGAGTCATCGTCGCGAGGCGGCGTCAAGAGCGTCGCCTGACGCCCTCGCCGCCCCGCGCGAGGCGCCCTCTAGGCCGCCTCGCGTAGCTCCTCGAGCTCGCCGCTCTCGGCGAGCAGACGCAGCGCCGTCTCCTCGACCTTCCGCGTGCGCTCCGCGTTCATCCCGAGCTCGGCGCCGGTCTCGCGGACCGACTTCGGCTCGCTGCCGCCGAGGCCGAAGCGCAGGGTCACGACCTTGCGCTCGTCCTCGGGAAGCTGGCCGACGACCTCGCGGACGCGCGCCTCGCCGAGGGCTTCCCCGACCTCCTCGTCCGGCTGCGGGCGATCGCTCGGGAGCAGGTCACCGAGAGCGGTCTCGCCGTCCTCGCCGACCGCCTGGTCGAGGCTGGTCAGGTGCCGGGCGATCTCGCGGGCCTCGATAACGAGCTCCTCGGAGAGCTCCGCAGCCTCGGCGATCTCCGCGTCGGTGGGGTCGCGCCCAAGCTTCTTGGCGAGCTCCTGCTCGACCTTGCGCACCTTGCGCTCGCGCTGGCCGATGTGCACCGGCACGCGGATCGTGCGGCCCGAGTTGGCCAGGCCCCGCTGGATCGACTGCCGGATCCACAGCGTCCCGTAGGTCGAGAACTTGAATCCGCGTCGCCAGTCGAACTTCTCGACCGCTCGGATCAGGCCGAGCATGCCCTCCTGGATCAGGTCGCCCAGCGAGAGCCCCTGGCCCTGATAGCGCCGCGCCTGCGAGATGACCAGGCGGAGGTTGGCATTGATCATCCGGTCCTTGGCCGCGACGTCGCCGCGCTCGAAGCGCTGCGCGAGCTCGATCTCCTCGGCCGCGGTCAGGAGCGGGTAGCGCGTCGCCTGCTGGAAGAAGAGCTGGACCGAATCCAGGCTCGGGTCGACGGGCCGCGACTCGGCGGCCTCGCGGGCGGTCGGCTCGGCGCCATGCGCACCGCGGCGCCGGCGTTGGCGGTCGGTATCGGGTGCTGCTCGATTTCGGCGGGTATCGGTGTTCACTGCCACTTGCGTTCCTCATTCCTTCTATAGTTCGGCAACTGTCGAAGTTTAGCAGACCGCGCACGTCGGCGCGGCGCCCGAGACCGGCTCAGACCCTCCCGCGCGCACCGTCCACCACGCTACCGAGGAGGCCCGGGAAACGCCTCTCGAGCTCCTCGAGGCGGAGCGAGACGAGCCGCTGAGTTCCGTCGGCGCGGGTGCGCGTCACACCGGCATCGCGGAGCACCTTGAGGTGGTGGCTGAGCGTCGACTTCGAGACCGGCGCCTCCAAGTGACCGCACGCAACCTCCGAGCCCTCGTTCAGCGCGCAGACGATCTCGAGCCGGACCGGGTCGCTCAGGGCGTGCAAGACCTCGGGCAGACGCAGGTCGTCGGTCGATGGGTGGGATGGCGCCCTCACGTCCGTCGTAAAGTTCGAACCATGTAGAACTATCATAGTATCCGATGCGCCAACGGTCGTAAACGAGAGGAGGACGAATGGGCAGGTTCTGGGTACTGAATACCGACACCAAGGGCACGGGAGCCGAGATGGTGCCGCTCGAAAAGGTTGTGCGCAAGCCAGATCCGGCACCCGAGCGCCGCTTCGTGGCACCCGAGGCTCCGCCTCGGGCAGAGTCGAAGCCGGTGCCGAAGCCGCCGCCGAGCTTCCGGGTGACCGACGTGATGACAGGTCGGGTCCTGGCCGAGGGGGTGGGCACGCACGAGACCGTCGTGCTACTCGAGGGTAATCGCAGCGTCGTCGACGTGACCGTCGACGTGTGGGATGCCGAGGCGGAGGCCTGGCACCGGCTCACGCACGGCGAGCGCAAGGTTCTGTGGGATCTCCGCGGCAGACGTGGCCGCGCCGGGGCGGCGCGAACCCCAGGGCGCCGGTCTCGCTGACCGACTTCGGCTCGCTGCCGCCGGCCCCGCAGGCGCGGATGGCGGCCGGTGACCGCCCGCCGGCCCTTCTCACCGTCCCGTCAGGCCGCCGGGGCTCCGTCGGGCGCGGCGCAGTGCGTCGATGTCGAGCTTGCCCATTCCGAGCATCGCGTGCATGGCGCGCTCGGCCCGCTTCGGGTCCGGATCGTTGAGCACCTCCTCCATCCCGGTCGGAACGACCTGCCACGACAGGCCGTACCTGTCCTTGAGCCAGCCGCAAGGCCCTTCCTGCCCGCCCTCGGAGAGCTGTCCCCAGTAGAAGTCGATCTCGTCCTGCGTCTCGCAGCTGATCTCGAAGGAGACGGCCTCGTCGAAGCTGAACTGGGGTCCGCCGTTGATGCCGACGAATCGATGACCGTCCAGCTCGAACTCCACGGTCATCACCGTGCCGGCCGGTCCCGGCGCGCCCTCGGGATAGCGCGTGACGTTGACGATGCGTGAGTTCTCGAAGACCGAGATGGAGAAGCTCGCGGCCTCCTCGGCCTCGGTGTCGAACCACAGGTTCGGGGTGATCTTCTGCTTCATGGCGTGGCTCCTCTCGTGCGGCGGACGGCCTGCCCGCGGTGAATACTGAACCTCTAGACCGCCGCACGGGGAGAAAGTCATCGCCTCTCGGAGGCTGCGCCTCTGCGCCGCGCCCTGAGGGTCGGCGGTGCCGGTACCGTGCGGTCGAGTGCGGATAGCGACCTGGAACGTCAACTCGGTCAAGCAGCGTGTGCCGCGCCTGCTGCCGTGGCTGGACGACCGCCGGCCGGACGTCGTCTGCCTTCAGGAGACCAAGCTCACCGACGATGCCTTCGTCGACCTGCTCGGCGACGAGCTTGCCGGTCGCGGCTATGCGGTCGCCGTTCACGGCGAGGCGACGTGGAATGGGGTGGCGATCCTCTCGCGCGTGGGACTGGACGACGTGGTGGCGGGGCTTCCCGGCGCGCCGGGCTTTCCGCATCCGGAGGCACGCGCGGTGTCGGCGACGTGTGGGGGGATCCGGGTCGTCTCGGTGTACGTGCCGAACGGCCGCCAGCCGGGCTCGGAGCACTATCGCTACAAGCTCGCGTGGCTGGATTCGCTGCGTGAGCTGGTCGCCGCCGGCCCGGAGGCGACGGTGGTGGGTGGCGACGTGAACATCGCGCCGGCCGACGACGACGTGTTCGATCCGGACGCCTACGTCGACCAGACCCACGTGACACCACCAGAGCGGGCGGCGCTGGCGGAGCTACAGGCGCTCGGCCTGCGTGACGTCGTGCGCGACCGCTGGCCGAGCGAGCGGGTGTTCACCTACTGGGACTACCGGGCGGGGATGTTCCACCAGGACCTCGGGATGCGGATCGATCTGGTCCTCGCCGGCGCCCCCGTGGCTGGCCGCGTCCAGGCGGCGTGGGTCGACCGTCAGGCCCGCAAGGGAAGCGGGCCGAGCGATCACGCCCCGGTGATCGTCGACCTGGACGAGGCGCCGGACGGCGACATCGGCCCGGTGGTGCCGCCGCCGTCTGCGCCGGCGGCCAAGCGTGGCTCGGCCAGGTTGCCGCAGTCGTCGTGACGCCGACGCATCAGCGCGGACGGTCGCGGTCGCGCGAGGGCTGAACCCGCTTGGGCTCTCCCGGCATCTTGGGATAGTCGGGCGGGTAGGGCAGGTCCCCGTATCCCTCGGCGACGTCGTTCTCGTACATGTCCAGCAGGGGTTGGAGCGAGTGAACGGCATCGTCGATCGCGGCGTGGCGATCGCCCACCTCGGCAAAGCGCGCGGGCATCGTCGCCACTGTGAAGTCCTCCGGCGCGACCTCGGGAAGCTCGTCCCACGTCACCGGGGCCGAGACCGGCGCACCAGCCTTCGGCCGCACGCTGTAGGCCGAGGCGATGGTGCGATCGCGCGCGTTCTGGTTGTAGTCGATGAAGATGCGCTCGCCGCGCTCCTCCGTCCACCACTTGGTCGTCACCTGGCCCGGTAGACGGCGCTCGAGCTCGCGCCCGAAGGCGATGGCGGCGCGGCGGACCTCGGTGAACGACCAGCGCGGCTCGATGCGGAGATAGATGTGCACACCACGGCCTCCCGAGGTCTTCGGGAAGCCGGTGTAGCCCAGCTCGTCCAGGAGCACGCGTGCCTCGGCGGCCACGATCACCGCGTCGGCGAAGTCGGTGCCCGGCTGCGGGTCCAGGTCGAGGCGGAGCTCGTCGGGATGGTCGACGTCGTCGTCGCGAACTGGCCACGGATGGAAGGTGATCGTGCCCATCTGGGCCGCCCAGCCGACGACCGCCACCTCCGTGGGACAGACCTCGTCCGCGTGGCGCCCCGACGGGAACTCGATCCGCGCCGTCTGCACGTAGTCGGGAGCTCCGCGCGGGACGCGCTTCTGGAAGAAGGCGTCGCCGCCCCCCTTCTCGCGCGTCGAGACGACGATGCCCGGATGCACGCCCTTCGGCCAGCGCTCGAGCGTCGTCGGCCGCCGCTCGAGCGCGCGCATGATGCCGCCCTCGACGGCGAGGTAGTACGTGACGATGTCGAGCTTGGTGACCGCGCCCGAGCGGTCGGTCTCCGGGAAGATCACGCGATCGGGGCTCGATACGCGCAGCTCGCGCCCGCCGGCCTCGACGGTCGTAGCGTCGGAGGGGGCCATGTCCGGAGTTCTACGGGAACGGCGCCCGGCGCGAGGACGGCGAGCCTCAGCGGCGATTGTCAGCCCCGGGCCAGGCGCCTAGCATCTCCGGCCCACATGGCCGTCGTGATCGCATCCGATCTGAGCAAGGACGTCGCCGGGCGGCGGTTGCTGAGCGGGGTCTCGTTCAAGCTCGAGCGCCGCGACCGCATGACCCTGTCCGGGCGCAACGGCTCCGGCAAGACCACGCTGCTGCGCATGCTGGCCGGGGATGCGTCGGTCGACGGCGGCTCCCTCTCAGTGCAGAAGGGCGCGAAGATCGCCCTCTACGATCAGCGTCCCCCGCGCGAGCGCGACCTGAGCCTGCGCGACTACGTGCTGTCCGGGGCGAGGGAGATCGCCGCGCTCGAAGCAGAGCTCACCCGGCTCGAGAACGCCATGTCCGAGGGCGGGCACGACGAGCCCACGCTGGCCGCCTACGGGAGGACGCAGGAGCGCTTCGAGCTGCGCGGCGGCTACCGCTGGCGCGATCGTGCCCTGACCACCGTCCGGGGGCTCGGGTTCGACGAGGGCGAGCTTGACCGCCGGCTCTCGACCTTCTCGGGCGGCGAGCTCACGCGCGCCTCGCTCGCACGCGCGCTCACCGGCGACCCCGACCTGCTCCTGCTCGACGAGCCCACCAACCACCTCGACATCGCGTCGCTCGAGTGGCTCGAGGCCCACCTGCGGGCACTCGACGCCGCGATCGTGCTGGTGGCCCACGACCGGTGGTTCCTGGAGGCCGTCGGAACCTCGGTGCTCGAGCTCGAGGCCGGGCGCTCGCGTTTCTTCAAGGGCCCGTGGCACGCGTGGCGTAAAGAGCACGCCGCGCGCGAGATCGCGCTCGGCCGCGCGGTCGAGCGCCAGCAAGCGGAGATCGCGCGGCTCGAGCGCTTCGTGGAGCGCTTCCGCGCGAAGGCCACCAAGGCCCGGCAGGCGCAATCGCGCGTCAAGCGTCTCGACAAGATGCAACGGATCGAGCACAACGCGCGCGACTCGCGCGAGCTCTCGTTCACGTTCAAGGAGCCCGAGCGAAGCGGGCGCGTGGTTCTCGAGCTGCGCGGCGGGCGGATCGAGGTCCCCGGGCGGGTGCTGCTCGAGGACGCCGCGATGCACGTCGAGCGCGGCGAGCACGTGATCCTCGTGGGCGCCAACGGCAGCGGCAAGACCACGCTGATCGACACGCTGGCCGGCGGGCGCGAGCTGCCTGTCGGCAAGCTCTCGGTCGGGCACAACGTGCAACTGGGCTTCGTCTCCCAGCACTCCGAAGAGCTCGACGGCCAGGGGACCGTGCTCGAGAGCGTCCAGGGCGCCACCGGACTCACCCCGGGCAAGGCGCGCGCGCTGCTCGGGCGCTTCCTCTTCTCGGGCGAGGCGGCGGAGAAGCCGGTAGCGGGGCTCTCGGGGGGCGAGCTGAAGCGCCTCTCGATCGCCGTGCTCGTGAACTCCGGCGCCAACATGCTCGTGCTCGACGAGCCGACCAACCATCTCGACCTTGAGAGCCGCGAGGCGTTGGAGGACGCGCTGCGCGGCTTCCCCGGCTCGCTGCTGCTCGTCTCGCACGACCGCGCGCTGTTGGATGCGGTCGGCGGCCGCACGCTGGCGGTGGAGGAGGGCGAACTTCGCTCCTACGAGGGCAGCTGGGCCGAGTACCTGCAGGTCGGGGCGGAGCGCCGCGCGGCCGAGCGATCCCCTGAGCCGGTCAAGCCCGCCAAGCCGAAGGCCGTGAGGGCGCCCAAGGCCCGAGAGGAGCGCAACGCCAAAGCGGGCCCATCGAAGAACGCAAAGCGCCTGCAGGCCGCGCTGGAGCGCGAGATCGAGGCCGCCGAGGCCGCTCTGAGGCGCGTCGAGGACGAGCTGGCGGACCCCTCCGCCTGGTCGGATCCCGAGCGCTCGGGATCCTCCTCCGAGCGCCACGCCGGCGCCGAGCGCCAGGTCGAGGAGGCCTACGCGCGGCTGGAGGCCGCGGGTGCCTGACTCCTAGTGGAGGGTCGAACCACTTCAGCGCTTGGGAGGAAGCGAGCGAGCGTACGCGACGCCGCGTCTGACCCACGGGTCGAGCTGGCGCTTGGTTCGCAGGCCCTCAGGGTCGACTCGTAACCAGCCCTGCAGCTCGCGCCCACGCATCTCGAAGGGCCGCGCATGCGGCTCGGTGAGAAGAGCGTCGGTGTCGTGGGGGTCGACACGCACCATGAGGCCGCCCTGGCCGCTGGCGGCGAGCGCCAGGTTGCCGCCGACGAGGAAGGCGAGACCGCCGAACATCTTCTTCTCGGTGACGTCAGGGTCGCCAGCGATCAGTTCACGGATGCGGTTGGCCAGATCCTCGTCGTACGCCACTCGCGCCATCATCGCCTATGAGGAGCACATCCGACCGACTTCGACGCGGCTCGCCGGGCCCGAGTCGCTCTCGCGTCTGGGCCAAGAGCGTTCGCCTCCTTCCCACACTGACCTACGAGGCCGTCTAGACGCGCCCCCCCCGTCGCTTCTCGTAGAGCGCGCTGAGTTCTCCGGAGGGTCAGCGCAATGAGGACAGGCCGCCGGGATCAGCGACGGCGCGACGGGAGACGCGCGGGCGTCCGCCGTTGTTCTCGAGCCATGCCCGGATGCTCT
>JBBSNG010000056.1:0-11462 GCA_038232755.1 Solirubrobacterales bacterium | reverse complement strand
GCCGTCCTTCCCGGATGCGGCGGCTCGGGCGGCGGCGGTCGCGGCCGGGTGGTCATCGTCGGTGCCGGCCTCGCCGGGCTCGTCGCCGGCTACGAGCTCGAGCGCGACGGCATCGAGGTCGTGCTGCTCGAGGCCCGCACGCGCCCGGGCGGCCGGGTGCAGACCGCCCGTAACGCGTTCTACGGCGAACAGAGCGCCGAGCTCGGCGGGGAGTACATCGACACCAACCACCGAATCCTGCTCGGCTACGTACGCCGCCTGGGCCTCGACCGCGACGACCTGCGCGGGCTCGGCGCGAATCTCGAGGGGATCGTCTACGCGGACGGACAGGCCCGGCGATACCGGGAGGTGGTCACGCCCGAGGTCCAGGCGGAGATCGATCGCTTCGGCGCGCGCGTCGACTTCCTCGCCGCGCCGCTCGACGCGAGGGATCCCGTCGCCCGCGGCGCTGGGCTCGACCGTCGCTCGGCAGCCGACCTGATCGAGGAGCTGAACCTCGAGGGCGAGGCGCGGGCGCTCGTCGAGCGTCGCCTGCGCGACCACTACACGGTCGAGCCCGACCGGCTCTCCCTGCTCTTCCTCGCCGCCCGAGCCAAGCTCTACGCGCGCACGCCCCCGTCGGGCATCGACGCCTTTCGCATCGACGGGGGTAACGAGCGCCTGGTCGGGGCGCTGATCGACGAGATCGACGTGAAGGTCGACTTCGACGCGCCCGTGACCTCGATCGACCGGCGGTCCGACGGAGTGACCGTGTCGATCGACGGGGTGCGCGAGGTCGAGGCCGAGTACTGCATCCTCACGGCCCCGCTGCGGCTCGTCTCGGAGATCGACTTCCGGCCCGCCTTGCCGCGGCCGCTCGCCCAGGCGGCGGCCGAGCTCCAGTACGGCGCCGCCACCAAGACCCCGCTTCAGTACAAGCGTCGCTTCTGGGTTCGCGAGGGCCTCAACGGCGACGCGCTCACCGACATGCCGATCGGCACGACCTGGGAGGCCTCGACCGCCCAGGCCGGACGGCCCGGGATCCTCATGTCCTACGCCTCGGGCGAGGAGGGCCAGCGCTTCGGGCGCCTACCCGACGGCGAGCGGCTCGCCGTCGCGGCTGCTCAGATCGAGCGGGTGTTCCCTGAGGCCGAACGCCGGATCGAGTCGGGATCGACCGCGGCCTGGGCCGACGAGCGCTGGTCGCGCGGCTCATACGCCGCCTACGCGCCGGGTCAGGTCGCGCGCTTCTGGCGGACGCTGCGGCGGCCCGTCGGGCGGATCTATCTCGCCGGCGAGCACTGTGACGCCTACACCGGCTACATGGAGGGCGCGGTACGCAGCGGTCGGCGGGTGGCCCGGGTCATCTCGCGGCGGATGCGGTAGACCCGGGCAGGGCCGCGACGAAGCTCCGCTCGAGGGCGGCTAACTCGCGCTGAGCGTGCTCGGCACACTCCCGCGCACGCCCGCGGGCTTCCTCGGTCCGGCAGAAGTCCCACGCCTCCCCGAGGGCCTCGTCGGTCAGCTCGTCCGCGCGCAGGGCGGCCGGCCAGCCGATGGCCGCCGCCTGACGGGTGACCTTGGCGCCGCCCGGAATGGCGTCGATCGCCACCGCGGGGACCCCCAACCGAAGCGCCAGGACCAGCCCGTGCAGACGCGTGGTCACCACGGCGTCGGCGCGGGCGATCAGCGAGGTGACCTCGGCCGCGCCGCGGATGCGGTCGGCGTCGATCAGGTCGGTGTCCGTGTGGAAGAGCGCGGTCGCGCGCAGGTCGGGCAGGCGCGCGATGGCCGCGGCCGCGGCGCCGTGCAGTCCCTCCTGGTACTCGGCCTGGGGCTGGGCGAGGATGACCGCGGTGACGAACAACGCGGGCGGAGCCGGGGCCGCGAAGGTGAGGTCCGGCCGCGTCGTACGCCCGGGGCCGCCGTCGCGCTCGAGGAGGAGATCGAACGGGTCCCATGCCCAGTCACCCTCGAGCATGGAGAGGTTGACCCCCACCAGCGGACGGCCGGCGAAGCGCTCGACGAACTTTTCGAGCAGCGGCCGCCGCCCGAACGGGCCGCACACGAAGATCACCCGGTCGCAGCCCTCGGGATCGACCGCCCGCCAGTCGACTCCGCCGCCGACCAGCGGGGCGTTGGCGACCTCGTAGGCGACCCCCGCTCGGTCGAGCCACCGGCACAGCACGTCGCGGGCCAGCAGGTCGCCGACCGTGGCCACGACCTCGTCGAAGCTGAACCAGCCCGCGACGAGGCTCTTCACGAAGGGGGAGGGTCCTCGGCGCGCTAGGCCGCGGAGGCGAGCGCGGAGGAGGGGAGGCTCGCGAGGAAGTCGCCGATCGCGGCGTGCAGGCGCGCCGGGCGCTCGACCTGGGGCACGTGTCCGCACGCCAGCTCCAGGTGCCGGGCGCCCGGCACGTGCCTGCGCACGTGGCGGGCGAAGCCGATCGGCACGACCTCGTCCTGGCGACCCCAGACGAACAGCGACTCGGGCCCGAGCGTGGCGAGCCGGCCCCAGAACAGATCGGGCTCCTCGAGGTAGATCTGGCGCGCCGCGGCGTAGAAGGCAGCCCGCCCGCGGGGGGTCACGTAGGCCCGCATGAACTCGTCGAGCGCGGACTGCACCCACGGAGTCTTCGCGTCGGGGACGAGTCGCTGGACGATGGCCTCGACCACGGGCCGCGGCGTGGCCTGGAGCAGGCCGAGCTCGGGGGGGACGTAGCGCAGGTAGCGCGCCCATGGCCGCTCGCGCAGCCACGCCAGCGAGGGCGTGACGAGGACCAGCCCGGCGATGCGGTCCGGATGATCAAAGGCGAGCTCGAGCGCGGCCCGGCCGCCCATGCTGTGGCCGAGCAGGTGCACGCGCTCGAGGCCGAGCTCGTCGAGCAGGGCGAGGATCGACCGCGAGAAGAAGGCGGGGTCGTAGGCGGCCCCGAGCGGCTTGCCTGAGTCGCCGAAGCCCGGCAGGTCGACGGCGATCGTGCGGTGGCGGTCGGAGAGGGCGGCCACAGTGGGCAGGAAGGAGGCCTTCGTGCCCCCGAGCCCGTGCAGCATCACCAGCGGTTCGCCGGTGCCCGCCTCGAGCAGCGAGAAGCGCCGGCCGCGCGGACGGATCGTGCGGAAGCGCATTCGACCCGGGTCGGTCGAGCCGCTCGTCGCGGCGATGAAGGCCACGGCGAGGTGGAGGTTGCGCCGCAGCACGAGATCGCCCCGGCCGTAGGCCGCGAAGCCGTCAGCGGCGTCGCGCTCGAGGGCCGACCAGACGGCGCCAGCGGCGCGAAGCTCGGCGTCGGGGTGCCCGCTCGCGGGCTCGAGCCGCACCGACCCGGCGGCGAAGACGGCATCCCAGGACGAGGCGCCCGTGACGCTCAAGCGCACCCGGGCGTCGCCGTCGGGTGCGTCGAAGACCTCGGGGTCGAAGCGATCGACCAGGGCGCGGAGCGCATCAGGCGGTCGCACGCCGATGAGGATACCCCACCCTCAGGCGGTCAGGTCTCCGAATCCGGCGGCCGCTCCCCGCCCTCGTCGCCGCCAGTGCGGCGGACGCGGAACAGGGCGACCGGCTTCTCGATCCCCTTGATCCGCCGCCGCCCGGCGCGCGACCAGTCGAGCCGCCGCCGAGCCTCTTCGTCGATGCGCTCGCGAACGTCGCCCGTGGCCAGCACGCTCCCGGCGCGGGCTATCTCCGTCACCCGGCTCGCGAGGTTCACCGGGCGCCCGTACCAGTCGCCGCCGCGGCGCAGGGCCTGGCCGATCGCCACGCCGGCCCGCAGGGGCGGGAAGCGCTCGCCCTCCTCGCCGGCCTGCTCGACGAGGTTGAGCGCCGCGTCGACCAGAGGCTGGGGGTCCGCGGAGATGAGCATCACCGCGTCGCCGATCGTCTTGACGAAGCGCACCGGACCGGCGGCCTGCTCGGAGGCCATCTCGGTGAGCCTCTGCGCGACCCGTTCAAGCTCGTCGGCGGTGATCTCCTCCCCGAGCCGGGTGAAGCCGACGAGGTCGGCGAAGCAGACGGTGACCTCGGTCGCGTCGGGAAAGCGCCCCGAGGACAGGGTCGCACGGTCCACGACGTCGCTGCGGACGAGCTCGAGCAGGTGCAGCCGGAGCACGTAGGTCAGAAGCGGATCCATCATCGGGGCGAGCTGCTCGACGGCCTCGGCGTAGCGCAGGCCGAGGTCGCGCTCGGTGTCGCCGGCCTCCAGGAAGGTCTCGCCCACCATCGTGTGCATGGCCTCCGCGGTCCGCGCCATGCCCTGACCGAGCACGCGCGCGACCTCGATCATGCCGTCGTCGGGAAGGCCGGCCTCGTGGAACTCCTTGATGAGCTCCGCCGCCTCGACGTCGTCGTCGTCGTAGCGCTGCTCGCCGTCGTCGCTGCCTCCGATCCCGAGCGCGAGGCGATGGCGACGCAGGAGCTCAAGGTCGAGCTCGGCGCGCTCGGCCACCTCGGCGATCGTGTAATCACCGTCCCCGCTGAGCACTCGCTCGACCGGGAGCAACGTCAGCCGGTCCTCGGCCACGGCCGTCTTGAGCTCGTCGACGGTCACGCCGGCGTCGAGCAGTTGCTCGAGCAGTTCGACGCGGGCCTCACGGGTCTCCTCGCCCTCGAGGTCCCGGAGCAGTCCTTCGGCCTCGAAGTCGACCGAATGGCGCTGCGAAGGGCGAGCCCGATTGGCCAGGCTCTGAAGGCCCGCGAGGCGCTCGCGGAGGTCGTCGGGGTTCGGTCTTTTCACGGGCAGGCGCGCGATGGCGCCTATTCTCCTCCCTCCACCGTTCGGCACTCGCGCGCCTGCGGGAGGAGCATCATGGCGATCTACACGATCGGACACTCGACGCACGCGCTGCCGCGGCTCGTAGAGCTGCTCGCCGGCCACGGCGTGACCCGTCTGATCGACGTGCGCACGGCACCTCGGACCACGCCTCAGTTCAACGCCGAGGCGTTGGCGGAGGACCTACCTCGCACCGGCATCGACTATGTCCATCTCCCCGAGCTCGGCGGCTGGCGCCCGCCGGCTCGAGACAGCGAGGAGAACGCCGGATGGCGCAACCGCTCCTTCCGCGGTTACGCCGATCATCTGAATAGCGACGAGTTCGTCACCGGCCTGCGACGCCTGACCGCGCTCGCGACCGAGCGCCCCGCCGCGATCATGTGCGCGGAGGCCGCATGGTGGCGCTGCCACCGCCGGCTGATCGCGGACGTGCTGGTGGCGGACGGGTGGGAGGTCTGCCACATCGGCTCGGACGGGCGATCCTGGCGCCACGAGCTGACCGAGTTCGCCAGGGTGGGGGAGGACCGGGGGGTGCGCTATCCGGCGGAGCGTGGCGAGCAACTGGGGCTCGGGACAGGCTGAGCGGTGCCAGTCCCTCGCTAGAGTCCGACCCCGCGCGGATGTGGCGGAATTGGTAGACGCGCGGGCTTCAGGTGCCCGTGTCCTTCGGGACGTGGAGGTTCGAGTCCTCTCATCCGCATCTACGGAGCAGAGGCGGCGCCGCGCAGCGGGCGATCGCCAGCGGGTCGACCGCGCCGGCTACTCGGCCGCGGCGCTGGCCCGTTGCTCCCGCCGCACCGGCGTCCCGAACACCTTGTCCCAGTACGGGGCGCTGATGCCGAAGCCACGCTCGTGGTCCTGGAAGTGGTGGCGCATGTGCAGCTCGCGCAACCAGCGTCCAGCCCGCGTGCGCGGCCGCGCGTGGTGCAGGTAGTAGTGCGTCATGTCGTAGACGAGGTAGCCGATGAGGAACCCCGTGCCGACGGCGAACGCGGTCGGCAGCCCGAGCACGAGCCAGAACGCGACCAGGAACAGAGACGACCCGGGCACGCTGACCGAAGGGGGCATGACCAGCCGCAGCGGATCGTTGGGATGATCGTGGTGGACGCCGTGGACGATCCAGTGAAAGCGCGCGCCGATGCCGTCCTCGGGCTCGAAGTGGAAGATCGCCCGGTGGATCCAGTACTCCGAGAGCGTCCAGAGCAGATAGCCGGCCGCGATCAACCCGAGCGCCGGAAGTGCGGCCATGCGGCCGAAGGCGAGCACGCCGAGAACGACGATCGCGGGCAGGAAGATCCCCACCGGCACGGCCGGGTGGACGCGGGAGAGGCGATCCATCCAGTCCCGCTTGAACATGCGCGGCGAGGCGCGGAGGGTGTCGGTGCGTCGCACGGTCAGGATTTTAGCCTGCTTGGAAGCGGCGGCAACCTTGCCCGGACGCCGCGGGCGGCGTAGCATCGGCTCCGGAGCCCGCCGGTCAGATCGAGCGCGCCACCACGAGCGATGATCCGCGACCCCGACGCCCACCCCGTGCTCGGCCCGCTGCTGGCCGAGCCGCCCGAGGAGTGCCGCGCGGTGGCCGAGCTCTACCGCCACTGCGCGCGAGGGGTCGCGCTCGAGGAGGTGCTCGGAGACCGGCGAGGAGGGGCGTTCTTCGTGTTCTGCGAGCAACTCGGCCTCAGTGTGTTCGACGAGGACCTGGACGTCGGCTACGACGAGGTGGTGCCCCTCGACGCCGACGCCGAGCCGCTCCTGCGCCTCGCCCTGATGGCGCACGGCGAGCATCCGGAGGCGGTCGAGGACTACACGGCCCGTTTGTGCTGGGTCGACCGCGACGGCGGGCCGCAACCCGGGCCCTGAGCGCGAGTGCGCTCTCGCGCCGGCGAAATTTCTGCGGGGTCCGGAAGGAACGCCGCCGGGTCCACCGAAAAGATCGACCATGGACAGCCTGGTACTGATCGAGCGCCTCGACGAGTTGATGGCCGAGGCCAAGCCGATCCCCTTCACGCGTGAGGCCCGAGTCGACCGCGACGAGGTCTACAAGATCCTCGACCGCATCCGCACCACGCTCCCGGTCGAGTTCGAGCGCGCCCGCTGGACGGGTCGCGAGGACTCCCAGGAGGACGCGGTCGAGACCCAACTGCGCCAGATCGGCTCGTCGATCGCAGAGCTTCGCCGGGTCCAGCACGCCCAGGCCGAGCGGCCGAACGGGCCTCCGCTGACCGCTGCGGCGGCTGAGCGGGTGCGCGAGATCGTCGAGGCGGCGGAGCGCACGGCCGGCCAGCTCGAGCAGGAGGCCGAGACCGAGGCCCGCCGCGTGCGCGCAGAGGCCGCCCGCGACCTGAAGAGCGCTCGCGAGGAGTCCGAGCGCCTCCTGCGCGAGTCGCGAGAGCGCGCAGCCGCCGAAGCCGCCGACTACCTGCGCCGAGTCGAGGAGGCCACTCAGAAGATGCTCGAGCGCGCCGCCGCCGCGGACTCCGAGATCAACGGCATGTTGGCGCGCCTGCGCGGAAGCGGCGGGTCGGTGATCGAGGACCTCGAGGCGATCATGAACGGCCTCACTCAGATCGAGGTGCGGCGCAACGCCGCGCCGAAGCAGGCTGAGCAGCAGCAGAAGGCGCCGGCGAAAGCCGAAGCCGAGCCCCCCGTCCGAGCCCCCGGCCCGGCGGGCGCGGCGGCGGTCGTGGCGGCACGTCCTCAGGGGGGACCGGCTGCGCTGGCACGGCGGCCGGGATCGACCCCCGTCGAGGGACTGCAGGATCCGCCGGAACCGCCGAGCGTCAGGCCGCAGCCGCAGACGACTTCAGCCGCCGACGAGAAGCCGGTGCTCGCGGGCGCCACGGCTCAGCCGCAGGATCCTTCGCCGCCCCCTGCGGCCTGACTCACCGAGACGAGCGCGCAACGGCGCTCGTGGACCGTCGGGTGTCGCTGGCTAGCGGATCTCGCGCTCGCGGCCGACGTCTCGGTCATCGCGCCGACGCGACGTCGCCCTGCTCAGGAAGAAGAGGGAGATGATGAGACCGATGATGCCCGCGATCATGAGGATGACCCCGACGGCGCTGATCTCGACCGGTCCGATGCTGCCGAGATCGATGGCGAAGTAGAGGATGGCTCCGATGGCGATGAGGAATATTGAAGCTCCGATGCTCATGGCGGCAACCTACCCAGGCTCGCGGACGGCGTAACGGCGGGCGCCGGGCGGTGGACCGATGTTGACGGCGGCTGAAGCTGCCGCGCGCCGGCGGCCGCCTTCGCGACGCACGCTGCGTCACTCGCACGGCTCAAGGCCGGAGCACGGCTCAAGGCCGGAGGGCGGGTGCCGATGAACGGGTCATGGCCCCGGTTCACAGTCTCACCCTCGGGGCCGGAGAGATGCAGCGGGCGCTGCGGCTCGTCGTCGCGCTCGTCCTCGTGGCCGCAATGGCGTACGCCGTCGTCCAGGTGACTCGCTCGGCCACGCACGACGGGCGCTGTCAGGACCTGATCGCGAGTGAGAGCCGGTCGGCCTACATCAGCTTCGAAGCCGAGGGCTGTCGCGCGCAGATCCGCCCGCCGGCGCCGGTCGTGCTCGCCTGAGCCCAGGTCGCCTCTGGCGGCCGCCCCGCGCACGGTCAGCGCGTCGCGGCTCATGGTCATCCTGACCTCTGGTGACGCCTGGCGGACGGAGCGCCCGAGAAGCCGCTCAGCTTCTTGGTCACCTCCGCTTCCTGACTGGCCTGCACCCAGAAGGGCTTCTCGTCGCGATCGGGGATCGCCTCGAGGTAGATGATCTGCTCGCGGTTGACGAAGTAGCGCATGCTCGCGTCGACGGCCGAGGCAAAGGAGAGGCCGGACCGACCGGCTTCCTCGAAGAGGCGGACCAAATTCTGGATCGGCGTCTCGACTTCGATGTGGGTACCGCCGACGAAGACGATCCTCGTGGCCAAACCGTGGCCTCCGCGCTCTCGGGGTCGGGTGGGCTTACGCCGCGTCTGACTGATCACCTGCCGTCGTGCTCGCCCTTCCTCATCCCAACGCCGGTTATGATGAGAGAGTGACCGCCGATCGCTGCGACCTCCTCTGCCTCGACCTGCCGCGGGCCGAGGCGCTGCGCGCCTGGGCTCTCGACCCGCGCAGCGCGCGGAGCGCCGCGACGCGGGCGGCCGCTCTGGGCGACCCGACGAGGCTGGCCATCGCCGTGGCGCTCCGCGACGGGGACGAGCTGTGTGTCTGCGACCTCGCGTGGGTGACCGAGCGCTCCGAGAACCTCGTCGGGCACCACCTGCGGTCGCTGCGCGATGTCGGGCTCGCGCGCTCGCGGCGCGAGCACCGGGTCGTCTTCTACTCGCTCACCGCCGGCGGCCGAGAGCTCGTGCGCTCCGTGCTCGAGCCCGTCGAGGTCTCGACCTGACCACGGTCGAGCTACCCGACCGGGCCCCCGAGGCCGCGATCCCCCGGCACGAGTATCTGCGTCTCGCGCGCCGGGCCAAGCAGCTCTCCTGGCTCAGCCTCGCCTACATGGCCGTCGAGGGTGGCGTCGCCCTGACCGCCGGCGTCATCGCCGCGTCGCCGGCCCTGATCGGCTTCGGGATCGACTCGGCGATCGAGGGCGTCGCGAGCCTGATCATCGTCTGGCGGTTCACCGGCGCGCGCCTGCTCTCCGCGGCGGCCGAGTGGCGCGCGCAGACGCTCGTGGCGATCCAGTTCTTCCTGCTCGCGCCCTATGTCGGCTACGAGTCGCTCGACGCGCTCCTCGGCGGCGACCGCCCCGACGCGAGCTGGGTGGGCATCGGCCTGTCGATCACCAGCCTGCTGGTCATGCCCTGGCTCGGCCGGGTAAAGCAACGCATGGGCGAGCGCATGGGGTCGGTGGCGTTGCGCGGCGAGGGTGAGCAGAACCTCTTGTGCTCTTACCTGGCCGCGGCGCTGCTGGTCGGCCTCGCGGGGAACGCCGTCCTTGGGCTGTGGTGGCTCGATCCCGCCGCGGGCCTGGTCATCGCGGCGGTCGCGCTGAAGGAGGGCGTCGAGACGTGGCGAGGGGAGGGATGCTGCGCTCCGAGCGCTCCACCGGCGAGCGAGGCGGAGAGCTGTTGCCACGAGGGGTCCTGCACGGGCTAGTCCCGCTTGACACCCCTACCCCCGTGGGGTATAGTCGCCGTTGTCCTACATCGAGGAGGGCCGGATGGCGAGCACCGAGACCCATTCAGAGACCGCGGGCAGCGCAGCCGAGAGCACCGATCACGCCGCCCACGAGCACGGCGACGGCTCGCTCAACCGCCTGGCCGTCAGCGCCACCTTCCACTGCATGACCGGCTGCGTGCTCGGCGAGGTGACCGGCCTCGTGATCGCCACGGCCCTCGGCTGGGGCAACCTCGCCTCGATCGCCCTCGCGGTCGGGCTGGCCTTCCTCTTCGGCTACATCCTGACCTCGATCCCGCTGGCCAAGGCGGGACTCTCGCTCGCGGCCCTGGTCCCGATCGCCCTGGCGACCGAACACGGTGTTGATCACGGTCATGGAGGTCATCGACAACGCCGTGATGCTGGCGGTGCCCGGCGCGATGGACGCCTACCTCGACGACCTCCTCTTCTGGGGGCCGATGCTCGGCGGCTTCGTCCTCGCCTTTCCCTTCGCCTGGTACGTGAACCGCTACCTGCTGGCCCGCGGCAAGGGTCATGCCCTCGTCCACCAGTACCACCACTGACAGGAGCAGCCTCTCTATGCGCCTCCCCAAGCTCACCGCGTCCCTCGGGGCCCTCATCCTCACCGTGCTCGTCGCCGCCTGTGGCGGCAGCGACGAGCCCGACCCCCAGCAGGCCTTCCTGCAGTCGATGGTGCCCCACCACAGCTCGGCCGTCGACATGGCCGAGGTGGCCGAGACCGAGGCGCAGACCGAGTTCGTCAAGAGCCTGGCCAGCGAGATTACGCGTACCCAGACCCAGGAGATCGCCCAGATGGGCGAGATCCATCAGCGGCTGTTCGACGCGCCGCTGAAGCCGGACATGGGCGCCCACATGGCCCTGGGCCTCTCGGCTCAGGAGGCGGGCATGAACCACATGGACGGCGCGAACACGATCCGCGGCAAGAAGCCCTTCGACCGCGCCTTCGTCGACGAGATGATCCCGCACCACGAGGGCGCGACCAAGATGGCCGAGGCCGTTCTCGCCGAGACCGACGACCGGCAGCTCCGCAGGCTCGCCGAGGGCGTCATCGCCGCGCAGCGGAAGGAGATCGCCGAGATGAAGCGCTTCCGCGAGCGCGAGTACGCCGGGGCCGCGGCCGCGGCGGCGGACGATGGGAGTGCTGATGGCTGAGCGCGGTTACACGGCGACCAAGGATCAGCTTCTGGCTCGTCTGGCGCGGGTCGAAGGGCAGGTGCGAGGGGTCACCAAGATGGTCGAGGACGACCGCTACTGCATCGTGCTGACCCAGATCAGCGCGATCCAGGCGGCCCTCGACAAGACGGCGCTCGGGCTGCTGGACGATCACGCGCGGCACTGCCTCATGGGTGAGGGCGGTGGTCCTGAGGCGCCGGAGGCGCAGGCCGACGCGCTGATGGCGGCGGTGGGGCGGCTCGTCTCGCGCTAGCCCGACTAGGCCCGCTGAGCCAGCCGTGCGCGTGTCGGCGGTGGGACCGGGGACGGGCCATACTCCCGGCATGAGTGTCAGAACGAGGGCGGTGCTCATCGCGGCCCTGGTCGGTCTCCTCATCGCCATTCTTGTCGTCGCCCTGACCG
>JBBSNG010000055.1:0-11823 GCA_038232755.1 Solirubrobacterales bacterium | reverse complement strand
GTCCTCGCCGTAGAGCTGATCGGGCCCGTTGGTGCCCGTGAGGTTGTCCGGACCGGCGGTGCCGACGACGCTCTTGGCGAGCGCGACGCCGGCGAGCCCGAGGCTCAGCAGCGCGGCGAGGAGCAGTGCTGTCGAAAGCTTGCGTCCCACGACTGACGTAACCGTCGAGTCGGGCCTGAGTTGCGGTGCCGTGGCCGGCCGGCCGGCCGGCGGACCGTACGCGGCGGCGCGCCGGGAGAGGCTCAGCTCTCGTAGCCGGGGTCGCCCGGCATGAGCACGCGCGTGTCCGAGCCCTCGCCGACCACCCGCGGGAGCACCGGTTTCACCTCCCGTTCGCGCGCTCGCGCGAGACCGTCGTCGACCGAGTCGATCTCCGCGAGCTCCTCGAGGTGCTTGATGGTGGGAAAGACGAGCGTCAGCTCGCCGCGGCGTCCCGCCTCGAGGGCATCGGCGGGCCGAAGCCAGCGCAGGTCGACCGTCTCGGAGCCGTCCGGCGCGCCCTCGGGGCCCGCCGGTGCGCGGGCCAGGAAGAACCAGGTATCGAAGCGGACCCTGACCTCGACCGGAGTGATCCAGCGCGAGAAGGGCGCCAACACGTCGTCGGAGGCAAGCCGCACGTTCGCCTCCTCCTCGAGCTCCCGGCGAGCGGTCGCGGCCGGGCTCCCATCCTCGGGCTTGACGCCGCCGCCCGGAAAGACCCAGGCGCCACCCATGAAGCGCGCGTCTGGGTTGCGCTGCACGAGCAGGACCTCCGGCCCACCGGCGCCGTCGCGCATGACGATCGCCGACGAGGCGGGCCGCGCCGTGGTCACCTCGCCGTCGGCGAGCTCTTCGAGCGGCGCGGGCCGCAGCTCTCCCTCACCGTGCATCGGCCCGGACCCTAACGTCGCGAGGATCGAGCGGGCGACGACTCGCCGCTAAGCTGCCCGGCAATGAGCGAGGCTCAACAGTGGATCTGCGAGTCCTGCGGGTTCATCTACGACCCCGAGGAGGGCGATCCAGACGGCGGCGTGCCGGCCGGGACGCCGTTCGAGGAGATCCCCGACGACTGGTTCTGCCCCGTGTGCGGGGCGCGCAAGAAGGACTTCTCGATCTTCGAGGGCTGAGCGTCCTCGCAGACGCTCAGGCGGCGGCCTCGAGCTCGATCTCGCCGGTGGCGGCGACGATCGCGGCGCGGACGACGTCCACGAGGCGGCGCAGCTCGCCGGTGGTGATGGCGAGCGGAGGCATGAGGATGACGACGTCGCCGAGCGGGCGGACGATCGCGCCGCGCCGGCGCGCCTCGAGCGTCACCTGGTGGCCCATGCGCGCGGCGAGCGGGAAGCCGCCGAGCTCGATGCCGGTCATCAGCCCGCATCGGCGTACCTCAGCCACCGACCCGAGCCCGGCGATCCGCTCGAGCGCCTCGGCCAGGACGGTCTCCAGCACGGCGACGTGCTCGAGCGTCTGGTCCTCCTCGAAGACGTCGAGCGTGGCCAGCGCCGCGGCGCAGGCGAGCGGGTTACCGGTGTAGGTGTGGCCGTGGAAGAAGGTCCGCAGCTCCGCGAAATCGCCGAGGAAGCCCGCGTAGATCCGCTCGGTGGTCAGCGTGGCGGCGAGCGGTAGGTAGCCGCCGGTCAGGCCCTTGGCCAGGCACATGAAGTCGGGCGCGACGTCCTCGTGCTCGCAGGCGAACATCCGCCCCGTGCGCCCGAAGCCGGTCGCGACCTCGTCGCAGATGAGCAGCGTGCCGTAGCGGTCGCAGAGCTCGCGGACGGCGCTCAGGTAGCCGGGCGGGTGGACGAGCATGCCGGCGGCGCCCTGCACGAGCGGCTCGACGACCACCGCGGCGACCTCCTCGCCGTGAACGGAGAGGATCCGCTCGAGGTCGGCGGCGTCGCCCGGCTCGGCGTGCAGGGCGTCGAAGAGCAGCGGCTGGTAGAGCGAGTGGAAGAGGTCGATCCCCCCGAGCGAGACCGATCCCACGGTGTCGCCGTGGTAGGAGTCGCGCAGGGAGACGAAGCGCGTGCGTCCGCGGGCGGCGCCGTCGCCCTGCTGCCAGAACTGGAAGGCCATCTTGAGCGCGATCTCGACCGCGGTCGAGCCGGAGTCCGAGTAGAACACTCGGCTCAGGCCGGCGGGGGAGATCTCCACGAGCCGCCGCGCGAGCTCGATCGCCGGGGGGTGGGAGAGCCCGAGCATGGTCGAGTGGGCGACCCGGTCGAGCTGGCCGCGCACGGCGGCGTCGAGGCGGGGATGGCGGTGGCCGTGGACGTTGCACCACAGCGACGAGACGCCGTCGATGTAGCGCCGCCCGTCGACGTCGATCAGGTCGGTGCCCTCGCCGCGGTCGATCACCAGCGGTGGTTCCTCCACCCACCCGCGCTGCTGGGTGAACGGGTGCCAGAGGTGGCTGTGATCCTCGGACGCTAAGTCCACGTTTAGGACCGTAGTTATGGTCAAGGACGGAATGCCGCCTCTGCCTCTGCTGGTCTTCGTGGTGGGAACGGGCTCGCTCGGCGCGGAGATCGCGGCGGTGCGCCTGCTCGCTCCCTACTTCGGCGCCTCCACCGTGGTCTGGGCCAACACGATCGGCGTGGTGCTGGTGTCGCTGTCGGTCGGCTACTGGCTCGGCGGACGCTGGGCCGACCGCCACCCGCACATGCGCGGACTCTGTCTCCTGGCGCTCGGGGCGGCGGTCCTGCTGGCGCTCGTTCCCTTCGCCGCCGACCCGATGCTCGACCTCGCCGTCCGCGCCCTCGACTCGATCTCCGCGGGCGCGTTCTTCGGCTCGCTCGCCGCGGTGCTCGTGCTCGTGGCCGTGCCGATCCTCCTGCTCGGCGCGGTCTCGCCGTGGGCGGTGCGCCTCGGGGTCGAGCGGCTCGAGGACGCCGGGCGGGTGGCGGGCCGGCTGTACGCGCTCTCCACGGCGGGGAGCCTGTTCGGCACGCTCGCCTCGGCGCTGGTGCTGATCCCGCTGGTCGGCACACGGCGCACCTTCCTGGTCTTCGCGCTGGCGATCGCGCTGACGGCGGTGTGGGGGCTGCGCCCGGTGCGCCGCTACGCGCTCGCGCCGGCCCTGATCGCCGTGCTCATGGCGCTACCGGTGGGCACGCTCAAAGCCGCCGAGGAGGGCTCCGGCAACCGGGTGATCTACGAGACCGACACGCGGTCCCAGTACGCGCGGGTGGTCGAGCGCCCCGACGGAAGTCGCGCCCTCGAGCTCAACGAGGGTCAGGCCCAGCACTCGATCTTCGAGCCCGACGGCGTGCTCACCGGCGACGTCTGGGACGGCCATCTCGTCCTTCCCTTCCTGGCCCGCGAGCGCCCGCCCGAGCGCGTGGCCATCCTCGGCAACGCCGCCGGCACGACGGCGCGCGCCTACGAGAAGTTCTTCCCGCGCACGCGCGTCGACGGCGTCGAGATCGATCCCGAGCTGTCGGAGATCGGGCGGCGCTTCTTCGACATGAACAACCCGCGCCTGCGCATCTACGACGAGGACGCGCGGCCTTTCCTGCGCCGGATCGACGCGCGCTACGACGTCATCTCCGTCGACGCCTACCGCCAGCCCTACATCCCCTTCTACCTGACCACCAAGGAGTTCTTCGAGACCGCACGCTCGAAGCTCGCTCGCGACGGAGTGGTTATCGTCAACGCTGGCCATCCGGTGGGCCAGGACGAGCTCGAGAAGGTGCTGACCGCGGGCATGCGCGCGGTCTTCCCGCACGTCGTGCGCGACCCGATCGAGCCGACGAACACGCTGCTGGTGGCCAGCGAGACGCCGCTGAGCGCGGAGCAGCTGCGGCGCGTGTCGGCGCGAGGGCTGCCGGCCGGGCTGCGCCAGACCGGCCTGGCGGCGGCGGGCCGGGTGGCGCCGCCGCTGCGCGGGGGTGAGGCCTACACGGACGACCGCGCGCCGGTGGAGTGGCTGATCGACAAGTCGATCGTGGACTACGCGGCCGGAGGTTGAGAGCGGGGCGCGCCGCGCCCGAGGGTGGCGCGTAGGTCGGCTCAGGCTCGGGTAATCCTGAAGGCGGACGGGAGGAGATCCGATGACCCACCGCAGGTACTCGCTCGGCACCTACGAGGAGATGCGCGCCGCCCATCGCTGGGAGGTGCCCGAGCGCTACAACATCGCGCGCGACGTCTGCGACAAGCATCCGCGCGACAAGCTCGCGATGATCTGGGAGGACTGGCGCGGTAACGAGCGTCGGGTCGACTGGGGCGAGCTCCAGGACCTCTCGAGCCGCTTCGCGGGCGCGCTCGAGGCCCACGGGGGCGAGCGGGGCGACCGAGTGGCCACGCTGCTGCCATCGCTGCCCGAGACCGCCGCCGTCTTCGTCGGGACCTTCAAGGCCGGCTGCATCCTGCTGTCGATGTCGGTCCTCTACGGCGACGACGCGATCGAGCACCGCCTGCGCGACTCGGGCGCGAAGTTCCTGGTCACCGACTCCGCCAACCGCCACCGCATCCCCGACGGGCTCGCCGAGGTGATCTTCGTGCTCGACACCGTGTCCGACAGCGCGTCAGACACGGTGTCAGGCGCGCCGGGCGACCTCGACCTGGCGCAGGAGCTCGAACGCGCCTCCGATCGTTACGAGACCGTCGACACCGCCGCGGACGACCCCGCCCAGCTCTACTACTCCTCGGGGACCACGGGCCTGGCCAAGGGCATCCTCCACGCCCACCGCTACCTGCTCGGACACGAGGAGTTCGAGTACTGCCACGACGTGCGCGACGGCGAGCTCTTCCATGGCATGGGGGAGTGGGCGTGGGCGGCGGGGATCTGCCCGCTGCTCGGGCCGTGGCGCTACGGCGCGACGCAGCTGGTCTTCGCCCGCAAAGGCGGCTTCGACCCCGAGGAGCAGCTCGCCTTTCTGGCGAGGCACGGCGTCGAGAACATGTTCACGACGCCGACCGCGCTGCGCTCGATGACGGCGATCGCCGGCGCGGGGGAGCGGTTTCCGCTCTCGCAGCTGCGGATCGCCTGCTCGGCCGGTGAGCCGCTCAACCCCGAGGTCATCCGCTGGTTTCGGGAGCAGTACGGGATCACGGTGCTCGACTACTACGGGCTCACCGAGAGCTACCCGCTGTGCGGGAACTTCCCGACGGTCGAGGTCCGCGAGGGGTCGATGGGGCTTCCGATGCCGGGCTGGGACGTCGCCATCCTCGACGAGGACGAGCGCCCGGTCGCGGTCGGCGAGCGCGGCGAGATCTGCCTGCGGGCCCGCTCGAACCCGCACTATCCGATCGGCTACTGGAACCGGCCCGAGGACACGCAGGAGGAGTTCGGCGGCGAGTGGTTCCACACCAAGGATGCCGCTCAGGCCGACGAGGACGGCTACGTCTGGTACGCGGGCCGCGCCGACGACGTGATCATCTCCGCCGGCTACCGGATCGGCCCGTTCGAGGTCGAGTCGGCGTGCGTCGAGCACCCGGCGGTGCTCGAGGCCGCGGCGATCGCCGCGCCCGACGAGCGGCGGGGATCGATCGTCAAAGCCTTCGTGGTGCTGGCCGAGGGCCACGAGCCGAACGACGAGACGGCCGAGGGCATCAAGCGCTTCGTGCGCGAGCACCTGTCCGCCTACGCCTATCCGCGCGAGATCGAGTTCGCCGAGGATCTGCCGAAGACCCTCACGGGCAAGATCCGACGAGTCGAGCTGCGCGAGGCCGAGCGCGAGCGCGAGCGCGGCTGAAGCTGCGCGAAGCCGAGCGGCGGCGGGGGCCGACGCCGTCCGCGACCGCAACGCTCGCAGGAGCGACGCCCCGCTCAAGCACCGCGTCCCACGCGCCGATGCATCCGTCGTGGTCCCCGAGGATCTATCCGCTCGGCCGCGGCGAGGACCGGGCCGGCTCTGGGCAAGGGCCGGGCGCAAGTCCGGGCTGCGGCCCGGGGAAGGGCTCACGGCGCGGATGGGCATCGCCAGCGGCGCGCTCGCGCTCGTGACCGCCGGGATGTTCGGCGTGCTCGTGCTTGCGATCACCGACCTTCGTCAGGCGCAGACTTCCCTGGGCGATTCCCAGACCGCGCTTCAGGCGGTCACCGAGCTGGAGAAGGACGTGGTCGATCTCGAGACGGGGGGTCGAGGCTTCGCCGTGACCGGTCAGGAGCGCTTCCTCGGATCCTTCGAGCTCGGCAAGGCGAGCTACCGCCAGGACGCGCAACGGCTGCGTTCGCTCGTCGCCTCCGAGCCGGCGGCGAGCAGGGACGCGCGGAACCTGGAGGCCGCCGTCGCAGCCTACCTGCGCGACTGGCAGCAGCCCCTGGTCGATCTCGGGCGCCGGGACATCGAGGCCGCCCGGCGGCGGATCGCCACCGGCGAGGGCACGCGGCGGGCCGACGCGATCAGGGCTCAGGCCGGGGTGATCGCCGCCCGGGAGCGAGACCAGGCCGACCAGAGTCGCAGCGCGGCCGACTCCCGGGCCCAGCTGGCCATCGGAGGAGCAGCCGTGGGCCTCGGCGTCTCGGTCGTGCTCCTGGTCGGCTTCGCGATCGTGATGGCCCGGTCGATCACTTACCCGGTGCGCCGCGTGACCGAAGCGGCGGCCCGGCTCGCGGCGGGCGACCTCTCCGTCCGGGTGCGTGGTGGGCGGGGCGGCGGCGAGGTCCAGCGCCTCGGGCAGGCCTTCGACGACATGGCCGGCGCCATCGAGGAATCGCAGACCAAGCTCGAGAACTCCCAGGTCGAGTTGGTCAGCCAGCGCGAGCGGCTCGAGTACCAGCAACAGGTTCGTGAAGGTCAGGTCGAGCTCGCGAAGGGATTGCAGCTCACCCGCTCGGAGCAGGAGACCTATGACGTGCTCAGCCGCCACCTCGAGCGGCTTCCATCCTCGCGTCTCGTCACCATCCTGGTTCGCGACGAGGCCGGCGAGGGGTTGCGCCCGCTCACCGGCCCAGCTCAACCAGCCCTCGCAGGGGCGCTCGAGCGAGGGACCGGCGCGGACGCGTGCCTCGCGGGGCGCCTGGGGCGCCGCTACGAGCGCGGCATCGGCGCCGGGCCGCTGCTGTCGTGCCAGCTCTGCGACGCCGGCGACGCCGCTTCGACCTGCGTCCCGCTCGTCTCGGGCGACCAGGCGCTCGGATCCGTCCTCGTGCTGCACGACGCCCCGCCCGACGACGATGTCCGCCAGACGGTCGACGAGTCCGCGGCTCAGGCCGCCGCGGTGCTGGCCAACCACCGCAACCTGCGCGACGCGCGGCGCCAGGCGCTCGCCGACGCGCTCACGGGAATCCCGAATCGGCGCGCCTTCGAGCTGGAGCTCGATCGGGCCGTGGCGAGCGCGGAGCGTCGCCGAGAGCCGCTCTCGCTCGTGTTCCTGGATCTCGATCGCTTCAAGGAGGTCAACGACGACCTCGGTCACGACAAGGGCAACGAGGTGCTCGGAGCCGTCGGGAGCGATGCTCCGAGCGACCGTGCGCGCCACCGATGTCGTCGCGCGTTACGGCGGCGAGGAGTTCGTCGCCCTGCTGGCCGACACCGACCGAGACGGCGCGGTGGAGGCGGCGGACAAGCTCCAAGCCGGCTTCCGGCGAATCGCGATCCCGGGCCTCGATCGGGCCGTGACCGCGAGCATGGGCGTGGCCGCCCTCCCGCTCGACGCCCGCGACGGAACGGCGCTCGTCCGCGCCGCCGACCAGGCGCTCTATCGCGCCAAGGACCGGGGACGTGACCGCATCGAGACCGCCGGCGGACCGCGGGTCGTCGACCTGGAGGCCGTGGACCGGCGCCGCCGCGACGCTTCGCTCGGCCGCTGACGGATCCCCCGGCCGCTGACGGGCCCCGGTCGCGCTCGGCTGCGATGGCTATGGTGGTCGCCGGTGCGGTTGCGGCTGGCCTCCCGGATCGTCCCGTTCGCAGCCTGCGTGGCGCTGGCGCTCAGCGGATGCGGGGAATCGGCTGTCGGCCCCGCCGGCGGGGATGGCGGCGAGTCATCCGCCGTGTTCTCGAAGGCGGGATGGCAGACCGACTTCTCGCGACGGAGCGTCCCCCTCGCCGACATCCGACCGGGGGGTCCAACCCGCGACGGCATCCCGCCGATCGACGAGCCGCGGGCCGTCGCCCGTGGCGAGGCGGAGGGCTCGCTCGAGGAGAGCGAGCCCGTGATCGCCGTCGAGTCCGGCGGCGCGGCGCGCGCCTACCCCGTGCGCATCCTCGTCTGGCACGAGATCGTCAACGATCGCCTTGGCGGGCGCCCGATCGCAGTCACCTATTGCCCCCTCTGCAACTCGTCGCTCGTATTCGACCGCCGTGTGGCCGGGCGCGAGCTCACCTTCGGCACGACGGGCAATCTGCGCCGGTCTAACCTCGTCATGTGGGACCGCCAGACGGAATCGTGGTGGCAGCAGCTAGGAGGGAAGGCGATCGTGGGCGAGCTCACGGGTCGGCGTCTTCGCGCGCTCCCAGCGCAGACGCTGAGCTGGGCGCAGTTCAAGCGCCGCTACCCGCGCGGCGACGTGCTCTCGCGCGACACGGGCGCCGAGCGCGACTACGACCGCAATCCCTACCTCGGCTACGACGAGGCCGACCTAGCACCGCATCTGCTCGAGCGAGAGGCCGACCCGCGGCTGCCGCCCAAGGAGCGCGTCGTCGCTCTGCTCGCGGCCGAGCCGCCGGTGGTCGTGCCCTTCTCGCGCCTGCGCAGCGAGCCGGTGGTCGAGCTGACCGCCGGACGAACGCCCGCGGTTGTCCTCTACGACCCACGCGTCGCGTCCGCGATCGACGCCGACGCCATCGGCGACTCGAAGCAGGTGGGGACCGCTGGAGCCTTTCGATCGGCGCATGGGCGACCGCACCCTGACCTTCGCACGGCGCGGCCGGGACTTCGTCGACAACGAGACGCGCTCGACCTGGCCCATCACGGGGCTCGCGGTGGACGGCCCTCTCCGAGGGCGACGGCTGCGCCCCCTGCGCCACGACGAGCAGTTCTGGTTCTCGCTCGCGGCGTTCGTGCCCGAGGCTCGCATCGCCGCGCCCTGAGAGGCTTGGGGTCCGTCCTGCAAGTCCTGCGGCCCTTGATCGGGCTCAGGCGGCGCCTAGCGGCGTCCTCGGACTTGCCCTTGCCACCGGCAAGGGCCGCGTCCTGCGTCCTGGCCAGGCATCCGCCTGCATCCCGCTCAAGCACCACACGACTTACCGGACGAACCACAAGGGGGAGGCTGAGCCGGGCGCGGGCGGCGTGACTGACGCCCGAGAAGGACCGAGAAAGCCCGCGCGACCTCGCCTGCTCTCAAGGTCTTCAAGGCGAGCCGAAAGCACGGTACATCCACGACGTAAGGAGGCAGGTGGTTACGGGACAGGGAGGCTCGCGCTCAGCTCGGGAGGGCGGTGGGCGCTTGGACCTCGGCGGGCGCCGGGGCCTCGCCGGGCGGTCGATCGCGGTTCGGATCGACCGCGAGCCAGGTGTCGAGCGCCAGCGCCCTCCCCGCGTTCGCGAGCTGAGCGCGGTCGGTCGGGCCGAGGAGGCTGACCGTCGTCCCCGTCAGGCGCTCGACGGTGTCACGGTTCGAGGCCTCGACTTCCGTCGGCCGTTGGGCCCAGGGCGTCATTACCACGGCCGCGACGACGAGTCCCGCGATCCGGGCGGCCTCGACGGTGAGCAGGGTGTGGTTGACCGTGCCGAGGCTCGGGCGCGCGACGACGACCACCGCGAGGCGGAGCTCGACGGCGAGGTCGCGGACCAGGTAGGCGGCGTTCAGCGGCACCAGCAGGCCCCCGACGCCCTCGACGACGAGTGCGTCGGCTCCGGCGGCGGCGGACCTCGCCGCGGCGATCAGCCGCTGCGGCTCGATCGCCGTCCCGCTCAGCTCGGCCGCGAGGTGAGGCGAGGCGGCCGGCGCGAACCGATGGGGAGAGACCTGCTCGGCCGACTGGCCGGCGCTCGCGCTCGCCGCCAGCAGCTCGTGGTCGTGACCCCAGTCGCCGGGATCGTCGCCGAGACCGGTCACCGCAGGCTTGAAGGCCGCGACGCGCTCGCCGCGCGCGGCCAGCGCCGCGCAGATCGACGCGCTCACGACCGACTTGCCGACCCCGGTGTCGGTCCCGGTGACGAAGAGGCCGCGCACGCGCCCTTCAGGCCACTCGGCGCGCGAGCGCGGCGCCGTTCGCGACAGCGTCGGCGGGCTCGGTCGGCGCGGCTCCGAGCCGCGGCTCTTCCGCGCTCGTCGAGTCGGTGTTCCCCTCCGCCGGGCCGCCGGCCTCCAGCCGAACGGCCGCGGCCAGGACTCGTGCCCCCGTACGCAGCTCCTGCTCGGAGTGCGTCGCCATCGCCGTCAGGCGCAGCCGCGAGGTCCCTTCGGGCACGGTCGGGGGCCGGATCGCCTGGGCGAACACTCCGTCGCCGAGCGCGCGCTCGCAGGCGCGCACCGTCGCGGCGGCCTCGCCGACCACGAGCGGCACGATCTGCGTCTGGCCCGGGCCGACCTCGAGCCCTTCGCGGGCGAGCGCGGCGCGCAGGGCGCGCGCGTTGCGCGCGAGCGTGGCCACGCGCTCGGGCTCCGCGCGCAGCACCTCGATCGCCGCGAGTGCGCCGGCCACCGCGGGCGGCGGCGGAGCGGTGGAGAAGATCAGCGTTCGCGCGGTGTTGACCAGGTAGCGGGCGGTCTGCTCGTCGCAGCAGGCGTAGGCGCCGTAGGAGCCGAGGGCCTTGCCGAGCGTGCCGACCACGATGTCGACCTCGTCCTCGAGACCGGCCGCGGCGACCGTCCCGCGCCCTTGCGGTCCGGTCGCCCCGGTGGCGTGCGCCTCGTCGACCATGACCCGCGCGCCGTAGCGGCGCGCCAGCGCGACGAGGTCCGAGAGCGGCGCGGCGTCGCCGTCCATCGAGAAGACGCCGTCGGTGACGATCAGCGCCCCGGGGCGGCCGGCGGCCCGAGCCCGCTCGAGGCCAGAGGCAAGGTGCTCGGGGTCGGCGTGGCGGTAGACGAAGGTCTCGGCCCGGGCCAGCCGGCAGCCGTCGACGATGCTCGCGTGATTGAGCTCGTCGGAGAGGACGGTCTGACCGGGTCCCGCCAGCGCGGCGACCACGCCGGTGTTGGCCAGGTAGCCCGATCCGAACAGCAGGCCCCGGTCGTAGCCCTTGAGTTCGGCGAGCGAGGCCTCGAGCTCGGCGTGGATGTCCATGTTCCCGGACACCAGCCGCGAGGCCCCGGCGCCCACGCCGAGGTGCAGCGCCGCCTCGGCCGCTGCCTCGCGCACCCGCGGGTGCTCAGCCAGGCCCAGGTAGTTGTTCGAGCACAGGAGCGTGACCGTGCGGCCGTCGAGGACGACGCGCGGTCCCTGCGCACCGGAGACCGTTCGCATGGTGCGCAGGAGCCCACGGTCGCCGAGCTCGGCGAGGCGGGAGCCGAGGTCCTCCACCGTGCTACGCGGCGCGTTCGTCCGCCGGGACCTGCACCACTTGGGGCAGGTCCACGCCGCGCCGGCGGTTCGGCGCCCCGTCCGGCCGCGGCGGCACCACCGTCTTCTTGGCGTGACGAAGCTGGGTCGAGGGATCCCAGAAGGGCGCGTCGGCCTGGCGGTCGACCAGGTCCCCGGCCGCCGCCGCCGGCGTCTCGCCCTCGAGCCAGCCCGAGCGGTTGTCGGGGCGTGGGTTCGAGCCGTTGTCGGGCTGGCGGGCGACGTTCAGGCCCAGCTCCTCGAACATCGCGCGGTCCTCAGCGGGCTCGGAGCCGAGCGTGGTCAGGAAGTTGCCCATCATCACCCCGTTGATCCCGGCCCGGACCGCGAGCGCGTGCAGCTCGGCCAGGTTCTCGACGCGTCCGCCGCACAGGCGGAAGAGCGCCTCGGGGAGGATCAGCCGGAAGATGGCGATCCACTTGACCGCCTCCCACGGGTCCATGAACTC
>JBBSNG010000054.1:0-11938 GCA_038232755.1 Solirubrobacterales bacterium | reverse complement strand
GTTGCGGATGTAGAGCGAGTTGTCGAAGAGCTCAAGGATCTGCTGGTCGAGCTGCTCCGGGCTGTGCGGCTGGCCCGGCCACAGCTGCTCGGCCATCGCGCGCAGGAGCACGGTGACGGGGAGCTTGCGCTTGCGGTCGATGCGCACGTAGACACGGCCGCGCTTGTCGATCTCGAGCTCGAGCCACGAGCCGCGTGCGGGCATGAGGTTGGCGATGAAGACCTGCTTCTCGCGGTCCTTGGCCGACATGACGTAGGCGCCGGGCGAGCGCACGAGCTGGGTGACGACGACGCGCTCGGTGCCGTTGATGATGAAGGTGCCGCGGTCGGTCATCCACGGGAAGTCGCCCATGAACACGGACTGCTCGCGGATCTCGCCGGTCTCGCGGTTCTGGAAGGCGACCTTGACGGTCAGCGGGCGCGCGTAGGTGAGATCCTTCTCGCGGCAGTCCGAGATCGAGGCCACCGGCTCGTCGAAGTGGATCTCCTCGAAGACCACGGCGAGGTTGCCGGTGTAGTCCTCGATCGGTGAGACGTCGTCGATGGTCTCGCGCAGGCCGCCCTTCTCGGTGTCGACCAGCCAGTCGAAGGACCGGCGCTGGATGTCGATCAGGTTGGGAAGCTCGAGTCGGTTGTGCAGGCGCGCGAAACTACGGCGCTGGCGAGGCGCGTCTAGACGAGGCAAGACGAGGGCTCCTTCGGTTGTTCGCGGCGGGGCGAGGGCGCAAAGCGCGACCCCTGAAAATAGCACAGCTGCACCTGCTCCCGTCAGGGAGCGCGCGCCAGCGTGTGTGGTGGCGGCTTCGGCCGGCACGGACCCCGTCCCGAGGCTCCGCGGATATGCGGCGGAGCGCCTGCTCGCGGGACGGCTACGACTATGGACCGACCGAAGATCATATCGCGCGCCGGCGAGGCGAGTCGGCAGACCGCGCGGCGGCGGCGTCTGGGAAGGCCGGCGGGTGGTTGGCCGGCGGGCCGGGCGAGGCGGATGTCTGCTCCGGGCCGGTGGCTAGAGTCGCGCTCGTGAGTGCTCGCTCCTCCGCGCCTCGAGGCGGTACCCTCGCCCGCGCCCGAGCACGCTGGTTTCGCTCGCCGGGCGCATACTGGCGACCGGAGCTCTACGAGCGTTACTTCACCCGCACGCCGATCGGCTCGCTGCTGCGCCGGCGCGACGACCGGATCGTCCACGCCGCGCTCGACCGAGTGCTCGAGCCCGAGCACTCGGTCCTCGAGGTCGGCGCGGGAACCGGCCACTACACCCTGGCGGTCGCGCGCCGGTGCGCGCGGGTGGTGGCGCTCGACGCCGCGCCGGAGATGGTCGAGTACCTGACCGCGCGCGCGGCGGGCGAGGGCGTGACCAACGTCGAGACCGCGATCGGGCGCCTGCCCGACGGGATCGAGGCCACCGGTCCGTTCGACGGCGTCGTCTGTCTCGGGGTGCTCGGCTACGTACCCGATCTCGAGCGCGCGCTCGGGGCGCTCGCGGCGCGGCTGCGCCCCGGAGGCTGGGCACTCCTGAGCCTCCCACCCCGCACCGCCGAGGGGCGGCTCCACGAGGCGGTCGAGCTCGTCGGGCGGCGCCGCGTGACCCTGCGCTCGCCCGCCCAGACGACCGAGGCGGCGAGGCGAGCCGGACTGCGCGTGACGGGCGAGGCGCGCGCGGGCCTGAGCTCCGGCGGGATCACCCTGCTCCTGGAGGCTCGCCGCCCGAGCGCGGCCGAGGCCGGCTGAGCAGGATCCGGCGAGTAGCGCCCTGGGACCTCTCCCCCCCTCACGCCGGCCGCACCTCGAGACCCGCACGCCCGATCGCCTCGAGCACCTGCGGCAGGGCGGCGGCGGTCCGCCGCCAGGAGTCCGGGGCGGCGTAGTGGTCGGCGTCGTGGAGCAGGAGGACCTCGCCGGGGCACAGACCCGTCCCGAGGCGCTCGGCGATCGAGCGCCCGGTGGCCCGAGCCGACCAGTCCCGTCCGTGGCGCGACCAGAGCAACGGCTCGAGCCCGCCCTGGCGAACCAGCGCCAGGCTCGCCGTCGAGTAGAGCCCGTAGGGCGGGCGGTGCAGCCGCACGGGCCGGTCGGCGGCCGCGCTCACCGCCGCGGCCCCGCGGCGGAGATCCTCACGCAGCGCACGCGGCGACAGCCGAAGGTGGCCACGGTGGGTGTGCCCGTGCAGGCCCACCTGGTGCCCGGCCGCGACGATCTCCGCGACCAGCGCCTCGCGGCGGAGCACCTGCTCGCCCACGAGGAAGAAGGTGGCGCGGGCGCCGGCCTCGGCGAGGCGCTCGAGCACCGCAGGGGTGCCCTCGGCGTGGGGACCGTCGTCGAAGGTCAGGGCGACCGTGTCCGCTCGGCCGGTCGAGGCCCGCAGGCCGAGCGCCGACCGCGCGCAGGCACTGACCGCCGCGGGCGCCGGCGCGGCGTGCGCGAGCGCCGCGCCGGTCGTGAGCGCGGCGAGAGAGCGGGTGGTCACCGGTGAGCCTCGTCGCGCTCGGGGTGGTCGGCGCTCTGCTCGCGGCGACGCTCTACAACGGCGGGATCGCCTTCCAGGCCCTCGAGGCTCGTGAGGCGCCCCCGTCGCAGGCGCTGCGACCCTCGCTTCTCGCCGGCCTTGCTCTGCGCCGGCGCTGGCTCCTGGGCACACTGCTCGTGATCGCCGGATGGGGGCTCCAGGCCGCGGCTCTCCTCGTCACGCCCCTGACCGTGGTGCAGCCGATCCTCGCGGTCGGCCTCATCGTGCTGCTCGTCGTGGGGACGCGGGTCCTGCACGAGCGCGTCGGCGCGCGGGAGATCGCGGCGGTCGCGGCGATCTGTGCGGGACTCGTCGCCCTGACCCTCGCTGCGCCCCGCCACACGCTCACCCTGGCCTCTTCGCCGACGCTGGCCATCGGCCTGGTCGCGCTGGGGGGCGCCGCACTCCTGCCCTACCTCTTAAGCGGCCTGGGGCGTCGGCCGGACGTGTCCGTCGTCCTCGGCGCCGGTCTGGCCTACGCCTGGTGCGGCATCACCACGAAGCTCGTCGCCGACGCCGTCGGGCGCGGCGACTGGAGCGGGGCCCTCCTGTGGGTGCTCGCCACGGCCGTCGCCGCGGGATTCGGCCTGCTGAGCGAGATGACCGCCCTCCAGACCCGGCCCGCCACGCGGGTCGCGCCGCTCGTGCTCGTGGTCGACATCGTGGTCGCGGTCGCGTTCGCGGGCGCTCTGGTGGGCGAGCGCTGGGACCTGACCCCGCTCGGCGGATCCGTTCTGCTCGGCGGCGTGGCGCTGCTCACCGGGGGCGCGGCCGTTCTCGCGTCCTCGCCGGTGGTTGCCGCCGCCGGACACCCCGAAGCGGCGCAGGCGGCCTCCGAGGTCTAGCCGCACAGTAGGGTCACCATGGCCGTCGGCGCTTGCCTCCAGAACCAACGACGCGGCACTCCTCGTCGACGCGTCGCCGGCCGCGGGGGCCGGCGCCTCGAGCGCCGCGCCAAGGGCAGCGCGCAGCTCTGCACGCGAGCGCGCCACGCGAGCCACGCCGAGCGACGCCATGCCGCGCGCGTTGGCTCGCCAGTGACCGGGCGGCATGCCGTAGAGCACGGTCGGACAGCCGGTGACGAGTCCTTCGAGGCACGTGACCCCGCCCCCTGAATGCACCAGCACGTCGGCCGCGGCGATCAGCTCGCGCATGCGGTCGGTGAACCCGAGCGCGCGGACGCGCGGGTCGTCGCCGTAGCGGCTCTCGAGGCGCTCGCGCACCTCGTCGTTGCGTCCGGCGACGCAGACCACGCTCGCCACGTCGACGTCGAGGGCGCACCGGACCGCTCCGTCGAGATCGCCGACCCCCCAGCCTCCACCGGTCACCAGGACGACGCGGCCCACCTCGGGCAGGCCGAGTGAGCGCCGGGCCTCGAGGGCCGAGCGGGCCTCGAAGTACTCGGGCGCGACGAGCGGGCGGACCGCTCGCGAGCGGCCGGGGCCGGCGAGCGCCTCGATGCGCCGGTTGGAGCCCTGGTGCATCACCAGGTGGAGGTCGATGCCGGGGTGGGCCCAGAACTCCAGGCTCGCCAGGTCGAGCACGGTGGTGCAGACCGGTGCGCGCAGCCGGCCGCTCTGGCGCACGCGGCCGAGGACCGGGTTGATGCCCGGATATGTGGAGACGACGGCGTCAGGCGCATGCGACTCGATCAGACGCAGGAGGCCGTCGCCGCCGATCCGGTAGAGGCAGAAGTGCGCGGCCCGGCGAACCGGAGCGGACCGCATCAGCAGCGCGTAGACGATGCCGAACACCCAGGGCACGCGGCGAAACTGGAACCATGAGCCCTCGCGGATCATCCGCTGCAGGAACGGCCCGAGCGCCGCGAGGCCGTCGGTTAGCACGACCTGCGTCGCAGGTTGCTCGGCGGTGAGGTCGGCCGCCAGCGCCCGCGCAGCCGAGTCGTGACCTTCCCCGAGATCGGCGGACAGGACGAGAATCCGCCGAGGCGAAAGGATCGAGGGCTCGATCACGGGCTCTCTGTTTCGGGTGCGCTCGACTCGGGCGCGGCGCCCTGACCGCTCCCACGGCAGGGCGTCGCCTGACCGCCGGGAAGCTATCGAGTTCGCCAGACGGGAGTCGCGCCGCGGAGGCGGCGGCGCGCCCGGCCGTGGCGACCGGGCGCGCGCGCCGGGACTACTTCAGCTCGACGGTTCCGCCGGCCTCCTCGAGGTCGGCCTTGAGCTTGTCGGCCTCGCCCCGCTCGACGCCCTCCTTGACGGGCTTCGGCGCCTCGTCGACGAGGGCCTTGGCCTCCTTGAGTCCGAGGCCGGTCGCGGCGCGCACGACCTTGATGACCTGGATCTTCTTGTCACCGGGCCCGGTGAGGACGACGTCGACGGTGGTCGACTCCTCCTCGGCGGGAGCGGCGTCGGCGGCGCCCGCGCCGGCGCCGGCCGGAGCCGCTGCCGCCACGGCCGTGGCCGAGACGCCGAACTCGTCCTCGAGCGCCTTGATCCGCTCGGACAGCTCGAGCACCGAGATGCCCTTCAGTTCGTCGATCCATTCCTGGGTGCTGGTGGCCATGGGCCCTCCTTCGCTCTGGGTGTCGCCCGCGGGGGGCCTACTCCGGGTTGTCGGTATGGGTCTCGGCGGCCGACTCGTCGCCGCCGGCGGACTCCTCCTCGGCGGCCGCAGCCTCCGAGACGGGGTCGCCGGGGGCCTCGGCCGCCGGTTCGGCTTCGTCGGCGGCGTCGCCTTCGCTCGCAGACGCCGTCTCGTCTTGACCGGCCGCGGACTCGCCGGCGCCGACGAGTCCCTGCTCGTGGATCTGCTGGAGCTGGCGCGCGACTCCGGAGATGAGGCCGGCCAGGCCGCGCACGAGGCCGGTGATCGGCGAGGCGGCGACGCCCACGAGCTGGCCGTAGAGGACGTCGCGGGAGGGGAGCCGGGAGATCGCGTCCACGTCGTCGGCGCTCAGCGCATCGCCGTCCATGGTCCCGCCCTTGAATACGAGCAGGCCGTGCTCGCGCCGGAAGGCGGCGAGCTCCTTGGCCGCCAGCGCGGCGTCGCCGCGAACGAAGGCCAGCGCCGTCGGGCCCTCGAGCATGGACTTCAGGCCCTCGGCACCGGCCTGGTCGGCGGCGCGGATCCCGAGGCGGTTCTTGACCACGCGAAAGCTCGCGTCGGCGCCGCCGAGGCGGCCGCGCAGGTCGGCGGACTGCTTCACCGAGATGCCGCGGTAGTCGACGACGAAGATCGCCGCCGCAGCGTCGATCTCGCGCGCCATGTCATCGATGACGGCGGCCTTCTCGTCTCTGTTCATCTCGGTGTCTCCGATTCGCATCCTGCGTCCGAGGAGCGGCAGGGCCGGGCGCGCCCGGGTGGGCACGGAGATCCGATCCGCCTGCTCCGGGCTTACGTCGCGGCGCACGGATGGCGCCGCCCGCCGAAGGTCTCGGGCGCTTCGCTGGTTCGGCGGCCTAGGCTAGCGCCGCGGTCTCGTCGACGATGTTGCGGGTGCGCGCAGGGTCGACCCGTACGCCCGGGCCCATCGTCGTGGTCACGGTGATCGACTGCAGGTAGCGGCCCTTGGCCGCCGCCGGCTTCGCTCGCATGAGCTCCTCGATGAAGGCCGCGTAGTTCTCGAGCAGGGCGCGCTCCTCGAAGTCGGTCTTACCGATCGGCAGGTGGAGGATGGCCGAGCGGTCGGTGCGGTACTCGACGCGGCCGGCCTTGGCCTCGGACACTGCGCGACCCACGTCCTGGGTCACCGTGCCCACACGCGGGTTCGGCATCTTGCCCTGCGGCCCGAGCACCCGGCCGAGACGGCCGACGATCGGCATCAGGTCAGGCGTGGCGATGGCGATGTCGAAGTCGGTGAAGCCCTCCTGGATGCGCTCGGCCAGGTCCTCGGCGCCGACCACGTCGGCCCCGGCCTCCTCGGCCTCGCGGACCTTGTCGCCCTGGGCGAAGACCGCGACGGTGACGTCCTTGCCGAGACCGTTGGGCAGAGCGATCGTCCCGCGCAGCTGCTGGTCGGCGTGGCGGACGTTGAGGCCCGTGCGCACGTGGGTCTCCACCGTCTCGGCGAACTTGGCCGACTGGATCTCCTTGATCAGCCCGATCGCCTCGGACGGCGAGTACTCGCGCTCGCGGTCGATCTTGGCGAGCTGGTCGCGGTAGCGCTTTCCGTGCTTGGCCATCAGTGGCTCCTCCCGTGGGCTCGGTGGTGCTCCGACGAGCGAGAACCAAGCGTGGCAAGGACGCAGGGAGCCGCGGATAGCAGCGCTATCCGCGCGACCGAGGACGCCGCCACGCGCCGGTTCGCAGCCGTCGGAGTGCCGGCGAGCCTCGCGGGAGGAGTCACCTAACCGACCTCGACACCCATCGAGCGCGCCGTCCCGGCGATGATCTTCGTCGCCTGGTCGAGGTCGCGGGCGTTCAGGTCCTGAAGCTTGGTCTCGGCGATCTCACGCACCTGGTCGCGGCTGAGGCGGGCGACCTTCTCGCGGTGGGGCTCGGCGGAGCCCTTGTCGATGCCCGCCGCCTCCTTGATCAGCACCGCAGCCGGAGGGGTCTTGGTGATGAAGGTGAACGAGCGATCCTCGTAGACCGTGATCTCGACCGGCGTGATCCGCCCCGCCTCGTCGGCGGTCTGGGCGTTGAACGCCTTGGTGAACTCCATGATGTTCACCCCGTGCTGACCCAGGGCGGGACCGACCGGCGGAGCCGGGTTGGCCTGGCCGCCGGGGACCTGGAGCTTGATGAGGGTGAGGACTTTCTTGGCCATGAGCGACGGGGGAGGTTAGTAGGCGGAGCGAAAACCGAGCAGTCCAAGGACGCAGGCCCGAAGGCTTGGTGGTCCAAGCCGAGCGGCCGAGGACACCGGAATGCGAAGGTTTGCAGCCGCCCTAGACCTTCTTCACCTGGTCGAAGCCGACCTCCACCGGCGTCTCGCGCCCGAAGATCGACACCAGCACCTTCAGCCGCGCCGCATCCTCGTTGACCTCGGATATCTCGCCCGAGAAGTCCGACAGCGGCCCGGAGACGACCTTGACCGTCTCGCCGATGGTGAACTGGGCGCGCGCCCGCGGGCGCTCGGCGGTCTCGCGGTGCAGCAGGCGGTCGATCTCGACCTGGTTGAGCGGGACCGGCTTGTTCGAGGCGCCGACGAAGCCCGTGACGCCGGGCGTGTTCTTCACGAGGCCCCAGGAGTCCTCGTTCAGATTCATGTTCACGAGCACGTAGCCGGGCATGGTGCGACGCTCGACCTGGACCTTCTGTCCGTCCTTCATCTCCGAGATCTGCTCCATGGGGATGACGATCTGGCGCACGTGGGTCTGCTGCCCGAGTGAGGTCACGCGGTGCTCGAGGTTGTGCTTGACCTTGTTCTCGTGCCCGGAGTAGGTGTTGATGGCGTACCAGCGGAACATGTTCTTCCAGTCTAGGAGGGTAGGTCGGAGGGAGCGCTGCGGCTCAGGTGAGCGCCCATCTAGATGAGGAGCTGTATGAGCCGCGAGAAGATCGCGTCGAGGCCGCCGAGGTAGGCGCCCATGATGACGACGAAGCCAAGCACGATTCCGGTCAGCGTGATGGTCTGCTGCCGGTTCGGCCACTGCACTCGCTGAAGCTCGGCCCACGAGGCGATCAGGAAGGCGATGACCCGGTTGCGCCCGGCGGTGCGCTGATCGTCCTCGTCGCCCTCGCCGGCGGTGGCGCCCCCGTCCGCAGCGGCGCCGTCGGCGCTCGGGTCGTCGAGCAGCGGGGGTGGCGGTGGGGTCTCGAGCACGGTGTCGGAGCGCCCGGCCGTCTCCGGCGGAGCGCTTGCGGCGAGCCCGGCCCCGGTCTCCGTCTCCACCCCGGGCGGGGCGATGCCGCCGCGATCACGGTCGCCGTTGGGCGCCGGCTCGCGATCGAGTCCACCGTGGGTTTCTGCCTGGGGATCACGCACCCGGTCGCGCCGGTCGCCCTCGTCCACCCCGGTCTCCGGAGAAGGGGCGCCCGGCGTCTGGGCCTCGCCGTCGGCGAGCCGCGCTCGTCGCTCGGCCTGACGCTGCTTCGCGCGCTGGCGATTACGGGCCATCGAAGGGGCTACCCGCTCGCGGGTGGGCACGCCGCGATGCCGCATTCACGCGCGCACGAAGCCAACGCTCCGCTCGAGCGGACCCGGCTCACCGCGTCTCCTTGTGCGGCGTGTGCGTGCGGCACCAGCGGCAGTACTTGCGAAACTCGATCCGCCCGGGATCGTTGCGCTTCGACTTCTCGGTCTGGTAGTTGCGGCGACGGCACTCCTCGCAAGCGAGGGTGACGCCGATACGGACGTCTCCGCGGGCCATGGGCTCCTCTGTCGATCGGTCGCGGCGGGGCGCGGGGAGGTCTCCCCGAACCGGCGCGAAGGCACGGAGTCTAGCGTTCCTCGCCGGGCCGGCCCGATCCGCCGTCGCGGCGCCGCCGCAGATTGTCGCGGGCGATCCAGGCGGCCACCGCCGCGAAGGGCGCGAGGTAGATGAGCGTGATGCTCCAGTGGCCGGCGTGCGCGATGGGGGCCATCGCCGTCAGCCTACCCGGCCCCCTAGCCTCCGCCGACATGGACATCGGCCCGGTGGAGATGCGCGTGCTCGGCTCGCTGGTCGAGAAGCAGCGCACGACTCCCGACGTCTATCCGCTCACGCTCAACGCCCTGCGCACGGCGTGCAACCAGTCGACCAATCGCGACCCGGTGATGGACCTCGACGACGCGGCCATTCGCGCCGCGCTCGACCGGCTCGGGCGCAAGCGCTGGACTCGCCTGGCCAGCGGTCAGGGCGGCCGTGCGCCGAAGTATCGGCATCTTCTGAGCGAGACGCTCGGTCTCGACGCGGCCGAGGCGTCGATCCTCGGCGTGCTCATGCTGCGCGGCCCTCAGACGCCGGGCGAGCTCAAGGGGCGCGCGGACCGGCTGCACCGGTTCGAGGACCTCGCCGCCGTGCAGCGGACCCTCGAGCGCCTGACCGAGCGCGGGCACGTACGCGAGATCGAGCGGCGTGCGGGGCAGAAGGAGGACCGCTACCTGCAGCTGCTCGGCGACCGAGGCACGGAGGCAGCCCCGCTCGCGCGGGCCCAGGAGCCTCCGCTCGACTCGCCGTCCGAGCAGGCCCCCGCCGACGATGCCCCCGATCAAACGGCCGCGCGCCTGAGCCGGCTCGAGCGGGAGGTCGCCTCGTTGCGACGCGTGCTCGAGGACCTTCAGCGCGAGCTTGGCGCATCTCCCTGACCGCGCGCGGGACCCTCAGCCGCTGACCATCACCCCGATGCCGTAGACGAGCGCGGCCACGCAGCCCACTACCGCGATCAGGGCGACCGCGACGAAGGCGCCGGCCTCGACCGGCCGCCCCTCTCGGCGAAAGTCGACGAACGAGATCGCGCTGGCGACGGCGATCGAGAAGAGGGCGGTCAACCCGACGCCGCCCACCAGCGAGACGAGGACGACGTCGAGCAGGGCCCCCCAGTCGACGATGGCGGCCATCGGTCCCGGGCCCATCTCAGGAGATCTCCGTCGCCGGCCGGCCTTCGCGCGCGACTCCGAGGCTGCGCATCCGCCGGATCAGGGCCGCGGTCACGAGCACCACGATGGCCAGCGTCACGACCACCGGACCGACCGCACCGGTCCCGAACAGCCGCGTGAGCCCGTAGACCACGCCGCCCATCGCGCCGGCGGCCGGAAGCGTGAGCACCCAGGCCACGACCATGTTCCCCGCGATGCCCCAGCGCACCGCGGACAGCCGCTTGGCCGCGCCCGCGCCGATGACCCCGCCCGAGATCACGTGCGTGGTCGAGAGCGGATAGCCGAAGTGCGTCGCGGCGAGGATGACCACGCTCCCGGCGCCCTGGGCCGAGAAGCCCTGCGCCGAGTCCATCTTGTGGATGCGCGTCCCGATCGTCCGGATGATCCGCCAGCCACCGCTGTAGGTGCCGAGGGCGATGGCCGTGGCGGCCGAGACCACCACCCAGAGCGGCACCTCGGCGTTGGCGTCCACCGTCCCGTTGGCGATCAGCGCGAGCATGATCACGCCCATCGTCTTCTGGGCGTCGTTGGTCCCGTGGGCCAGCGCCAGGACCCCGCCCGATGCGAGCTGGCCGAGGCGAAAGCCATTGGTGACCGGGCCGGGCCGGCGGCGCCCGACGATCCGGTAGGCGACCGAGATCGCGAGTCCCGCGACCACGAAGGCCAAGATCGGCGCGACCAGCGCGGGGACGATCACCTTCCCGACCAGTCCGTCCCCAAGCACGGCGCTCGCGCCCACGGCGACGAGGGTGGCGCCCACGACTCCTCCGATCAGGGCGTGTGACGAGCTCGAGGGCAGTCCGAAGTACCAGGTGGCGAGGTTCCACGCGATCGCGCCGACGAGGCCCGCGAAGATGATCGTCGTGGTTATCGCTCCGGCCTCGACGACGTCCTTGGCCACCGTGGCCGCCACTTCGAGCGAGACGAACGCGCCCACGAAGTTGAGGAGGGCCGCGAACGTCACCGCGGCGCGCGGCGGCAGCGCGCGAGTGGAGATGGACGTCGCCACGACGTTCGCCGTGTCGTGGAAGCCGTTGGTGTAGTCGAACGCCAGCGCGACCGCGACGACGATGACGAGGACGAGGTCGTCCCCTCCCATCACGCGTTCTTCAGCACGATGCCCTCGAGGATGTTGGCCACGTGCTCGGTCGAGTCGATCGCCTCCTCGAGGCGCTCGTAGATGTCCTTCCACCGGATCACGACCATCGGATCGATACCGCCCTCGAACAGCGCGGCGATCGCCTCGCGGGTGACGCGGTCGCCGTCGTTCTCGAGCCGGTTGATCTCGATCGTGTAGTGCGAGATGTCCTGGAAGCCGCGCAGGCGGGGCATGCACTCGGCGATCGCTCGCGACGCCTCGAGCAGGATCGACGCGAGCCGCTGCGACTGCTCCATCGGGGCCTCGATCTTGTAGAGGCCGAGGTAGTCGGCGACCTCCTCGATGAAGTCGACGATGTCGTCGAGCGCGGAGGCGAGGGCGTAGACGTCCTCGCGGTCGATCGGCGTGACGAACGTCTTGTTGAGGCGACGGATGATGTCGTGCGTGATGCGGTCGCCCTCCTGCTCGCAGATGAGGATGTCGCGCGAGAGGTCGGGCCCCTCAGGGAAGTGGCGAAGCATCTGGTCGAGCAACTCGGCCGCGCGCAGGATGTTGCGCCCGGCCTCCTCGAAGAGGTTGAAGAACTGGCGGTCGCGGGGGGCCAGAACTCCGGACAGGCTGCGCAAGGGGGGCTCCTGGGTGGTCGGTGTGCGGTCGCCCGGCCGGGAGGCCTGGCAGGCGCAGGCTAGACCGTGCGAGCGACGGCAGCTCTACGGAAGCCGGGCCCTGGACCGTCGCTGCGGCGGGACGGCGATCCGCGGTCTCGGTCCTCCTAGCGGCGTCGGCGCAGCGCAGCGTCGGAGACCGAGGGCGGGACGTAGCCGCGGTCGAACTCCGCGAGGGTGGTG
>JBBSNG010000053.1:0-12042 GCA_038232755.1 Solirubrobacterales bacterium | reverse complement strand
GTTCCTCCTCGGGTGAGCGACAGGCGACCGCGAGCACCCCGAGCGCCGCGTCGAGCACGACCACGCCGGCGCCCAGGCCGCGCGAGACTGCGCGCACGACCTCGTGCAGCCCGGCACCGCCCTCGACGGCGGCGGAGATCTCGCCGAGGGCCTCGAGCGACGCGACCGCCGGGGCGGAGCTCGTCGCCTCGGCCTGTTGGTTCGCAGCGGTGGCCTCGGCGTCGGTCATCGTGGCTCGATTGTATGGACGGCGCGGCCCGTCTCCAGGCCGTCCCGAGCGGGCCTGGGGCTACCCCCAGCGGTCGTAGGACCAGACGAGCGCGCCTCCGATGGCCGCACCGGTGACCACGAGTCCGGCAAGGATGAAGATCGTCAGAAAGGCGGCTGCGGCCTTCTCCCACGGCCGCGAGTAGGAAGCGCACGCGGGAGCGACGATGAAGGCGAGGTAGCCGATGACGATCGCGCCGACGGCGACGTAGATCGCGATGTTCGTCGTGGTCATGGCGGCGATCGTCATGGTTGGCGTCCGGTCAGGGCGGCGCGACCTGCTCAGTGTTGCGCATCCGCGGGATGACCACGACCGACGCGCGGTGCAGGCGCGGCCGGGGCCTCACCGGCGTCGGTGCGCACGTTCGGAGCGCCGCGCAGACCGGTCACGATCGTCCCGTCGATCTGGGCCGCCGCGCGGGCGGCCGCGGTCGGGTCGGCGAACGCCCCGACCACGGTCGGTCCCGAGCCGCTGACCAGGGCTGCCGCGGCGCCCGCCTCGCGCAGGCGTCGCTTGAGATCCGCGAGCTCCGGGCGCAGCGACAGCGCCGCCGCCTCGAGGTCGTTCTCAAAGGCCGGCGCGACGTCCTCCAGAGTCGTGGCCCGGCTCAGCTCGCGCAGGCAACGCGGGTCGAGCCGCGCGCGCGTGGCGCCGAGCCGATCGGCCTCGGCGTAGACGCGCGCCGTCGACAGCCCGGTGTCCTGGGCGACGAGCACGAGGGTCATCGGCGGCAGGGAGATCGGCTCGACCCGCTCCCCCGCGCCGGTGACGAGCGCGTGCCCGGGCTCGACCTGACTCGGGACGTCGGCCCCGAGCGTCACGCCGAGATCGCGCAGGGCATCCCGGCCGCGAGGCCGCGAGGCCAGCGCGTCGGCCATGCGCAGCACCGCGGCGGCGTCGGCGCTGCCGCCGCCGAGCCCGGCGGCGACGGGTATGCGCTTTTCGATGCGGACGCTCAGCGGAGGGAGCGGCGAGCCAGGGGCCGTCGCGCGATAGGCCGCGAGCGCCGAGGCGGCGAGGTTCGGTCCTTCGACGCCCGGGCACTCGACGCGGTCGCCACCGGGCTCGCCGCTCCCGCGAACCTTCACCTCGACCCGGTCGGCCAGCTCGAGTGAGGCGAACAGCGAGCACAGACCGTGCAGGCCGTCGGATCGCCGCGCGCCCACCTGAAGGACGAGGTTGACCTTCGCGGGAGCGAGCGCGCTCGCCGTCACCTCGCGTCTCGGCCGACCGCCACCGCCGGGCGAGCGGGATCCTCCGGGCGCTCGACGGTTCCTCGGCCCTCGGCCTCGAGCAGAGCGGCCAGCGCGACGAAGTCCGGCGGCGAGAGCCGCTCGGCGCGCGCGTCAGCCGGGTGTCCGAGCGAGGCCAATGCCTCCCGCGCGTGTTCTCGCACCCGCGGATCGAACCCCTCGGCGAGGACGAGCGACCCCGCCAGGGTCTTGCGCCGGTGCGCAAAGGCCGCGCGGATGAGCGCCCGGACCTCGGGCGCGGGAGAACCACGGCGACGCCTGAGGACCACCACCGCCGAGTCGACGTTCGGGGCGGGGAGGAAGGCGGAGCGGGGAACTCGGCGGTGCAGCCGGACCTCGCACGAGAGCTGGGCGAGGACCGAGGTCGCACCGTAGGTCCGCGAGCCCGGCGCCGCCGCGAGTCGTTCGGCGACCTCACGCTGGACCATGGCCACCAGGAGCTCCGCGCCGGGAAGCTCCTCGAGCGCCTTGAGCAGCACCGTGGTCGCGACCCCGTAGGGCAGGTTGGCCACGAGCTTGCCGGGCGACGGTCGAAGCGCGCCGAAGTCGAGCGCGACGGCGTCGGAGCGGTGCAGCGACGTGTTCCCGAACGCCGCCAGCGAATCCTCGAGAGCGGCCGCCAGGTGCCGGTCGACCTCGACGACGTGGAGGTGAGCGACCTGTGTGGCGAGCCGCTCCGAGAGTACCCCCAGCCCACCTCCGACCTCGAGCACGACGTCGGCGCTCGAGAGCTCGGCCGCCTCCTCCACGACGTCGAGGAAGCGGCCGTCGACGAGGAAGTTCTGGCCCAGCTCGCGACTGGGGCGCAGACCTACCTCGTGCAGCCGGGTCCGCGTGGTCTCTCGCAGGCTCGGGTTGTCCGGGCCCGGGCCGGGCGGCGAGGCGCTCACCACCCGAAGACCCGCGCGGCGTTGCGCTCCACCGTCGCCTCGAGCTCGGCGTAGGAGACGCCGCGCAGCGCCGCGACGGCCTCCGCGGTCGCGACCACGTTGGCCGGCTCGTTCGGTCGTCCACGGACGGGCTGCGGGGCCAGGTACGGCGAGTCGGTCTCGACCAGCAGCAGCTCCTCGGGCACCTCGCGCGCGGCGGTCTGGAGGTCGCCGGCGCTCGGGTAGGTGACGTTCCCGGCAAAGGAGCAGAGCCAGCCGTGCTCGACGCAGTCCTCGAGGCGCGCAGGGGCCGAGAAGCAGTGCAGGATCACGGTGAGCGAGGCCGCGCGCTCACGAAGCAGGGCGAAGGTCTCGTCCTCCGCGGCCCGGGTGTGGATGACCAGCGGCATGTCGAGCCGGGCGGCGAGCTCGACGTGCGCCTCGAAGGCGCGCCGCTGATCGTCACGCGACGCGTGGTCGCGGTAGAAGTCGAGGCCGGTCTCCCCGATCGCCCGGACCCGCGGATCGGCCGCGGCTTCCTCGATCGGGCCGAGGTCGCGGGCGGTGAAGCCGGCGGATTCGTTCGGGTGACGCCCGACTATGGCCACGACCTCCTCGTGGACGCGTGCAGCCTCGACCGCGCCGGCGATGCCGGCCTCGCCGGTCGCGACCGTGGCCAGCCGGCTGACTCCCGCCTCGCGGGCGCGGGACACGAGCTCGCCGGCGGAGGCCTCACAGGCGTCGAGGTGGCAGTGGGTGTCGACCATCTAGGCGACCGCGGCGTCGGCTCGCTCGACCTTGGGGAACAGCGGCGAGAGCTGGCCGATCTGCGCACCCCCTTCCACGGCGCCGAAGCGAGCGCGGTCGAGCGAGAGGTCGTCCTGCCCGAGCGCCTCGAGCAGGCGCTCCGCCGACTCGGGCACGAACGGATGGAGGATCACCGTCACGACCCGCAGGCCCTCGGCGAGGCCGTAGAGGATCTGGTCCAGCCGGTCCGCCGCCTCCGGGTCCTTCGCGAGCTGCCACGGGGCCTCGTCCTGGACGAACCGGTTGAGCCGGCGGACCAGCCGCCACGCTTCGTCCAGAGCCGCGCTGACCTCGGTCGCGTCGAAGCGATCGCGCACGCGCTCGACCAGGCCGTCGAAGTCGTCGACGAGCGCGGGCGGCGGCTCGGCGGATGGGACGACGCCCTCGCGGTAGCGGGCGATCATCGCGAGGGTCCGACTGGCGAGGTTGCCGTACTCGTTGGCGAGCTCGGTCGTGTAGCGCGTCTCGAAGCCCTCGGGCGAGACCGACCCGTCCTGGCCGAAGCTGACCTCGCGCATCAGGTAGTAACGCAGTGCGTCCGTTCCGTAGAGGTCCATGACCTGGAACGGATCGATGACGTTGCCGAGCGACTTCGACATCTTCTCCTCGTCCATGAGCAGATAGCCGTGGATGAAGCACCGGTCGGGCACCTCGAGCTCGGCCGCCATGAGCAGAGCCGGCCAGATGACGGCGTGGAACTTGAGGATGTCCTTGGCCAGGACGTGCACGGTGGCCGGCCAGAAACGTTCGGTGAGGTCCTCACCCGGGCGCGCGTAGGTGAGCGCCGTGTAGTAATTGAGCAGCGCGTCGAACCAGACGTAGAAGACCTGGCTCTCGTCCCAGGGCACGGGTACGCCCCAGGTCAGCGAGGAGCGGCTGAGCGAGATGTCGTTCAGGCCCTGGCGGATGAAGGAGAGCGCTTCGTTGAAGCGGTTCGCGGGTCCCACGAAGTCGGGGCGCTCGGCGTAGAGGCGCTCGAGCCGCTCCTGGAAGGCCGAGAGGCGGAAGAAGTAGTTCTCCTCCCGCTCTCGGGCGAGCTCGATCTTGTGGATGGCGCAGCGGTTTCCCTCGAGCAGCTCGCCCTCGGTCTTGAAGTCCGCGCAACGGGGGCAGTACCAACCCTCGTAGACCCCCGCGTAGACGTGTCCCGACCGCTCCACGCGGGACAGCACGTCCTGCACCGCCGCCACGTGCTGCGGGTCAGAGGTGCGGATGAAGAAGTCGTTGGTCGCGTTGACCCGCCGCGCGAGATCGCGGAAGTGAACGGAGTTGCGATCGGCGAGCTCTCGAGGCGTGGTCCCGAGACGCTCGGCGGCAAGGGCGACCGGCTCGCCGTGCTCGTCCGTGCCGGTCAGGAAGAAGACCTCCTCCCCGCGCTGGCGCATGTGACGGGCGAGCACGTCGGCGGCGATCGTGCTGTAGGCGTGGCCGAGATGAGGCTCGGCGTTGACGTAGTAGATCGGTGTCGTGACGTAGTAGCCCATCGAGGGCGATGCTACCCCGGCCCGTGTGGGAGGCGGACGAATCGTCGGGCTCCCGCCCGGCCGGCAGACCGACCAGCACATCGAGCGAGAGGCTCGGCGCGTCCGGCGTCGTCGTGTCTCCGAGCCGCACGGGCTCGTCCCTACGGCCCGAGCCACGCGTCCGTCGTGCTGCGAGCGCCGCGCCCAGGATGAGCGCGACGGCGCAGGCGACGATCCACTTCGGGTCGAGGCCGCCCGTCGAGGCCGCGCCGGATCGCGGCGCGGTGGTCTTCCGCGCCGCGAGCGCCGATGGCACCGCCGAGTCCGCCAGCGACACTTCCGGGCCGCCGCTCGTCGAGCCACGACGGTGACCACGGCCCTGATCGCTCGTTCCTCGAGCGCCACGCCTGTGCGCGACCGACGAGCCGGTGGCGCGACGGTCGCCGCGAGCGGAGCTCCCGGCCCTCTTACGGCGACCGGTGGTGCGGCCATCACCAACCTGGCCCGCACCGCTCACCCCCGAGACGGTCCGAGGGCGTGACGAGCCACGACCGGACCGCGCATCGCCCGTGGTGCCCCCTCGTGATCGAGAGCGCTCCGCTGGCGAGTCCGCGACCGGGACCCGCGTCGAGGAGCTCACCGGCACCTCGACCAAAGGCCCTGTCCCGCCGCTCTTGCTTTCGCCTGAGGGGTCCGGAGCGCCTTTGCCGGAAGCGGCGGGCTCGTCGACCGGAGTCTGCCTGCCGTCAACGGCCTCCTCCTGAGGAAGCGAGGACCCATCGGCGGTGCCCGGTCCGTCGGCGGCCTCGGAGCCCTCGGGCGCCTCCGCCTCCTCCGTCGGGGTCGAGCCCTGAGTGCCCTCGGAGCCCTCCGCGGACTCCTCGGTTCCGGGCGCCTCCGCGCCCGAGTCGGAGGCCGCTCCGTCGCCGGCCTCCTCGCCCTCGACCGGCTCGACCTCGCCGATCGGCGTCGAGCCCACGCTCGGCACCGCCTCGCCAGCGGCCGGCGCTGCCTCGGCCGGTGCCCCGTCGGTCGCCTCCGCCTCCGGAGCGGGCACCTCGGGCGAAGCCGCCGGCGCCTCGGCCAGCCGGCTCGCGAGGAGCTCGAGGGGATCGCGGTAGTCGTGGTCGAATCCGGCGACCCGCACTCCGAAGTGGAGGTGCGGCCTCTCGTCCGACCGCTCCCCGCTGGTGCCGACGGCGCCGATACGGTCGCCGGCGGACACCTCGTCTCCCCGCTTCACGTCGATCTCCGACAGGTGGAGATACGACGTGTCGAACCGCCCGTCGGCCGTGCGGATCGACACGGTCCTGCCCGAGGTCCCGAGAGAGCCGGCGTAGCGGACCGTCCCGGCCGTGGCCGAGCGAACCGCGGCGCCGACCTCGCCGGCGATGTCGATGCCGCGGTGCTGTCCCGACGCGTACGGGTCGCCGCCGTTGCGGTACTTCGTCAGGACCTCGCCCTCGACCGGCCACGGCCAGTCCCCGGCCGCCTGGGCCGCCGGAGCGAGGGAGAGGGCCAGCGCGGCCACGGCTGCGCCAACCATCCACGCGCGGACGCGGTCGCGATGGCGGAGGTGTGCCGACGCCGGTGGTGGTCTTCGTGTTGGAGCCGTGCACGCGACGCGCGCGCGGCCCGCTGTGGGTTTGGTGTTCATGGCGGCGAACGTACGCCGCCGACGGGAATGCGCAAGAGCGCCGTGACGGGACCGTCAGGGACCGGTGCGCGCCCGTCACTCAGGGTGCTGAGTCGTCGCGCCGAGAGCGTGCGACTTGCACCGCGCCGGCCCCACCCTGGCCAGCGAGAACCAGAGAGCGCCGCCCTCCCGGCCCCTAGGCGTCGCTCCCCGCGTCCGCCCCGTCCCCGCTGCGCGTCGCCAGCAAGGCTCGATATAGCCGGTTCGCGCTCTCCCCCGTCAGCTCCGCCACCACCACCGCCGCCGGCCGTGCCCGCGCCCCCGCCTCGACCAGGCGCGCGAGCGCGTCGAGGCCCGTCGGAGGACCTTCCTCACGTCCCCTCCGCCCGCTGGAGCCGCCGACCACCAGCACGACCTCGCCCTTGGGCGCCCGCTCCGCGTACCGGTCCGCAAGCTCACGCGCGGTCCCCCGCGCGACCTCCTCGTGGACCTTCGTCAGCTCGCGACAGACCGCCGCGGGGCGCGATGGGTCGATCTCCGCCAGCACCCCCAGCGTCGCGGCGAGCCGGTGCGGCGACTCAAAGGCGACGAGCGTTCCCCCCGGTTCCGCCAAGGCCTCGCGCAACTCGCCGCGCTTTCGGGGCAGGAAGCCGGCGAACCGCCAGCGGTCGGCCGGCAGCGCCGAGGCCACGAGCGCGGCCAGCGCGGCCGAGGGCCCCGGCAGGACCTCGACGGCCACGCCCGCGGCCACGCACGCGCGTACGAGCACGTAGCCCGGATCAGAGACCAACGGCATCCCGGCGTCGGAGACCAGCGCGACGGTCGCTCCCGAGCGCATGCGCTCGACGAGCTCGCCGGCGCGGCGGTCCTCGTTGTGCTCGTGGTAGGGCACGAGCTCCCCGCCGGCGCCGTAGCGGTCGAGCAGCACGCGCGTGCGTCGCGTGTCCTCGCAGGCGATCACGTCGGCGTCGCGCAGCGCGGAGAGCACCCGCAGGGTGACGTCCTCGAGGTTCCCGATCGGCGTCGGGCAGACCACGAGCCGCCCGGTCATCGCCACGCCCCCCGCGCGCCGACGGCCAGGTCCAGAGCGGCGAGCGCCGCCCCCACCATGCCGGCGTCGTCGCCCAGCGTCGCCGCCACCACGCGCACGGTGTCGCGGCTCGGGCGCAGGCCCCGCTCGGCCAGGACCGCGCGGGCGGGGGCGAGCAGGTAGTCGCCGGCGGCCATGGCCCCGCCGCCGAGCACGACGACCTCGGGGTTGAAGATGTGCACGAGGTTGACCACCCCCACGCCGAGGCGCCGGCCTACGAGCTCGAGCACCGACTGGGCCGCCGCGTCGCCGGCGTGGGCGAGTTCCGTCACGAGCTCGCCGATCGGCGGCCGGCCGCTCGCCACCGCCTGCCCGAGCCCGGACTCGGGCGCGGCCGCCGCCGCCGCCGCGGCCTCGCGGCCGATCGCCGTCCCGGAGGCGACGACCTCGAGGCAGCCGCGGCCGGGGCACCCGCCCTGGCACGGCGGACCGTCGAGGTCGACCGAGACATGGCCCAGCTCGCCGGCCGCACCGGCGCTTCCGCGGTAGAGCTCGCCGTCGAGCATGATCGCCCCGCCGATCCCCGTTCCCACCGTCAGCATCAGCACCTGGGAAGCCCCCTGAGCGACCCCGCGCCGGTGCTCGGCGAGCAGGGCGAGGTTGGTGTCGTTGTCCCACGCCACCGGCATCCCGATGCGCTTCTCCATGACCTCGCCGAAGGGAAGGTCGTCGAGGGGAAGATGAACCGACTGCACCGACAGCCCGCGCCGACGGTCGATCAGCGAGGGGACCCCGAAGCCCACGGCGACCGCGTCGGGCGCGATCCTGCGCAGCTCGCGAGCGGTGTCCGCGAAGATGCCGAGCAACTCGTCCCGCCTCGTCCCGGCGATCGGCAACCGCACGCGATGATGAACGACCCCCTCGGCGTCGACCACGCCTCCGAGGAGCTTCGTCCCCCCGGCGTCGAAGGCGAGGACCCGGGACGACGGCATCGAAGGACGGTATACAGATCGCCATGACCAGCCCTCCGCCTCGACCCGACTACAAGGTCTACAAGTCCCGCCGGGGCCCGTTCGATCTGCTGCGCGGTCTCGGCGGCCTCCAGGGCCTGCGCCGCGGGAGGCGCGGACCCAGCGGCGGCCGCCACCTGAGCGGGCCACGCCCGCCGGTACGGCGCGTCCTCAAGTGGGTCGGGCTCGCCTGCGCCGCCTGGCTCGGCCTCGCGCTCGTGCTCTTCTTTCTCTCCGCCGCGCTCCAGGAGGATGAGGGCGTTCCCCGCGCCGCCCAGCGCCAGCTCGAGGGCAACTCGAGCTTCCTGACCGGAAGCACCGTGCTGGTGATCGGCTCCGACAAGCGCCCGAGCACGAGCACCGAGGAGAAGTCGCCACCCCGCGCCGACAGCATGATCCTGCTGCGCGGGAGCGTCGGCGAGGCCCGTCGCGTCTCGATCCTGCGGGACTCCCTGGCCCCCATCCCCGGCTACGGGAACCAGAAGATCAACGCGGCCTACGCGATCGGCGGCACCTCGCTCCTGATCAGGACGATCGAGGGCTTCTTCGGCGGCGACGTCGAGATCAACCACGTGATCCGGCTCTCCTTCGACGACTTCCCGAAGATGATCGACGCGCTCGGAGGGATCGACATCACCCTGAAGCGCTGCGTGCGCTCGACCAAGTTCAACGGACGGCGGGTGAACCTCAAGCGCGGCGAGCACCACCTCGACGGCCGCGAGGCGCTGCTCTTCGCGCGTGTGCGCAAGAACCTCTGCGACCCCAGCGAGGACGACCGCGACCGCGCCGCCCGCCAGCAGCAGGTCCTCTCCGCGCTGCGCTCGCGGATGGTGTCGCTCGGCTCGTTCGCGCGGGCGCCGTTCATCGGCTGGCGCGTGCCGCAGACCCTCAGCACCGACCTGGCCGGGCCGGGCCTCTCGGCGCTGGCCTTCGACGTGGCCACCGGGGGCTCGGGCGACACGCGCGTGCTCGAGCCGGCGGGGTTCGGCCCGGGCGGGAGCCTCCTGATCACCGAGGGCGAGCGCGCCGAGGCGGCGAACTACCTGCAGGGCGGGGGGTAAGCGGGCGCGGCGGATCGAGCGCCGCGCTCGGCGCCGCTCAGGCGGAGGAGGGAGCTGAGGCGCCGGACGAGCTCTTGGAGCCCGAGTCGCCCGAGCTCTTCGAGTCGCTCGACCCCTTCGAATCACCAGAGCCCTTCGAGTCGCCGGCCGAGCTCTTGCCCTCGCCCGACGAACCCTTGGAGTCGCCCGAGCTCGAACCCGCGTCGCCGTCGGACTTCTTGCTCTCACCACCCTCACCGCCGCCGTCGGACTTGCCGCCCTCACCCTCGCCCTCGCCCGAGCGTCCGCGCTTCTGCTTGCCGTAGTCGGTGTTGTAGAAGCCCGAGCCCTTGAAGTGGACGGCCACGGGTGAGAAGACGCGCTGCACCGGTGCCTCGCAGGTCGTGCAGGCGGTAACGGGGTCGTCAGCCATGCGCTGGCGAACCTCGAAGAGGTGGCCCTGATCGCAGCGATACTCGTAGATCGGCATACCATTTTCGAGTATAGGAGCGGGCTGAGCCTCGGCCGCTAGGGTGCCGCGCCATGGCCACCGACGCCCACGACGTCGTGACGATGGACAAGATCGTCGCGCTCTGCAAGCGGCGTGGGTTCGTCTTCCCGTCGTCGGAGATCTACGGCGGGCTGGCCTCGACCTACGACTACGGGCACTACGGCGTGCTGCTCAAGTCGAACGTCAAGGCCGAGTGGTGGCGCGCGATGGTTCAGCAGCGCGACGACATCGTCGCCCTCGACGCGGCGATCCTCATGCACCCCCGCACGTGGGAGGCCTCCGGCCACCTCGAGGGCTTCACCGACCCGCTCGTGCAGTGCCTCGGCGAGTGCAAGCGCCGCTGGCGGGAGGACCACCTGCGCGAGGCCGGGGCGGCGGACCGGGGCGTCGACGATCCTGACGCCATCCCCCGCGAGGAGCTGCGCTGCCCGAGCTGCGGGGGCGAACTGTCCGAGCCACGCAACTTCAACCTGATGTTCCAGACGTTCATGGGCCCGGTGCAGGACGACGCGGCCCGCATCTTCCTGCGCCCGGAGACCGCCCAGGGCATCTTCGTCAACTTCAAGAACACGCTCCAGTTCGCGCGCAAGCGCCCGCCGTTCGGAATCGCCCAGGTCGGCAAGTCGTTTCGCAACGAGATCACTCCCGGCAACTTCCTGTTTCGCACGCGCGAGTTCGAGCAGATGGAGATGGAGTTCTTCGTCCCGCCCGCCGACGCGGAGGGCTGGTTCCGCTACTGGCTATCGGAGCGCATGCGCTGGTACCTCGAGCTCGGCCTGCGGCCCGATCACGTGCGGCTGCGCGAGCACACCGCCGAGGAACTCTCGCACTACTCGAGCGCGACCGCCGACGTCGAGTACCTGTTCCCGATCGGCTGGTCGGAGCTCGAGGGGATCGCCAACCGCGGCGACTTCGACCTGACCCAGCACGCGACGTTCTCGGGCGAGAAGATCGAGTACGTCGACTCGGGCAGCGGCGAGCGCTACGTCCCGCACGTCGTCGAGCCGGCCGCCGGCGCCGACCGGGCGACGCTGGCCTTCATGGTCGACGCCTACGACGAGGAGGAGGTCGAGGGCCGCGCGCGCGTCGTCCTGCGCTTCCACCCGCGCCTCGCGCCGGTCAAGGTCGCCGTGCTGCCCTTGGTCAACAAGGACGGGCAGCCGGAGCTCGCCCGCGAGATCTACGAGCAGCTGCGCGCGCTCATGCCCGCCGAGTACGACACCGGCGGGTCGATCGGCAAGCGCTACCGCCGCCAGGACGAGATCGGCACGCCGTGGGGCGTGACCATCGATCACCAGAGCATCGAGGACGGAACCGTGACCCTCCGCGACCGCGACTCGCTCGAGCAGATCCGCGTCCCGCGGGCCGAGATCGCCGCGGAGCTGGCCGGGCGGCTGGCGGCGCCGTGGTCCTCGCCGAAGCTGGAGGACTGAGGGCGGCGCGGCTGCGCTCACGCACCAGCGCTGAGCCGGTCCTTGCCCGAGCAGCCGCTAGCCTTCGCCGCGCTCGGCGGGTTGCCGCACGGTCCTCTCGAACCCAACCGCGAGAGGTCTCTGAAGGCCCCGGAGCGATCCCCTGGAGGGGTGGCAGAGCGGTTGAATGCGGCGGTCTCGAAAACCGTTATGGGCCTGATTGGTCCATCGAGGGTTCGAATCCCTCCCCCTCCGCTGACAGTAGCGAAAAAGCTGCAAACACGCCGTTTCCGCTGGCCAGCGTCGCCGCTCAGGGCGTCTCCGCTTGAGGCGCGACAGGCCATCGATTGCCGAAATCGCCGTGTGCGGGCACTCCTGACGATCGCAAGTCGATCGCACGATCGGCGAGCCTCCCGGGCCCGCTCACGGACCCCGGGCGTGAAGTCCTAGGGCTGCAGGGCCCAAGCCGGGATCGTCCCTATCGGCGAGCGTCCAGGCCAGCTGGGGAAGAGGCGCCGGGCCAGCGCCGCGGCGGGTGAGTCCTCGAGCATCGGGGCGAGGTCCTCGAAGGTGAGCAGGAGGCGGATGCTCGGTGCGATCTGCAGATCGGCGGCATAGGGTGCTCGCCACCGAGCTGACCGGCCTCCTCGCTCGGCTAATAGCTGAACACCCGTCGCCTCGCCCTACGATCCGCGGCGCCGCCACCGAGCTCGGCGTCTCGACGCAGACGATCCGGCGGTGGG
>JBBSNG010000052.1:0-12225 GCA_038232755.1 Solirubrobacterales bacterium | reverse complement strand
GCCATGCGCAGCGCCTCCGACAACGCCTCGGAGATGATCGACGACCTGACCATGCAGGCCAACCGCGAGCGTCAGGCGCAGATCACCCAGGAGATCATGGAAGTGGTCTCGGGCGCAGAAGCGACCACCGGCTAGCCGAGGGCAGCTGTGCGGATACTCTCAAGGGACCGATAGAGGAGGACAAGTGGAGTCGACGACCGAGGAGCAGGACCGGTCTCAGACCGAGGAGCAGGACGGGTCACAGAGCGACGGAAGCGGTGAGGCGCAGTCCTCCGAGAGCTCGGACGGCGCCGGGCGTAACGGCAGCGAGCGCAACGTCGGCCAGATCCAGGAAATTCAGGGCGTCGTGATCGAGGCGGTCTTCCCGGACGGGCTTCCCGATCTCTACGCGGCCCTGGCCGTCCAGGTTCCCCAGCAGGCCGGCGCGACCATCGGCGAGACCGAGGAGGGCGAATCCGGCGGCCGCCAGGTCTCCGGGGGCGGCTCCGACGATGACTCCGAGGGTTCCCAGGGCTCCGACGACGCCGCCGCTTCGAACCTGCTCGAGGAGACCGACACCCTGATCTGCGAGGTGCAGCAGCACATCGGCGACGACCGCGTGCGCGCGGTGGCCATGGGCGGCACCGACGGCCTCCAACGCGGCACCGAGATCGTCGACACCGGCGGTCCGATCACCGTGCCGGTCGGCGACGAGACGCTCGGGCGCATGTTCAATCTGCTCGGCGAGGCGATCGACGGCGGCGAGGAGATCGAGACCGAGGAGCGCTGGCCGATCCACCGCCCGTCGCCCACGATCGAGGACCTCACCCCGAGCCAGGAAATGTACGAGACCGGCATCAAGGTCATCGACCTGCTCGCGCCGTACGCCAAGGGCGGCAAGGTCGGCCTGTTCGGGGGCGCCGGGGTGGGCAAGACCGTGCTCATCCAGGAGCTGATCCGCAACCTCGCCGAGGAGCACGAGGGGTTGTCGGCCTTCTGCGGCGTCGGCGAGCGCTCGCGCGAGGGCAACGACCTCTGGCTCGAGATGAAGGAGTCGGGGGTCATCGACAAGACGGTGCTCGTCTTCGGCCAGATGAACGAGCCCCCGGGCGCGCGCCTGCGCGTGGCGCTCACGGGCCTGACCATGGCCGAGTACTTCCGTGAGCAGGGCGGCCAGGACGTGCTGCTGTTCATCGACAACATCTTCCGCTTCGTCCAGGCCGGTCAGGAGGTCTCGGCGCTGCTCGGGCGGATGCCCTCGGCCGTCGGCTACCAGCCGACGCTCGAGACCGAGATGGGTCAGCTCCAGGAGCGGATCACCTCGACGCGCAGCGGCTCGGTCACCTCGGTCCAGGCCATCTACGTGCCGGCGGACGACCTCACCGACCCGGCGCCGGCCTCGGTCTTCGCCCACCTCAACGCCACCACGACGCTCTCGCGCGACATCTCCGAGCAGGGCATCTACCCGGCCGTCGATCCGCTCGACTCGAGCTCGACCATCCTCAAGCCCGACGTGGTCGGCCAGGAGCACTACGACGTGGCCAGTCAGGTCAAGGAGACCCTCCAGCGCTACAAGGAGCTCCAGGACATCATCGCCATCCTCGGCGTCGACGAGCTCTCCGAGGAGGACCGCCAGACCGTCCAGAGGGCGCGCAAGATGCAGCGCTTCCTCTCCCAGCCCTTCTTCGTGGCCGAGCAGTTCACGGGCACGCCGGGCGAGTTCGTCTCCACCGAGGAGACCGTGCGCGCCTTCAAGGAGATCGTCGAGGGCAAGCACGACGACCTGCCCGAGCGCGCCTTTTACATGAAGGGCGGCATCGATCAGGTCACGGCCGAGCGCGACAAGGAGAACGAGGAGTCCGAGAGCTCGGACGACAACGACTCCGACGACGACTCGGACGAGTAGGCCCGACGGATGGCGCGCACACCGTTTCCGGTCGAGATCCTCACCCCTGAGGGCAAGGTCTTCGACGGCGAGGCCGAGATGCTCTCGACGCGTACGGGCGAGGGCTCGCTCGGCGTGCTCGCCAACCACGCGCCGCTGCTCGCCATCCTCGAGCCGACCGAGCTGCGCCTGCATCAGGACGGCGGTGAGGTCACCTCGTTCGCGCAGGCCGAGGGCTACCTGCAGGTGATCGAGAACTCTGCCCTCGTGCTCGTGGAGGAGTGTCACCGGCCGGAGGACCTCGATCGCTCCGACATCGAGTCACGGCTCGAGAACGCCCGCAACTCACTCGAGGAGGCCGAGGAGGGCAGCGAGGAGCGTCGGGGCTACGAGCGCGACGTGAAACGCTACGAGGCGTTCCTCGAGGTGGAGGGCTCAGGCGGGTAGGCGCCGAGGGTGGCGCCGACGGGGCTAGCCCTACGGAGCGAGCAGAGCATCGACGCTGCGCTGTGCGCGGCGCGCCCGCGCTGCGCTCCACAGCAACGCGACGGCCAAGACGGCCTGGAGGCAGAGCAGGACCACCGCGACGTCGACGAGCTGGGCGGGCGCGGCCTCGCCCCGCGAGCCGGCCCCGACGTTCGGGAGCACGATCAGCTCGACGGCCGCCGCGCTCGCCAGCAGGGCGAGAAAGCTCCGGCGCCCGAGCGCCAGCAGGTACTGCACCCCGAGATAGCCGACGCCGAGCAGAGCCATCGCCCCGGTCAGCAGCGGCAGGGCGCCGGCGCCCGCGGTGAGGCCCGAGCGAAACACGAGCTCGAGCAGCGGCTGGGCCAGCACGGCGTAGAAGGCCACGAGCGGGACGGCCACGAGCGCGAGCAGCGCGAGCGTGCGCACGAGGATCGGCCGCGCGTCCTCGCCGCCCTGGGTGCGCCGAACGGCCTCGGGCAGGAGGTAGAAGCCGAGCCCCATGGCCAGCCAGATCACCGCCTTGGCCGCCACCGACGCAGCCACGTAGGCGCCCGCGACGTCGGGCGCGGCGACGTGCTTGACGATGATCACGTCGACGTGCTGAAGGATGGCGAGGAGCACGAAGGCCACGACCGGGATCCGTGCGCGGGCGATCAGGCGACGCATTCCGGGGACGGCCGCGCGGGCGGCGGCGTCACGGGGTGGAGGCAGGAGGCGGCGCAGAGGGACGGTGTAGGCGACGACGAGCAGCGCGAGCGCGATCGTCGTCCCCAGGAACGCGCCGGTCACCCCGAAGCCGAGCAGCAGCAGAGCCACGCCGAAGACGAGTCGCAGCGCGGCCTCGCCGACCAGCGTGAGGCCGACGAGGCGGTAGCGCTGGACGGCCTGGAGCGCTCCGCGTTGGACCGAGAGCATCAGCCACAGCCACCCCGTGGGAAGCGTGGCGGCCGCCGCCCAGGCCACCTCGACGCCGATCGCCGCCGCGATCTGCTCGCGCAGGAGCACGGCCACCGCCACCACCACGGCGAGCGCGATGGTCAGATGGGTCATCCAGCGGTGCACCCCCGCGCCCGCTACGTCGCTGCCCTCGCTGAGCTCGTGGCTGACCTCGCGCGCCACGGTAGCCTGGAGCGCCGACCCCGGAACCATGAGGATGACAAAGGCCGCGAGCAGTGCCCCGAGCGTGCCGTAGCCCGACGCTCCGAGCAGGCGGGCGAAGAGGACGGTGGTGACGAGCGCGATGAGGTTGTTGCCCATCATCGCGCCGGCGAGGCCCGCGGCGCGGCCGGTGTCCGAGCGCGCGAGCGCTCCGAGCTGTGGTACGCGCCGGGCGATCCGGGCGCTCACGCCCCGGTCGTGGGGAGCAGCGCCGTTCTCACCGGCGGGCGGAGGCGCCGGCGCCGGCGCACGGTCGGTCTCGGCCGGGGGCGCGGTCGAGGCCTGGCTCTGGAGGGGGCGTCGGGGCAAGGGCAGTGGTTGGGCGCGCGTGTCGGCGTGCGAGGTCATCCAGACCGCGCCGGCGAGGAGCCCGGCAAGCGTATCCGCACGGTCTTACGCGCCCCGTAAGCAGCGATCGGCGCCGCCTTCGCGGCTACGCTTGCGCGGTGCGCGAGAGTTCACTTCCCGAGCGCCTCATCTCCTACGACACCTCGACGATCGAGGGCATCCGCTCCGCGGCCGAGTTCGTCACCGGCTGGCTCGAGGCGCGCGACGTCGAAGTCGCCGACGCGGTGCACAACGGGCGCCCGCTGCTCGCCGCGACCGTCGGCGCGGCGCAGGGCCCGACCGTGGTCCTGCACGGTCACCTCGACGTGGTTCCCGGGCGTCCCGAGCAGTTCGGCCCCCGCGTCGACGGCGATCGCCTGGTCGGTCGCGGCGCCTACGACATGAAGGGCGGGCTGGCGGCCATGATGCTCGCCACACGCGACCTCGCCGAGCAGGACGAGGTGCGGGTGCACTTCCTGTGCGTGTGCGACGAGGAGTCCGACGAGTCGGGTCAGCGCGCCTCGGACCTGCTCGTGCAGCGCGGCTACCGCGGCGACTTCGCGATCACCGGCGAGCCGACCGACATGCGCGTCGGGGTGCAGGCCAAGGGCGTGCTCGGGCTCCGCGTGGAGGTCGCGGGCAGGGCCGCTCACGGCTCGACGCCCTGGCTCGGCGACAACGCGATCCTCAAAGCCGTCGAGATCTACGAAAGGATCCGCTCGCTGCCCTTCGCGCACGAGTCCTCGGAGCTGTTCGACCGGCCCTCGATCAACCTCGGGCGCATCGTCGGCGGCGACGCGCTCAACAAGGTCCCCGACCGCTGCGTCGCCGACGTCGACGTCCGCTACCTGCCGGGTCAGGACCCTGACGAGATCCTCGCCTCGGTGCGGTCGCTCCCCGGCGCCTCGGTTACCGAGCTCCTGCGCCGCGAGCCCGCTGTCGTCGATCCGGAGAATCCGTTCGTGCGCACGCTCTGCGAGGTGGTCTCCCAGAGCACCCCGGCCGAGCGGGTCTCGGTGGGCCGCGACGGAGCCTCCGACGCGGTGTCCTTCCTCGAGGCCGGTGTCCCCGCGGTCGAGTTCGGGCCGGAGGGAGGAGGTCACCACGGGCCCGACGAATGGGTCTCGATCTCCTCGCTCGAGCGCTACCGCAGGGCCCTGGTCGAGTTTGCACGGTTGGTGCCCACCCGCCTCGACGCCGCCCGCCTGAACGTTGTCTGACGACGGCTACAGCTCGAGCACCGTGTGGCGGCGCCTGCTCATCGGCACGGTGATGATCGTCCTGGCCTCGGCCACGGCGACGACGGCGGCCGGCTTCCGCGAGATCGATCGCGTGGTCACGGCCTTCCGCGACGGCGAGGTCCTGGATCTCGGCCAGAGCCTGGCCGAAGCCGAGTCGGGCGAGCCGCAGACGGTGATGCTGATCGGATCCGACGAGCGGCCGCGCAACGACGTCAACTACGAGAGCGAGTCCCGCTCGGACACCATCATCCTCATCCGTCTCGACCCCGCGCGCGGAGCCACCTCGGTCCTCTCGCTCCCGCGTGACCTCAAGGTGACCGTCCCGGGCATCGGCACGCGCAAGCTCAACGCCGCCTACGAGCAGGGCGGCCCGCGGCTTGCGCTCGAGACCGTGAAGAAGCTCACGGGGTTGCGCATCAACCACGTGGTCAACGTCGACTTCAGCGGCTTCCGGCGTGCGGTCAACGCCATCGACTGCGTCTACGTCGACATCGACCGCCGCTACTTCAACGACAACTCGGGCTTCGGGGCCGGTTACGAGACCATCGACGTGCCCCAGGGCTATCAGCGCCTGTGCGGTGAGGACGCGCTCGACTACGTCCGCTACCGCCACGAGGACAACGACCTCGTGCGCGCCGCCCGCCAGCAGGAGTTCCTCCGACAGGCCAAGCAGCAGGTCTCGGTCAGCGATCTGATCTCCGACCGCCGGCGCCTGATCGAGATCTTCGGCCGCTACACGAGCTCCGACATCCGCTCGCGGGCCGAGGTCGTGCGTCTGGTCAAGCTCGCCGCCTCCTCGGCGGGGCGGCCGGTCGGGGAGGTCCACTTCAAGGGCGAGATCGGGGCGAGCTACGTGACGGCGAGCTCGGCGGCGATCAAGGAGCTGACCCAGGAGTTCCTCGGCTTCGAGGCGACGAAGGGCCCGCGCGGGGAGGCCCGCCCGCAGCGTCAGCCCCGCCGCGCCCGGCGGTCATCGGGACGGCGTAACGAGCGACCGGTGCCGCTCGAGGAGGCCGGCGGCGAGGGGCGCGTCCAGGCCGAGGGCGCGCGGTTGGGCGGGTCGCGGATCCCTGTCTACTACCCGACGATGCGCGCACCGGCGTCGCTCTTCCTCGGCGCCCCGAGGGTCTACGGCCTCAAAGCCCCGGGCGGGCGGACCTACTCGAGCTACCGGATGACCCTCAAGGCGGACGAGATCGGCCAGTACTACGGGATCCAGGGCACGGCCTGGAAGGACGCGCCGATCCTCACCGGCCCGGCCGAGCAGCAGCGCCGGGGCGGGCGGACCTTCGAGGTCTTCAAGGACGGCGATCGCGTGCGGCTCGTGGCCTGGCGTACCCCGCAGGCGGTCTACTGGGTCTCGAACACCCTGCTCCAGACGCTCTCGGAGCGCCAGATGCTGGCCATCGCCGAGTCGACGCGGCCCCTGTAGCCTCACCGCGATGGCCGCCGACGCGTCACTGTCAGCCGGGACCGATCGCGAGCCGATCGGGGTCATCGGCTGCGGCTGGGTCGGCCTCGTCACCGCCGCGTGCTTCGCCGAGCTCGGGCACGAGCTCCACTGTCGCGACATCGTGCCCGAGAAGGTCGAGTCGCTGGCGCGCGGCGAGGTCCCCATCTTCGAGCCGCGCCTGGCCGAGCTCATCGAGCGCAACCGCGAGCGGCTGTCCTTCACCACCGAGCTCGCGCCCGTGCTCGATCGTGCACGTCTGCTGTTCTGCGCGGTCGACACGCCCCCCACCTACTCGGGCGACGCCGACCTCTCGCGCGTCGAGCGGGTCGTCGACGAGATCGGCGACTCCGCCGACCACGCGCTGATCATGAAGAGCACGGTGCCGGTCGGCACGGGCCGCGCCATCGCCCGTCGCCGCGAGGGCTTCGGATACGTATCGAACCCGGAGTTCCTCAAGGAGGGCTCGGCGGTCGACGACTTCATGCGCCCCGACCGGGTCGTGATCGGGTCCGAGGATGCGGAGAGCCCCTTCGCCGATCGGGTGGGCGCGCTCTACGCACCGCTCGGCGCCCCGATCGTCCGTACCGACGTGGCCAGCGCCGAGATGATCAAGCTCGCCTCGAACGCCTTTCTGGCCACCAAGATCTCCTTCATCAACGAGATCGCCAACGTCTCGGAGGAGCTCGGCGCCGACGTGGCCGAGGTCTCCCGCGGCATGGGCCTCGACGATCGCATCGGGCCCAGGTTCCTTCAGGCGGGCATCGGCTACGGCGGCTCGTGCTTCCCCAAGGACGTCTCGGCGCTGAAGCAGCTCGCCGGCAACTCCGGCTACCACTTCCAGCTCCTGACCGCGGTCATCGAGGTCAACGAGCTCCAGAAGCGGCGGACGATCGGCAAGCTCAAGAAGCACCTCGGCTCGCTCGTCGGACGGGAGATCGCGCTGCTCGGCGTGGCCTTCAAGCCCCACACCGACGACGTTCGCGAGGCCACGAGCCTCGTGCTGGCGGCGCGACTGGTGGGCGAGGGGGCCAACGTGCGTGCCTACGACCCGGTGGCCGGCGCGCGAGCGCAGGAGCTGATGCCCGGCGCCGAGCTGAGCGGGACGGCCCTCGAAGCGCTCGACGGCGCCGACGGCGCCGTCCTTGTCACCGAATGGCCCGAGTTCCGCGAGCTCGACTGGGCCGGAGAGGTGCTGGGACGGATGGCCAGCCCGGTCGTCGTAGACGGGCGCAACTTCCTCGATGCCCGGGCGCTGACCGAGGCCGGGTTCTCCTACGAGGGCGTCGGCCGCCCCCGCGCCGCGCTCGGCGCTCGCGAGGGAGCGCTCGGCGCTCCCTCGGCCGCCTGACTCCGGCTCCCGGCCCATGCAGGCCCTGATCCTCGCGGGCGGCCAGGGCACGCGCCTGCGTCCGCTCACCCTCACCTCGCCCAAGCCGGCGCTGCCGCTCGCCGGAAGGCCGTTCCTGACCTTCATGCTCGACTGGCTCGAGCGCCACGGCGTGGACGAGGCCATCCTCTCGTGCGGCTTCCTCGGCGAGGAGGTCGCTCGGGTGCTCGGCCGCAGCCACCGCGGCGTGACGCTGCGCTACGTCAACGAGACCGAGCCGCTCGGGACCGCGGGCCCCCTGCGCCTGGCCGCCGACGAGGGCGGGCTCGACGATCGTCTGCTCGTCCTCAACGGCGACGTGCTCACCGACTTCGATCTGAGCGCTCAGATCGAGTTCCACGAGTCCAAGGGCGCGACGGCGACGCTCGCCCTCGTGGCGGTGGACGATCCCTCGAGCTACGGGCTCGTCCCGACCGCCACCAGCGGCGAGGTCGAGGCCTTCCTCGAGAAGGTGGGGCGCGAGCCCTCGGTCACCGCGCCGCCCACCAACCGGGTCAACGCCGGTGCGTACATGCTCGAGCGCTCGGTGATCGAGCGCATCCCCGCGGGGCGGCCGGTCTCCTTCGAGCGCGAGATCTTCCCGGCCCTGGTCGGCGAGGGCCTGTTCGGGTATCCGTTCGAGGGCTACTGGATCGACATCGGCACGCCCGAGCGCTACCTCGAGGCGACCCAGGACCTTCTCACCGGCAGCGTCGAGAGCACGCTGCCTCCCCGCGACGACAGCGGCTCGCTCGTGCTCCCCGGCTGCGCCACCGACGGCGCCGAGGTCGGCCCCCTCTCCGTGCTCGGCGAGTGGTGCACGATCGAGCCAGGGGCGCGGGTGGCGCGCTCGGTCCTCCACCGCGGGGTCACCGTGGGGGCCGGAGCGGTGATCGAGCACGCGGTGCTCGCCGACGGCGTCACGGTCGGCCCGCGCGCCCGCCTGGGGCCGGGCGCGGTCGTGGGCAGCGGCGCGCGCGTGGCCGGGGGAGCGCAGGTGCCGCCCGGGGCACGAATCGCTCCGGGGACGCTGTTCGCCGCTCAGAGCGCGCCGGACGGCCGCCGCTTCCCGCCGGTTCCGTCCACGGATGAGGAGCGCCGGTGAGCGAGCGGTCGCCCGACGGCGCGCACGGGCCCGAAGCGCCGCCCGTCTCCGGCGAGGGCCGCCTCGACCGCGCGACCGTCGAGGCGATCGATCGCCTCGCGCTGGTGCGCGACGTCGAGGCTCAGCCCCATCAGGTCGAGGACGCCCTCTGGCGCGTGGAGTCCGCCCGACTCGTCCCCGACGAGCGTCCCGGAGGGCTGATCGTCTGCGGCATGGGTGGATCGGCCATCGGCGGCGACCTGGCCGCCGCCGTGGTCGGCGCACGCCGCCGCGCCCCCATGCGCACCGTCCGGCGGGCCGCGCTCGAGCCCGCGATCAGCCACGACGCGCTCGTGCTCTGTGCCAGCTACTCGGGCGAGACCGAGGAGACGCTCGCGTGCTTCGCCGATGCGGGCGCCGCCGGGGCTGAGCGGATCGTCCTCACCACCGGTGGGCGCCTCGCCGCCGCTGCGCGCGCGGAGGGCGTGCCGGTGATCGGCGTCCCCGCGGGGATGCAGCCCCGTGCCGCGGTCGCCTACATGCTCGTCGGCGCCCTCGAGTGCGCGGCGCTGTGCGGGGCCGCACCGTCGCTGCGGGCGGAGGTCGAAGCGGCGTGCGAGCCGCTGCGCCGCCTCGCCGCCGACTGGGGGCCCGACGCTTCCGAGGATGCCCTCCCGAAGCGCCTGGCGCGCCGGTTCCAGGGCCATCTCGCGGTGATCTACGGGGCAGCGGCGACGGCCCCCGTGGCCTTCCGCTGGAAGACCCAGATCAACGAGAACGCCAAGCTGCCTGCCTTCTCGGCCGAGCTGCCCGAGGCCGACCACAACGAGCTCAACGCATGGGAGGGTGCTCCCGGTCTCGCTCCGCTCGGCGCGATCTTCCTCGACGACGGCGGCGCCGACGCCGCCCTGCGGCACCGCCTCGCTCTGACCGCCCGCGAGATCGGCGCGTTCGCCTCGGCCCTCGAGGAGGTCCCCGCCTTTGGCAGCACGCCGGTCGAGCGCGTCGCGGCGGGGGTCATGCTCGGTGACTTCGTGAGCGTCTACCTCGCGGTCCTGCGCGGGGTAGACCCCACGCCGGTCGAGGCCATCGAGCGGTTCAAGCGAGCGCTCGCCGCCGAGGGCTAGAGGAAGTAGATCACCGCGACGGCGATCGCCGCGGCGATCGCACAGACGATCGCCGCGATGCCGACGATCTTCTGGCCCGTACTCGCGTTGACGGCGATGTCCTTGGCGTCGATCCCGCGCGCGACCGTGGTATCGAGCAGCCGCTCGGCCCAGGCGAACTCGAGCGAGAGCATGGCCAGCCCGATCGGGATGACCACGAGAGCCGGTCCGGGGAAGATGATCATTACGAGCCCGGCCACGACGACGATCACGCCGGCGGTGACCCAGGCGGCGCGGTAGACGCGACCGCGACTGCGGTAAGCATCGCGCCGCGCCTGCAGTCGCCGCACGAGCTTGGGCGGCTCGCGGCCGGACTTCGGCTCGGTGTCCCCGGAGCCGGGGGCGGGGCGAGCGATGTTCGAGTCCTCGGCCGCCGGATCGGGCTGCCCGACGGCCCCGTCGGTGTCCGCGGTCGAGCGCTCGCCCGTCCGCGATCCTCCTGGCGAGGGCTCGCTCACAGCTTGATTCTACCCGCACGGGCGGTCGGTAAGCCCTCGGCCGTCATGGGGCCGATGGTACGATGCGGTGCGCGCACGGACGGATTGCGATCCCCCGAGGCGGCGGCGCCGGAGTATCTGCGAGGCCCGCCGGACATGCTGCCGCCCCCCGAAGACCTGGAGAACAGACTGTGACGACGACCGCCGCCCAAGCCATCGACCATCGCGTAGCCGATCTCGCGCTCGCCGAGTTCGGCCGCCGTGAGATCGAGCTCGCCGAGCACGAGATGCCCGGCCTGATGCGGACGCGCGCCGAGTACGCCGACCGCCAGCCGCTCAAGGGCGCGCGCATCACCGGCTCGCTGCACATGACCGTGCAGACCGCCGTCCTGATCGAGACCCTCACGGCGCTCGGCGCCGAGGTCCGCTGGGCGAGCTGCAACATCTTCTCGACCCAGGACCATGCCGCGGCGGCCGCGGTGGTGGGTCCCGAGGGCACGGTCGACGAGCCTCGCGGCGTCCCGGTCTTCGCCTGGAAGGGCGAGACCCTCGAGGAGTACTGGTGGTGCGCGGAGCGGGCCCTGCGCTGGCCCGAGGGCGGCCCCAACATGCTCCTCGACGACGGCGGCGACGCCACGCTCCTGCTGCACAAGGGCGCGGAGTACGAGCGCGCGGGCGCGGTCCCGAGCCCCGACTCGACCGACAACGAGGAGATGCAGGTCGTGCTCGGTCTGCTCGGGCGCTCGCTCGAGGAGGACGCCCAGCGCTGGACGCGGATCGGCGAGGAGGTGCTCGGGGTCACCGAGGAGACCACCACCGGCGTCCTGCGCCTCTACCAGATGCACGAGACCGGTCAGCTGCTGTTCCCGGCGATCAACGACAACGACTCGGTCACCAAGTCGAAGTTCGACAACCTCTACGGCTGCCGCCATTCGCTCGTCGACGGCATCAACCGCGCCACCGACGTGATGATCGGCGGCAAGGTCGCGGTCGTGCTCGGCTACGGCGACGTCGGCAAGGGGTGCGCCGACTCCCTGCGCGGGCAGGGCGCCCGCGTGATCGTCACCGAGATCGACCCGATCTGCGCGCTCCAGGCCGCGATGGAGGGTTACGAGGTCAAGACCCTCGAGGACGTCGTCGAGACCGCCGACATCTTCATCACCGCCACCGGCAACAAGGACATCATCACCGCCGCGCACATCGAGCGGATGAAGCACCAGGCCATTGTCGGCAACATCGGCCACTTCGACAACGAGATCGACATGGCCGCGGTCGCTCGCATCGAGGGCGTCGAGCGGGTCAACATCAAGCCGCAGGTCGACAAGTGGGTCTTCCCGAGCGGTCGCGCGGTGATCGTCCTCTCCGAGGGCCGCCTGCTCAACCTCGGCAACGCCACGGGCCACCCGAGCTTCGTGATGTCGAACTCGTTCACCAACCAGGTGATCGCCCAGATCGAACTGTTCACCAAGAACGACGAGTACGAGAAGCGCGTCTACGTCCTGCCCAAGCATCTCGACGAGAGCGTGGCGCGGCTCCATCTCGACGCGCTCGGCGTCCGGCTGACCGAGCTCTCCGAGGATCAGGCCGCCTACATCGGCGTGCCGGTCGGCGGGCCGTACAAGTCGGACCAGTACCGCTACTAGCCGAGATCGACGGGGGCG